>JBFMGU010000231.1:0-16727 GCA_040752415.1 Myxococcota bacterium
GCTTATCTCCGTGCCAACCCCCACTGTCTCTTAGCCCCCCAGCCAGGCATTGTGGCCACGCCGCCTGGCTGGTTTGTTCTTGGGGCCGGGGGGGCGTGGGAGCGCAGAGCACGCGCAATGCCAACCCACTTCTCGACGGAGAACACATACGAACGCGCGCGGGACCTGTCTGAATTTCAGTCAGGGTGACCGAATTCACGACACTTCTCGGCTCGGGACCCGGCGTGACAGCGGGGGCGCGTGGGGGGGCGCCGCATGCCGCCTTGCCTTCCGCCGCGCGCGTCGCCCCTCGACATTCGGTTCCGCCTCGACGTCGGACTCGTCGTCACAGAAAAAAGAACCGGCCGCACCAGGAACCTTCCCCGGTGCGGCCGACCCAACCTGCTTCAGGGTCTCGTCAGGTCTTGCGTGAGGTTCCGCGCAGCTTCTGGGTCAGCGTGGTGGGACCACTGACCCGCACGTGCGCCTTGCACTTCCTGAAGATGCCCCGACCAATCCCCTTGACCTCCATCAGCTCCTCGGGGCGCGTGAACTTCTTCTTCTCCCGACGCGCCACGATCGCCTCGGCCTTGCGCATCCCCACGCCGGGCAGGAAGGACAGCTCCTCCGCGCTGGCGGTGTTGATGTTCACCACGCCGCCCTCGTCGGAAGCGGGGGCTTCCACGCGCGGGGTGGTGGTCACGGCGTTGTCGGCGGCCCACGCCGGGGTGCCCAGCGTGGTGAGGACGGCGCCCAGCACTCCCAGCGCCACGGTCTTGAACAAACATTCCATCGTCATGGGTGACTCCATTGATGTGAACGTCGGGACGTACCCGACGGAAAAGAGGGGTTGGTGGTGATGCTCAGAACGGCGCGTGGGAGGCGCGCTCGCGACGCTCGCGGTCCTTGTCGTCGTCGCGGATCTGGAGCGTGCCGCTCACGGGCAGCGCCTCCAGCTTGATGGTGACGGAGCCGTCGCGGTTCTCGAAAGCCACTCCCACCTTGGTCCAGAACGAGCGCGTCCCGTCTCCGACGTTGCGCTCGCTGATCACGTAGACACTGCGGCGCGGCCGCTCCCCCGCCATGACGGCGGCCTGGCCCATGACCGGCGGAGTGTTCACGTAGTTGCTGCTCATGTTGCTTGCGTGCGTGGTCATCTCTGTTCTTCCTCTGGCTGGTGCGTCGCCACCGGCGTGCGCACCTCTCAAGTCCCGCCGCCTCTTGCGGTGGGAGCGCCGGGCTCATCAGCGCGACGCACGTCTCCCCACATCAACCCACGTGCCAAGCAGCTCCCGCGACGCAAGTCCGCGAAATCACACACCGCGGCCTGCTCGGTCGGCGCGCGCCCCTGTCCGCGGATTGGACACCCTGACCGGAATTCAGTCAGGCGCCGGCCGCGCGTGCGTGCGTCCAAGGGCGCGCCCCCGGGCGCACGGATGGCGTGGGGCAACGGGGGCTGCGGCGCAGGGATTCCTCGACGCCAACGCGACCCCGCAGCCCCCGACCCAGCCTCGGGCAGCGTTGCTTGCCCCCCGCCGGACGTGCCGATATGGTCGCAACCCTTTGGAGGCCCGGCCGGTTTCTGGGCACCTTGAACCCACTGTCTCCGCCCTGGCCTGGAACGGGGCGTTCTGGAGGAAGTCCACCCATGTCCACCATGATCACCGAGGAGTGCATCAACTGCGGTGCCTGCGAGCCTGAGTGCCCCAATGAGGCCATCAGCGAGGGCGATGACATCTACGTGATCGACCCCAACCTGTGCACCGAGTGCGTGGGCTTCCACGACGAGGAAGCGTGCGCCGCGGTGTGCCCGGTGGACTGCTGCATCCCCGACCCGAACCGCCGTGAGGATGAGGCCACGCTGCTGGCCCGCGCCAAGCGCATCCACCCGGACAAGGAGTTCGGCACCAGCTTCCCCAGCCGCTTCCGCAAGAGCGCCTGACCTCGGGCCTGACCGGCGCGAGCACCCGCATGTCGCCGCGCGCGGCGGGCTTCCCGGGTGGTTCCCCCCGAACCCGACCTCCCATGACAACCCAACCCCGCTCCACCCGCGCCCACGCCCCTGCGTTGCGCGAGCGGCCGCGGTGTTGCCCGCGTTTCCGCACGGTGACGGCATGACCGCGTGGCCGGAGGTGGGGCGAGCGGAGTTGGAGGAGCTGCGCCACAAGTACGAGGTGCTGCTCCGCCTCCACGACGAGCGGGAGGCCGCCGCGGCCGCCGGACTGACCGGCTTCTCCGGGGCGGAGCGGGACGCGCGTCGACTCGCCATGAAGCGCCTGGCGGCGCGTTTCCCCGGCGCGCTGCGGGAGCTGGATGCGCTGGACCGCGCCGCGCTGCTGGACCGACGCCAAGCGCTGCAGGCCGTGCTGGACGCGGCGCCCCCGGAGCTTCCCGGCCTGCTGGCCCAACCCGCCCACACCTGGATGTCGTGGATGTGGCTCTTCCACGCTCTCACGCGGGAGATGCTGCACGTGAAGCGGAGGCTGGCCCTGCAGGCCCGCGGACTGGTGGAGCGGGGCGCGGATGGCCGGTGGCCAGAGCCGGCGGTGCTGGGCCCGCAGGGCTACCCGGAGGTGCTGCAGCGGCGCATCCTGGACCCTCCGCGCGGGCACCTCACCCACCTCGTCTATGAACTCTTGTCCACGCGACTGGGCTGTCCTGCCCCCACCCTCCAGGAGGCCATCTTCGGCCCACCCAAGGTTCCCGCCGGTGACGCCGCCGAAAACCAACCGGGGCATACAAACCCTGATAGGGCGTGAGGCACCACGTATTGCAAGACGCTGTACTTGCTGAGTTCCAATCGTTTGAGCGCTCGCAAACCCGGGCACAGAAACCCGAACCGCAGGTGCGTGAAGGTAGCCGCCACGGAGACCAAGATGCCGAAAACACGACAGAATGCGGCGCGGGCAAACCGGTCGCCGGAGCCTGGCACGTCGCCTGCTATCACCCTGGATGCACGGTGCGGCAGGGCGTCAGGACTCCCCCCCCCGGTCCGACGTCCAGTCCGCCGTGCGTTTATCTCTTGGCAGGTTTCCGGAGGGCAGCTGCGCGGTACCGGTGATCCCCCCCCACCAACCACCGCGGCTGCCCTCCGTTTTTTTCCCCTTCTGATCGCCCTGCTGGTGACCACGCCGCTCGCGTGTCGCAGCGCTGCCACGCCCGCGCCGCAGGGAAGCGCGCCCGCACGGTCCACGCGCGCCGCCGCGGAGGAGCACCAGCTGGGCTCACCCCATGCGGTGTGGCTGGACTGCTCGGAGGACGCGCACTGTGCCTCGCGTGCCGGGACGGTGTGTCACGTGGCGGTGATGGGCGGGACCTGCGCGCCGCCGTGTGACAGCGACGCGCGCTGCAGCAACTTTGGCCTGGCGTGCGTGCAGGGTCGCTGCGGCAGCGCCACGACGACGGACGGCGGCGCCCCGCGCTGACCTCACATCCCCTTGAGGAGCTCCCTGGCGGAGGCCAGCGCGTCGCCGGCGGCGTTGCCCATGGCCACCACCGCCTCCAGCTGCTTCTTGCACTCGCTGCGGCTGCCGCCCTCCTTGTGGGCCACGGCCAGCATGACGCGCCACTGCGCCAGCTCCTCGCTTCCCGCGGGCGCCTGCTTCACCATCGCGTCCAGCGCGGCAATGCGCTCCTTGTCGGCCTTCTCGATCTCGCTGGGCTTGGCACCGCTGTCGCGCAGGACCTGGCAGAGCATGCACAGCGCGGTGGTGGTGGCGGGCGTGGGCGCGCCGGAGCCAATCACCTTGCGCAGCTCAAACACCGCCTGCGGGTACTTCTGCTTGGCGTGCAGGGTCAGCGCGTAGCTGGTGCGCGCCACCGGGCTCCACGTGGGGTCCTTCTTCTCGGCGGCGCGCTTGAAGAGGTCACTGGCCGCGGCCAGGTCACGCTTGCGCCACAAGGTGGACAACCCCAGCCGGTAGAGGGCCTCCGTCACGGCGGGCGCGGCGGCGGGATCCCCCTCCAGCTCCTCCACCAGCCTGCGACGCGCCTCATCCACCGCGTCCGCGTTCCCCTCCGCCTTCTCCACGTCCTTCAGCCGGTCCTGCAGTGCGCTCATGGGCCTCTCCCCACACCGCTGCCCCAACGTCGGTAGTGCTGACTGAGCAGGTGCATGGCAGGCGTACCCTCCAGCGAGTAGGCGTCGCGGTCAAATGGGTTGAAGGAGGACGTGTACCACTTCCACGCGAACATCCCGCGCAGGCTCCCCAGCCCCGGGGCCACCTCCAGCAGGGCCTGCCAGGCGCGTACCGCCTCGTCCACGTCGGCACGGGCGCCATCCGGCAGCTCCCAGGGACGCGCCGCCCCTCCGTGCAGCGCGGGATAGCCCACCTCCGTCAGGAGCAGCGGCCGGCCCGCGCGCGTGGCCAGCGCATCCACTGGGCGCAGCGCGGACAGCAGGCGTTCCTTCATGCGCGTGACGTCGGCACCGGGGCCGTCGGCGGCGGGGAAGTAGGCGTCCACGCCCACCGCGTCCAGCGCGTCCCAGAAGCTCACCGCGTGCACCTCGTCCCAGTTGGACGCGTAGGTGACCGGTCCGCGGTAGACCCGGCGCACCTCCTCGACGAGCGCGCGCCACCGCGCCGGCTGCGCCAGGGTGGCCTCCTTGAGCTCCACGCCCACGCAGAACAGGTCCACGCCCGCGCGCTGCGCCTGCTCGGCCAGGGGCACCACCAGGTCGCGGTAGGCGCGGAAGAAGCGCGCCCAGTCCGCCTCGCTGCGCATCTTCACCGCGCCCGGCCAGCTGCCGTGGATCCAGAGGTGCGGCTTGAGCATCACCCGCAGCCCCGCCGCGTGCGCGTGCGCCACCTCCTGGAGCCAGTCCTCGTCGCGGAGCGTGGGGTCGCGGCCGCGTCGCACCTCCGGGCTGTCCGACGCGGGCAGGTAGAAGAACGGCATCACGCTGACCCAGTTGGCGCCCTGCGCGCGCAGCTGCTCCAACTGCTCACGGGCGCGCTGCGAGCCGTAGCCGAACCCCGGCACGTGCAGGTGCGCCACGCTCACGCCGAGCAGCGGGCCCGGTGGCAACGCAATGGGCGTGACCGGCGTGCTCGACGCCAGCACCACCAGCGCCCACGCCAGCCGCCCGGTGATCATGATGCGCCGGAGGCCTTCTTGGACTCGGTGACGCCCATGGCCTGCGGCACCAGCTTCAGGAGCACGCGGATGAGCTCCATGTTGCGCAGCGGCTTGAGGAGGTACGCGCTGGCGCCCAACGCCAGGCCGCGCTCCCGGTCCTTCTCCTGGCCCAGCGTGGTGAGGAGCACAATGGGCCTCTCCCGGTACGCCTCGGTGCGACGCAGCCCGTCCAGCACCGTCAACCCGGTCATGTGCGGCATGTTGATGTCCAGGAACACCAGGTCAAACCGCTTGCCCTGGGCCAGCTTCATGGCGGTGGCGCCGTCGGGGGCCTCCGTGAAGTCCGCGCGCAGCACGCGGCTGATCATCACCTTGAGCAGCATGCGCATGACGGGCGCGTCGTCGGCAATGAGGATGCTCAGCGATGGCGCGCCCTTGGTGACCATTCAGCCCTTGCCCCCCGCCAACCGCTCGGCCTTGGCCCGGTCCTCGTCGCCACGCGGCAGGCGACACGCCGCATCCCGGGCCAGCCGCACCTGGGCTGCCTTGTCGCCGCGGGCGCGCGCCGCCTCCGCTTCACCCAGCAGCGTGCGTCCCTTGGCGGCCAGTCGGGAGAGTTTGTCCACCACCTTGGCGTCGCCCCCCTTCTCGCTGTCGGCGCGCTCAAAGAACGTCCGGGCCTCGCATTCCTTCCCGGCGCCCAACGCCTCAATGCCCGCCAGGTAGTACGCGTCGGCCAACGCGCGGGCAATGTCCTGCCCCAGCGGCGTGGTCCGACCACCCGCGAGCGCTTCCTCCAGCTCCCGCGCGTCCTTCAACGGGCCCACCGCCTTGGCGCTCTTCTGCTTGAGCAGCGCGCGCCCCTGCGACCACTTCTGCTGCAGCTCCTCGAGCTGGCCCGCCATGCGTCGCGCCTGGGCGGCATCCGAACCACCGGTAGCGTCCTGCGCGGTGGCCAGCGCGGCGGTGAGGTCGCCTGCTTCCAGGTGCGACATCGCCTTCTGACGGGTGGCCTGCCAGGTGGCGCTGCCCAGGGCCTCCCGCGCGCTGGCGGTGCGTACCGCGGTGGCGCGCATGCCCGCGGCCTCCTGGTCCTTGGGATAGGTGCGCAGGTGCAGCTCCGCGCGCTCGGCCGCCTCGCGGAACCTCCCCGCCTCCATCAGCTCGCGGATGGCCGCCAGGCCGCTGAGGCGCCCGTCGTCGTCGACCTGGAAGAGCAGCTTGTCGCGGTCCGCGGCGTAGACGCTGGTGTCCGGGATGAGCCGCAGCGCGCCGCGCGCCACGTCGAACTGGCGGCCGGCCACGCCCATGCGCGCCACGTTGAGGTTCTTCTCCGCGGTGGCCTCCTCGCGGCCCTCGCGCTCCAGCTTGGCGCCGTCGTCGCGCTCGGGCGCCAGCGTGCTGAGCGTGGTGCCGGTGTCCTGCAACTGCTGCCACTTGCGCGACTGCCGCATGGCCGGCACCTGCGCGAGCAACTGCTGGTAGCTGCCGTTGGGATCATCCAGGGTCGCCTGCCGCGCCGCCACCGTGTACGCGCGGTAGCCGTAGATGCTGCCGGCCACCAGGAGCACCCCGGCCACGACGGCGATCCCGATGCTCCGCCGGGTGAGCTTGGGATTGTCCGCCACCTTGCGGAACACCTGCTTGGTGCGCTCCAGGATGGGCGGCGGGGGTGGGGGAGGCGCCGGCGCGGCCACCGGCTCGGGCTCGGGAGGCTTGGGGACCTCGCGCGGCCTGGGCTCCGCGCCCTCCAGCCGCACGAAGCGGATGGTCGACTCGCCCGCTTCAATGACGTCGCCGTCGGCGAGCTCACGGTCGCTGCCCGCGGCCTCCTCGCCGTTCAACAGCGGAGCGGGGTCGGTGACGATGGGATGGAAGAAGAACGTGCCGCTCCCGGCGTCGTAGCGGATCTCGAAGTGCGCGCGACTGATGGCGGGGTCGGTGAGCTTGATGTGCGCGTCGTTGGAGCGGCCCACCACCATGACGTCGTGGACCAGGTCAAAGCTCTTGCCAACGTCCTTGCCCTCCAGGCAGATGAGCCGCCCCGCGCGGAGCTCAGGCCCCAGCTGCAGCGCACGCACGGCGGTGGGCTCGGCGGGACGTTCCCGGAGCAGGTCGCGCGCGGCCACGCCCACGCTGGTCACGTTGGTGACGCCCGTGCCGCGACGATTGGGCGCGCGCTCCGGCGCCACGTCGGGATCGGGCAAGCCGCCGGATTCGTCGTCGGGGGGAAGGGAGAGTCCGGGCGTGGTGGCCTCGCGCGGGCCCTCATCCTCGCCGCCCATGCGCTCACGACGTCGATCCGCGGCCCTGCGGCCCTTGGTGTTGGTCTCACCCATGCGCGAAGCAGCGTAGGCCCCCGGGCGCGGCGGGAAAAGCGCCTTCGCGCCACCTCGGGCTCAAGCCACCTCAGCGACGGGCGCGCTGCTGCAGCCGCTCGAAGTACGCGCGGGCGGCCTCTGCCTGGTCGTCCATCAGCGCGAAGGTGCTCAGCTCGTCGAGGTCCAGGTCGGGGAGGACCTTGCTTTGCGCCAGCGGTTGGTACTGGCCTTCCACGAGCTCGAAGAGGTGGAGGCGCTGACTCTTCCAGATCCACACCTCGGGGACGCCCAGGCCGCGGTACACCTCCAGCTTGCTGATCCCGCCGCTGGAGAGCGCGACCTCCAGGGCGATGTCCGGCGTGTCCTTGACGTCGCCAACGCAGTAGCACTCGTCGGGCTCCAGCGCGCGTTCCATCTGCTCGTTCTGATACGTGGTCGAGCCGAAGCCGTGCAGGCGGACACCGCTGACCAGCCCGTAGATCTCCAGCAAGCGCGCGATGATCTTCTTGTAGCCTTCATGGGCGCGGGACGGGCTCATGAGCTCCAGCGTTCCCTCGAGAAAGGTGAGACGGAAGCCGGGCCGCTCGTCGAACATCTTGCGCAGGGCGGCGTACTGCTCCCAGGTCACGTTGAACATGATGAACCGCTGCCCGTCGGCGTCCTGGACGGGAACGGGGGCTGGCGACGAGGGCAGCTTCTCCGCGGCAACCATGACTGGGGAGTCTAGAGAACCGGAGACAGGCCCTCAAGGCACCTACTTGTTGAGCACTCCGGCCACGATCAGCAGCGCCACGAGGATGCCCATCAAGCTCTCTCCCGCGATGATGCCCGAGCTGACCGGCACCACCACGCGCTCCACGTTCTGCGGGTTCTTCCGTCGAACGATCTCCGCGATCAGCGCGCCGAGGAACATTGCCAGCGCGTTGTAGAACGGCATCACCGCCGCAATGCCCAGCCCCGACGGCGCGGGGACGAACTTCCGCAGCGCCTTGGGACCGTGCTTCTCCAGCAGCACCAGCACCACGCCCAACAGCAGCCCGATCATGCCCGCGGTGCGCGCCATGGGATGCAGCGCGTCGACGCCGGAGACGAGGATCTTGGACACGCTGGCCCACACCTGCACACTGGGCGCGGGGAACTTCTCGCCGCCAAGGGCTTCCGCGTTGGGGACCAGCACGTTGAAGACGGGAATCACCACCAACGCGCCCGCCACGCAACCAAAGAGCTGCGCGTAGAGTTGCTGGCGTGGGTTGGCCCCGACGAGATAACCGCTCTTGAGATCCGTGAGCAGGTCCGCGGAGTGCAGCCCCACGCCACCCGTCACATTCGCGCTCATGATGTTGGCGGTGAGGTTGTTGGGCAGCAGGCCGCCGTAGACGAACTGCGTGAGGGGCCCCAGGGCCTTGGTGGGAGTGACGTCGGTCTCACCGGTGACGCGCGCGGCCACCATGCCCATCAGCACGCTGAGCGGAATGGCCACCAGGCCCGCCCACCACGGGATGCCGAACATGAACCACATCAGCGCGACGATGATGGGGCTCAGCACCGCGAAGCTCACCGGGAACCACCACTGCGGGCACTCGATCTCCGCCAGCGGGTCGCTCTCGTCGGTGCGGGCGGGCTTGAACAGGCGCACCAGCTCCACCACGGAGCGGGCAATGCTGCGCCACTCATACGCAAAGGACATCAACCCCGACGACACCAGCAGCGCCGCACCCGGCCACAACGTTGCCTGCACGATGATCTTGTAGCTCACCGAGGGGATGACGCCCGCGTCCAGGAACATGGGACCAAGCCAGAGATAGGTGAGCACGCCACCCAACAGCAGCGACCAACCCGTGCGCCAGCTCATCAGCGCGCCGGCGGAAATCAGGATGAGGCTGGCCTCCATGCTCAGCGTCCACGCCTCGGCGGGCTTGCCCCGCAGCGTGCCCGGGAAGGGGAAGCCGTGCGGCAGGTTGAAGGGCATCCAGCTGGCCTTGGCGTCGCGGAACCAGGCCACCAGGGCGCCAACCACCGACGCGTAGCCCAGCATGCGCGCCTTGTCGGCGGCCTCACCGTGGCTGTGCAGGGAGCGCAGCGTCTCCGCGGTGGCGGTGCCGGTGGGGAACGGGAGCTGCTCGATGTTGATGAGCTGGCGCTTGATGGGGATGGCGGCAAACACACCCATCACGGCAATCACCGCGCACCACATGATGAGCTGCCAGGTGGGCGGGAGCGCGCCGGTGAGCACCAACAGCGCGGGGATGGCCGCCATGTTGCCACCGCCCGTCATGTACCCCGCCGCCGACGCCACCGAGCCCATGGCGTTGTTCTCCAGCAACGAGAACTCCGTGCGCACCAGCCGCAGCGCGGAGAGCATTCGGAAGATGGCAAAGGCGAGGATGCACGCGGTGATGGTGACGCCCAGGCTCCAGCCCGTCTTGAGCACCACGTACAGGTTGCTCAGGCACATGATGGCGCCCAGCAACATGCCCATGACGACGGCACGCGGGGTGAGCTGCTTGGCGCCGCGCTGGTACACCTCGCGCAGCCACTTGAGCTCGGGGTTCTCGGGACGCTCCGCGGGGGGAACCGCGGCGGGCGTGCTGGGGGTGGACTCGGCGGCGCTCATGGGGCGGCTCCCTATCCCAGCCATCCCACGCCCGCCACCCTCCTCCTGACGTCACCTGTGCCCTGTGCCAACGAGCCACCGGGTCCAAGGTGCGGGCCAAGGACAAGGTCGTGCGGGACCCACGCAATCAATTCACCCGGTGACGTCATCCAAGCGGCGTGACGTTCCGCCCCCGCGGGTGTTGAATGCGCCCATGAGTTCCTCGGACCGGCCCTTCGCCATGTTCGGTCATCGTCGACCGTTGCTCTCGCCCTCGTTGCAGGACCCGCGCTTCATCCGCGGTGACCGCTACGCGATCTACCAGCGCATGCGCGCGCAGAGCCCCGTGTACTGGGACCGCGCGCTCACCTGCTGGGTGGTCACCGGCTACGCCGAGGCCATGGCCGCGCTGAAGGAGCCACGCCTTGCCGCGGACCGGATGGCCTCCGTCTACGACGTCATCCCGATCGAGGAGCGCGCCCGCTTTGCTCCGCTGATTGAGTCCGTGAGCCGCTTCCTCCTCTTCCGCGACGCGCCCCAGCACACGCGCATCCGCGCGCTGGTGCACAAGGCGTTCACGCCCCGTCGGGTGGAGGGGATGCGGGCGCACATGCAGGAGGTGGTGGACCGCCTCATTGACGACGTGGCGCCGCGTGGCGAGATGGACGCCATGGCGGACTTTGCCTACCGCCTCCCCACCACCGTGATTGCCGAGATGCTGGGAATTCCGTCGGAGGACCACGAGCTGTTCCGGCACTGGACGGAGGGCCTGGCCGTCTTCCTGGGAGACATGATCCACAGTGCGCAGGCGCTGGAGACGGGCCTGGAGAGCATCCAGGGCATGACCGACTACTTCCGTCAGGCGCTCAGGCGCGTGCGTGCCCATCCCGGCCCGGACCTGCTGACCGCGCTGGCGCAGGCCGAGGAACAGGGCGACGTGCTCACCGAGGACGAGCTGCTCAGCACCGCCATCCTGTTGCTGGCCGCGGGACATGAGACCACCGCCACCTCGGTGGGGACCGGACTCTGGCTCCTGCTCACGCACCCGGACCAGCGCGCGCTCGTCGACGAGGATCCCGAGCGAATGACCGCCGCCGTCGAGGAGATTGTGCGCTACGAGAGCCCCATCCAGCTCACCGGTCGAGAAGCACGTGAGGCGCTCACGTTGGGCGGCGCAAACATCCTGCCCGGTCAGCTCGTCGTCATCTCGCTGGGCGGCGCCAACCGCGACCCCGCACAGTTCCCCGAGCCCGACACGTTCGACATCACGCGCCCCGAGAACAAGCACCTGGCCTTCAGCCACGGCCCGCACTACTGCGTGGGCGCCATGCTGGCGCGCGCGGAGACGCAGGTGGCGCTCACCACGCTGCTGAAGCGCTTCCCGGACATCGCCCTCGTCGACGAACAGGCCGACTGGAAACCCAACCAGGTCTTCCGCGGGCTCAACACGCTGCGCGTCACGCTCTGACCGGGGTGTACGGCGGACCGGGCAGCACCACGAACGCCGCGCCCGCTCCCGAGGGATGCTCCGTCTCACCCCGTTCCAACCTCGCCCGTCGCTGCGCCCAGGCCTCCGGGTCCAGCACGTAGACGGCGTGGGGAACTCCGTCGGAGTCCGGTCTGATCTCGCGCTGCCGGTAACCAATCCTCCGCACCACCGCCAGGCTGGCCGCGTTCTCCGGCTTCACCGTGGCACCGCAGCGGGGCGCGCCCAGGTGGTCGAACATGTAGTGGCTCATGGCGTCTATGGCGTGCATCATGCTGAACGCGTCACGGTGTCTGACGTCGGGAATGGCCGCCAGGATCTCCCAGAAATCCTTGCCCTCATGGGGGCACAGCATGAGCACGAAACCCATGCGCGCGCCGTCGACCACGCGCCGCATCATGCCGACGATCACCGCGCCAATGCGATGACCGCCGCAGATGTCCGCCGGCGTGAGGTCGTCACCCCAGGCAAAGTTCTCCGCGATCTCCGGGTGTGAGAGCTGGCGCGTGACCCAGATGACATCCATCCCGCGAGGGGGCTCCAGGTAGATGCTCCGCCGTTGGATGGCCAGCTTCATGGGTCGAACCTATGCCACGTCCCCGTTGCGGCCAACGCGGACAACACGGCTTGAACGGATGCGCGGACGCGCGGGCAACTCCGCATGCTCCGACGAGGACACGCCTGCATGACGTGTTGAGGGGGGTTATCTCCTTTCGGTCGTTGACTTCCCGCCTGGTGTCCATCCGCCGCGAGCGTTCCTCGCCGTTGCACGACGCCAGCCCCCATCCCAACCACGGCAGACTGTGAAGGAGGATGACATGAAGGCCACGGAGTTCCTGAAGGAAGACCACGCCACCATCCGCGACCTCATCAAGGAGTACCGCGAAGCCGAAGGCCAGGACATCAGCGGCAAGCGGGCGTCGTTCGAGAAGATCCGGCAGGAGCTGGAGGTCCACGCACAGATCGAGGAGAAGCTGTTCTACCCCACGGTCAAGGCGTGCAGCGACGAGTGCTTCAACCTCGTCGAGGACAACGTGGACGAGCACAAGATGATGGAGGACCTGCTGGGCGAGCTGACCGAGCCGCAGAGCGATGACGAGTTCATCAGCAAGATGGGCGAGCTGCTCAGCTGCGTGGATGACCACTTCCAGAAAGAGGAGAATGAGCTGTTCCCCAAGGTTGAGCAGGCCATCGACGCCGAGCGGCACGAGGAGCTGGGCAACCAGCTTGAAGCCCTGAAGGCCGACTACGTCTACGAGGGCGTGCCCATTGGCGTGTACGCCAAGGCCGCGGCCGAGGAGACCCGCGTCACCGTGGAGGCCGACATTGGTGAGCCCAGCATGGCCACCGACGTGGGCACCAGCGAAGCGGGCAGCCCCGCCTATCCGCAGAGCACCGCCCCGGAAGAGGGCACCAGCCGCAACATCTGACCCATCCCCGTCAGACACCAAGGCCCCTCACCACCGTCGTCGTGATGAGGGGCCCTGGCATTCCACCCGTCGGGGAGGATTCAGAGCGTGCGCAGATACGCTGCCAGCGCGGTCATGTCCTCGGCCGAGAGGTGCGAGCCGCGGCCCATCAGGTCCGTCTTCACCAGCTTCTCCAGCACGTCCTCGACGGTGGGCGCCGTGCCGTCGTGCAGGTACGGGCTGCTGAGGTGCAGGCCGTGCAGCACCGGGGTCTGGAACGCGCCGCCGGTTCCCACGTCGTGGTTCAGGTTGTCGGTGCGGTGGTTGCCGGCGTGGCAGGATGCGCAGCCCACACGCTCATCAAAGAACAGCTCCTCGCCGCGCAGCTGCAGCGCCCGCTGCGTGTCGTCGTCACGGTTCACGTTGTCCGGCGTGGGGACGGTGTCAATGAACGCCGCCAGCTGGTCCAGCCCGTCCTCCGGCAGGCCATGGCCACCCATGAACTCGGTGATGGTGCGCTGCAGCTCACGGTGGCTCTGCAGCTCGCCGCCCCAGTGCAGCGGCGCGGTGGTGGTGGCAATGCCGCCCGCCAGGCTCATGGTGTTGCGCGGCCCGTCGATGAAGTTCCAGGTCTTGCGGTCGGCGCGCCCGTCGGGGTGGCAGGTGGCGCAGGTGACGCCGGGGCCCGTGGTCATGCTGTTGTTGGTGGCATCAAAGAAGAGCTTGCGACCGGCGAGCACGTCGGCCGGCAGGTCCAGCGCGGCCACGGGCATGCGACGCGCAGGCTGCTCCTGCTCGACGGGCGCCTTGGGATGGCTCGCCTCCTGGAGACCGCCGGCCAGGGAGCTCTTCTGCTGCTTCTCCTCGAACAGCGGCACCTCCACCACGTCCACCGTCTGGTCAAACGCGCTGTGCACGTAGAGCGCGCGACCATCGGGGCTGGCGGCCAGGCCGTCGGCGCCGCTGCCCACCTTCACCGCCTTGACCAGCTCGGTGCGCCGTCCGTCGGAGTCCCGACGCCAGATGAGCAGGTTGTTGCTCCCGCGCGCCAGCACCGCGAAGCCCCGGCCACCGTCGAGGTACGCCACCGCGGTGGGCTCGTTGACCTGGTGGCTCTCGGTCTGGCCGTTCTCCCGACGGAGCAGCGCGCTGCGCCCCACCTCCGCCGGGTCCACCTGCCCGCAGTTCTCGAAGCAGACGTTGGGAATGTCCGCCGTCACGGTGTCCGCCGTGGTGACCTCCAGGTCGGTGTCCACCGTGGTCACCGCGGGCGTGACCGCGGGGAGCTGCTCCGGCGTGCCCAGGTAGCCGCCGCCACCGCCACCCTCGACGGGACGGTCCGCGTTCACCTGCTCGTTGTTCAGCTCCACGTTGGAGGTGGCCACCTCTTTGCCGTCGTGGCGCACCGCCAGGGACTGCACCAGGTTGGGCGTGAGGTGTGGCATGGAGCGCAGGCGCAGACTGAGCTCGCGCACCTCACCACCCTGCACCACGGAGAGCTTGTCGGTGGTGAGGTGGCTCACGAAGATGCGCCCGTCGGGCAGCACCGCCACCGCGCGCGGCTCCTGGTGCGCCAGCGCCACGCGCTGGACCACCTGGCCCGCGTCCACGTCGACCAGCGCCAGCGCCTGCTCCCCGCCCAGGCTCACCGCCGCGCGCCGGTCATCCACCCACGCCACCCCCACCGGCTCCACACCAACCTTGAACGTCCGCACCACGTTCTCGTCGCGGGTGCTCAGCAGCGTGACGGAGCGCGCACCGCGGTTGGTGACCAGCACCCTCTCGCCGCGAATGGCCAGCTGCGCGGGGCGCTGCCCCACCGGCACGGAGCGCACGTTGCCGCCGTCGGCGTCCATGAACACCACCGCGTCGTGGTCCGCGTCCACCGCCACAATGCGACCCGAGGCCGCGGTGACGATGGTGCTGCTCTGCGGCGTGGCGGCGGGCTCATGCGCGCGCGGCGGCGGTTCACAGGCGAGGACGGCGGCAAGGAGGGCAAGGGCACCAAGGCGTGAGGCTTTCATGGCTCTCTCCGATTTCCGGGGTGGGCAGACACCGCTTGCTTGAGCAACGCCGGTGCCAAGCCCGCATCCCGTGCCGCCCTCCGGCGAAAAAACTGCGATTCCGCGCACTTGGGCGCACTTCCCGCGTCCATCGTCGTGCGTGGGGACGGCGGAGGAGGTGACAACCTCGGTTTTCCACTGCGGTGCGCGCGCATCACCCCGCTGCCCGGGCGCGGTCCGCGTGGCGGGCTTGACGGGTGCCGGGCAAACGTTCATCTCAGCGGCCATGGCCGGAAGCTGTGAGAAGACGCCCAGGCTGGAGCTGATTCGTGGCGGGACGCGGCTGCACCAGGTGCACGTGCAGCGCGTGCGTCGCGACGGCAGCGCGGTGGACCCGCCGGAGCTGGACCCGCGCGACATCCCGCCCGCGCTGATGCAGGACGCGCGCAACGGGTGGCAGCGGCTGCTGGAGAGTGAGTACGAGTCGGTGGTGGTCAGCGGGTGGATGACCAGCGCGCTGGCGCGGCTGGGCGTGCCGTTGGACATCCTGGGCGCGTTTGGTCGCGTGGTGGAGGATGAGATCCGTCACGTAGACGTGTGCGCGGACGTGCTGCAGCGGCTGGGCGTCAACGCGGTGATTCCCAAGGACGCCACGCCGCCGGTGTTCGCCTGGAAGGACGACGCCGACGCCGACGAGCAGGTCATTGCCGGCCTGGTGAGCTTCTTCTGCGTGGGTGAGCTGATGAGCGCCATGGAGTTCCGCAACGCGCTGCAGATGGCGCGGCTGCCGCTGGCGCAGTGGGCCATTGGTGAGATCCACCGCGACGAGGCCTTCCACGGCGCCTTCGGCTTCGAGGCCGCCAAGCTGTTCGTGCCGCACTGGAAGCCGGAGGCCAAGGCGCGCCTGGTGAAGCGGCTGCAGGATGAGCTGGCGCGTTTCGAGCGTCGGATTGGCGGGCCGCTCAACGAGGACCCGCGCGAGCTCACCGGCAAGGAGAAGGACCTGGCGGAGCTGGGCCTGCCACCGCCCCCGGTGATGCTGGGCGTGTTCTACGGCGCGGTGGAGTCCCAGCTCTTGCCGCGCCTGGCCGACCTGGGCCTGGAGATGAACATCGGCGTGGGCAGCGTGCGCTGAGCACCGTCCGCGTCCCGGTCCACGTGGTCATTGCAGGCTGGGCGTGCGGCGTTAGCTCTCTCCGACGAGGACGGAGGAGCCGCCATGCAGAACTGGGATCCGCGCTACTGGCAGGAGCTGGTGGAATCCGACGAGCCCGCCTGGGACCCGTGCGCGCAGGTCCGCCACGGGCTGCATGATGAACTGGCCATCCACCCCGTGCACCACCTGGAGCATGACGAGGTGCGCGCCGAGCACTTCTACAGCTGGCCCGCGCCCGAGGGGAACTGGGGCGTGATGAACCGCGCCGAGCTGCACGCGTGGGGTCGGATTGGCACGGGCGGACTGCACCTCGGTCGTCAGGAGGAGATTACCCGCGGTGAGCTTCCGCTGTGGCAGCTGGGGCCGGAGTCGCGTCGGGACGTCCCGGTGGACACCCGGCCCACCCCGCCCGGACCGCGCGGCTACCGTCGCTCCGACGAGGCCATCCACGACGAGGTCCACGCCCTCCTCACCGACCACGACGCGGTTGACGCCAGCGACATCGTGGTCACCGTCATGCACGCGGAGGTGACGCTGGAGGGCAGCGTGCCCACCCGTCGGATGAAGCGCCTGGCGGAGGACGTGTGCCTCTCCGTGCGCGGCGTCCACGACGTCCACAACCGGCTGCGCGTGGCCGGCGGGCTCATGCTTGAGCGGTGACCGCCGTCCCCGCCCCCGCCCGCGCCTGTCCCAATCCGCCC
>JBFMGU010000232.1:0-16705 GCA_040752415.1 Myxococcota bacterium
GGCGCGGAGGAGTACCGCGGTAATCGTAGCAGCCGCGAATCAAATGGGACCCGCGGTGGGATTTCCCGTTTTTCTTTCTCAACCCAACAGCAAGGAGCACCACGACGGAACACGGAAGAACGAAACGAAAGACGGAAGGCGGAAGGCAGGCGGTACCGAAGAGATGAGAAAGACGAAGCGGGTACCAGACGAGCCAACGCCGAACGAGAAAATTCGAGACAGGTACCAGCGACGCGACTCGCGCTCGCGACGCACCCGTCCGCTCAGCGGCCTCACTGTCACAACCCGGACGTCCACGAAATGCGAAGCGCGAAGCGGGTCCCGGGCGAGCCGCGCCAACGGATGACAACGAGACGGTGGCCCAGCCGACGCGATTCGCGCTCGCGACGCGCCCGTCCCCTCCGCGGGCTGACTGTGAGAACCCGGATTTCCGCGAGGCGTGAAACGCGAAGCGGGTGCGCGCGCGCCACGTCTCAGCCGGAATCAGACGGTGGTCACAGCGACGCGGTTCCGTCGCGCAACGCGTCGTCCTGGCCGTTCCCATGGACTCCCGAATCCCTACCGCTTGTCATCCCGCCGCGGCGGACGGCACAGTGGCGACATGGTCGCTTGTCGTGTGTTGACGTTGGGCAGCATGCTCCTGCTCACCGCGTGCCCCTGGCTGGAGGAGAAGGCCTCCCCGCCCATGGACCCCTGTCCGCCTCCCGGCGCCCGCCCCAGCGACGACGGACGCGCGCGCATCTGGCAACGCGGCCCCGGCTGCACCGACCTCTGGCTCGACGAGAAGGTGAGCTACCCGGTGGCGCGTCCGCAGGACCTGCCGCTGGTGTCGTCGGGGGAGGCGGGTTTCGAGGCGTTGGCGCAGGAGGGGGAGCAGCACTGGTACTTCACGGCGCAATTGGAGGGTGAGCCGTTTGGCGTGCCCGCCGAGCTGATGGACGCGTGGATTGGCAACCGTCCCGTCGAGGACGTGGACGCGCTGTTCGAGACGCTGGAGGACGTCTGGCACACGGGGCTCGTCCACATCCCGGGCGAGGAGCTCCCGCGGGGGTTGGTGCGCATCAATGAGCCGGAAGCGCTGGCCACGCAGAACTGCAGCGCGTGTCACAGCGGCGTGGTGAAGGGGAAGCTCTTCGCCGGCGTGGGGAACAAGTGGTACGACCAGAAGCAGCTCATCCGGTTCGCGCGGGCCATGATGGAGGACGGGCTGCCGGAGCCCGGAGTCGACGACGAGCTGCGCGCCCGGATCGAGCGGCAGATGGCCAAGCTGGACCGCTACGACGCGCTCTACGGCAACGGCTGCGCGGACCTGGGTCCCGGCATGATCACCGCGGCGCGCATCTGGGAGATCAGCAGCAAGCTCCTCACCGACCCGGCGCAGCTGGCGGACCCGGCACAGGCCCCGCGCTTCCTGTGCGGCGCCACCAAGCCGCCGCCGCTCAACACCGTGCGCTTCCGCAACCAGCTGTTCTGGGACGGGAGCGTGAGCACGTTGTGGGTCACCCACTGGCCCATGTTCGACTTCTTCGGTTTCGATGATTACCAGCGCTGGTCCAACAAGGTCGTGACGCGGGAGATCCAGGCCATGGACGCGTTCATCATCTTCAAGAGCCCGTCCCCGACGTGGGAGGAGGTGATGGACACCGCGGTGGACGCAACCGCCGCGGCGCGGGGCATGGAGATCTTCCACCGCCAGGACCTGTGCGCGTCCTGCCACGGCAGCTACGCGGCGGACGGGATGCTCACCTCGTTCTCACCTTCCACCACGCCGCTGGAGCTGATTCGCACCGACGTGGAGCGCGCCGTGGCCGCCACCGACGAGGTCCTGCAGCAGTTCACGCAGTACCAGTGGGTGCAGGTCCCCCGGCTGGAGCACGCGGAGGGTTTCGCGCCGGGCTACGCCGCCATGCCGCTGTGCAGCACGTTCCTGAACTTTCCCTACCTGCACACCGCGGGGGTGGCCAATCTCATGGAGCTGCTCACCGAGGAGACCGCGCGCAGCCCCTCCTACTGGCAGAGCGACGTCACCGACGACGAGAACGTGGGCTTCTTCACCAGCGTGGACCCGCCGGACACGCGCGGCGTGGCGCCGGAGCCCCGGGTGGTGCAGCGCACCTTCCGCCCCGAGCTGGTGCACGGCCACTCCGGGGAGCGCTTTGGCACCGGGCTTTCCCTCGAGGAGAAGCGCGACCTGCTGGAGTACCTGAAGTCGCTGCGCTGCCCGTCGTGGTGACGGGGCGGGGCCGGCTGGCTTCACACTTCCGCAACATCCCGGGCGAGTCGCTCCGGTGGGGCCGGCATCCCAGGGCGGTGCAGGATGGTTCCGTGACGGAGGTCCGCATGTCCGAGCTCTTCCCTCTCCAGGCCGCGGCCCCGGCTGTCGCTCCCCCGCGGAGCAGACGTGTGCTGCCGCAGCTGGGCGCCCATCCCACCGGGCTGCGGCTGGAGCGCATCCAGTCCTCGCCGCGGTTCATCCAGGGGGTGGCGCAGAATCCCGTCGCCACGGAGATGCTGCGCGACGTGCGCAAGATGCTGCCGCTGGTGCGCGAGTACTTCCAGGGGCGCCGCGAGCAGGAGCCCAGCGCGCCCTTGCCGGTGGTGAGGCCGGACCTTTCCCGCGCCACCGCACGCGCGCCCGGTGTGCGGGTGACCTGGCTGGGGCACAGCACCATGCTCGTCAACGTCGACGGCCACCTGGTGCTCACCGACCCGGTGTTCTCCCGGCGTGCCTCACCCTTCCAGTGGTCCGGCCCCGCGCGCTTCCATCCCACGCCGCTCACCATCGACGAGCTGCCGCCGCTGGACGCGGTGCTCATCTCCCATGATCACTACGACCACCTCGATCACCTCTCGGTGTTGCAGCTGGCACGACGGGGACATCGCTTCGTGACGGCGTTGGGGGTGGGCGCGCACCTGGAGGCGTGGGGCGTTCCCGCCGAGCGCATCGTCGAGCTGGACTGGTGGGAATCGGTGGACCTGGGCGGGCTCAACCTGGTGGCGGCGCCGGCGCGACACTTCAGCGGGCGCACCTCCGCCGGCGGGAACCGCACGCTCTGGGCCTCCTGGGCGTTGGTGGGCGCGCGCCATCGCGTCTGGTTCTCCGGCGACACCGGCCCCTTCGACGGGGTGCGCGAGATCGGCGCGCGCCTCGGTCCCTTTGACCTGACCATGATCGAGACCGGTGCGCATCATCCCGCGTGGGGCAACATCCACCTCGGCCCCGACGAGGCGGCGCGCATGCACGGCCTGGTCCGCGGTGGCGCGCTGCTGCCGGTGCACTGGGGCACCTTCAACCTGGCCCTGCACGCCTGGGATGAACCGATTGTGCGGATGCAGCAGCTGGCCGAGCAGCAGTCCATTCCGCTGTTGGCGCCGGTGGCAGGGGAGACGGTGGACCCGCGCGCGCCCGCCGTGGCCGCGCCGTGGCGGGAGCGGTTGCGGTTGCGCTCGCGCTGACCGCGGGTCAACGGCCCAGCACACGCTCCAGCACAATGCGGAACCACGGCGTGTAGCGCTCCGGGTGCGCCACCACGTCCTGGCGCAGCGCTTCCGGCTCCATCCACTTCCAGCCGTCGGCCTCGGCGGGGTTGGGATGCGGCTCCCCGTCGTAGCGGCCGAACAGGACGTGGTCGTACTCGTGCTCGGTCAGGCCGCTCTGCGCGTCGTGGGCGCGGTAGACGAAGCTGAACTGCTCGGTGAGTGGCACGTCAAAGCCCATCTCCTCCTGCAGCCGGTTGCGCGCGAACTCGAGGAGACCGTAGTCGGGGTGCGGGTGGCTGCAGCAGGTGTTCGTCCACAGTCCGCCAAAGTGGTACTTGCTGGCCGCCCGACGCTGCAGCATCACCTGGCCCTGGGAATTGAACACGAAGATGGAGAAGGCGCGGTGCAGCTTGCCGCCGTCCTCGTGGGCCTTGAGCTTGTCCGCCGTGCCGAGCGGCTGGTCGCGGTCGTCCACCAGGATGACAACGTCGGTGGAGCGGGGAACGGGGCGGGTGGCGGTGTTCATGGTAGGCAGTCCTGGCGCACAAGCGCGCGGGCGTCAAATGTCCGCGCGAGCGGAGCCTTGGCCGCATGCGGAGGCCGGCGGTGCGGAGGGCAGGCGCTTTCGCCTAGCGTGAGGCGCGGCGGGGGCCGGAAGAAGGAATGGCCAGGCAAGTGTTCACACCCGGTTGGTCCCTGCCGCTGTCGTCGCTGCCCGTGGGGTGGCGCTGGGTGATGGCGTTGTTGCCCACCGTGGTGGTGCTGGCCAGCCGCCCGTGGATGCCCGCGGTGCTGAAGCAGACTCCCGCCGTGCTCCACTACCCGCCGGTCCTGTTGGCGGCGTGGCTGGGCGGTCTGGGGCCGGGGGTGACCAGCACGCTGGCGTGTACGGTGTACTCCGTGTTGGTCCTGCGTCCGCACCTGCTCTCCGCGCCGCTGGACGACGTTCCGGGCCTGCTGCGCACCGGCATGTTCCTGGTGACGTCGGTGGGGTTCAGCGCGCTGGTGGCCGGTCTGCAGCAGGCGGTGCGTCAGGCCGCGCGGGCGGTGGCCCTGCGTGACGAGTTCATCACCCTGGCCTCCCATGAGCTGCGCACCCCGCTGACCACCATGCGGCTCAACCTCTACAACACGCGCCGGCTGCTGGGCATGCCGGTTGACGACGAGGCCATCAAGGCGCGCACCACCAAGCTCGTCGACGGACTGGACCGCCAGCTCACCCGCCTGGAGCGCCTCATCCTGGACATGTTCGACGTCTCGATGCTGGAGTCCGGCATGAAGCTGAGCCCCGAGCCGTTGGATCTGGCGGCGCTGGGTGAGTCGCTGGCACCCAAGGCCGCGGCGGTGGGCTCGGTGCTGAGCGTACGCGTCACGGGGCCGGTGGAGGGGAGCTGGGATCGGCGCTGGGTGCAGCAGCTGGTGGCCAACCTCCTGGACAACGCCATCAAGTATGGGCAGGGCCGGCCGGTGGACGTGGAGGTGCTGCAGCAGGATGGCCAGGTGCACGTGGTGGTGCAGGACCACGGCGTGGGCATTGCTCCCGAGGACCGGCAGCGCATCTTCGAGAAGTTCGCGCGGGTCAGCCCGCCGGGACTGGAGCCCGGGCTGGGCCTGGGTTTGTACGTGGCGGACCAGACCGCGCGGCTGCACGGGGGCCGGATCGACGTGGAGAGCACGCTGGGCGCGGGCACCCGTTTCACGGTGGTGCTGCCCCGCACGGTGCCGGTGCCGCGCTGACCGGCGGGTACGGCAGGACACCACGCAGACCCTCCTCAACAGGGCGCCCGGTTACGCCACCACCCACATCCACTCCGCGGCCTACGGGACGGTCACCGCGCTGGCCGGAAGGATCTGCTTGGACACCCCGGGACCCGCCCAGGACAGCTGCGCCACGGCGTTGAACTCCGCGTCAAAGTAATCCATCTGCAACACGTGGCCCTCCCCGGCGGTGAGCGGCACGGATGCGCTGGTCTCGGTGGCGGATTGTTCCGCCCAGCGCGTGATGACCTGCTGCCCGTCGACGGAGAGGCGCACGCCGTCGTCGGTGTAGGTGAAGAACGTCCAGGTGCCGGAGCTGGGAACCGTCAACGTGGCGGTAAAGCGCGCGCTGAAATGGTCGGCGGCGAGGGCGGGGTGGGGCTCGTCGCGACCCCAGTTGAAGTTCACCGTCGGCGTCACCTCCGTGATCACCGGCGCGCCAGTCAGGTTCTCGTTGTCGAAGTACTGCGCGCGGAATCCGTGTTGGGCCCCGTCGTTGGACAGCAGCACGCCCACGGTCTGGGAGGCCGGCGCGGGGTTGTCCTCCTCATCCAGCGCCAGGAGGGCAAAGTAGTAGACGGAGTCCTGCGGCAGGCTGGAGAGGGAGATGGTCTGCACCGTGCCGGCAGGCTCGGGCGCGTCGGTGGTGAGCGCGGCGGCGAGGTACCAGTTGGCGCGGGTGATGGGCGCGTTGAAGATGCGCAGGTCGTAGCGGGTGGCGGTGCCCTCGAATCCGTCGTCACCGGGGGCCACGAAGGTCAGGTCCACCCCGTTGTTGCCCACCCGCTCCAGCGTCAGCGTGTCGACAACGGCGGGCGGCGTGACGTCCTCGGTGTATGGCCCCGCGGAGCTGAGCTGGCTGGTGGGAATCACCGTGGCCACCGGGTTGCCCACGGTTGCCCAGGCGAGTCTCACGTCCGCCTGCTGGGTGTACTCCACGTACTCCAGGCGGATGCGCACGGGACGGTCCTCCTGGAAGGCAAACGGGGCCGTCCCGTCGTTGGTCGCATTGTGGGTCCACTGGTTGATGAGCAGCCGCCCGTCCACCCAGAGCCGTGCGCCGTTGTTGCTCTGCACATTCAGGGAATACACGCCGGTGGTGGGAGCCCACACGTGGCCCATCCAACGCACCGTGAAGTTGTCGGCGGGCACGCCCGTTGCGGGGACGGAGACGCCCCAGTCAAAATCGACGTCGGGGTCCACCCCCTGCAGCTGCAGTGAATCGAAGGAGGTCCCGGCGTAGTACCAGGCCGCCAGCCCGTCCCCCACCGGCAACCCCGACGACGAGCTGGACGACGAGCTGGACGACGACGAGCTGGACGACGACGTGCTGGATGACGACGAGCTGGACGATGACGACGCGCCGGAGGTCGACGAGCTCGAGGAGCTGGAGCCGGTGGACGCGCTGCTGCTGGTAGGAGACGAGCTGACCGCGGCCGAGCTGCTGGTGGTGGTACCGCTGCTGGTGGCGCTCGCGGAGGATGACGTCGCGGAGGTGCTGGTGCCGCTGGTGATCCCACCGGATGATGACGTGGCGTTGTTGGACGTGGACGAGCTGGTGCTGGTGGAGCCGACGGTGCTGGCAGCGGAGGAGGAACTGGCGGAGGTGGCGGAGCCGCTGTTTGGGGCGGAAGTGGTGGTGCCCACTCCCGACGAGGAGGAATGGCTGGAACCGCCCAGGCTGCTGCTGTGCGCTGCGCCGCTGCTGGTCCCGCCCAGCACCGCCTCGCGACACCGGCCATCCGCACACGTCATGCCGCTGCCGCAGTCCGCGTCGGCGTTGCACAGGCGCACGCAGCGGTTGCCCTCCTGGACCTCGTTGTCGGCGCATTCCAGGCACGCGGTGGCACCCACCAGGGTCCACGCCATCACGGCTGGCAGCGCCACTTTCCGGATCGTGTCCACGTCGAGAGCATAGCGCGCGCAGCGAACGGCGTCTCGGAGCAGTGGGAAAACGTCTCCGGGGGACGCGGCACGGTTCACCCGCCCCCCGGCCATGGCCTACACCTGCCGCGTGGGACGACGTCACGCCTGGGCCACCGCTGCGCTGGCCTTCCTCATCTACCTCGCCACCCTGCAGCCGTCGGTGGTGGGTGGCGACGCCGGGGAGCTGATGGACGCCGCGCTCACCGGCGGCGTTGCGCATCCTCCCGGCTATCCGCTCTACACGCTCCTGCTCCGCCTGTTTGCCGCCCTGCCCGGGTTGGACGTGGGCGTGCGGATGAACCTGCTCTCCGCGCTGCTTGGTGCACTCGCCTGCGGATTGCTCGCGGAGGCGGTGACCACGGTGTCACGAGCGCCCTGGGCTGGCGTGTTGGCGGGCGGAATGTTCGCATTGAGCCACCGCGTGTGGCCCCATGCGACGAGCGCGGAGGTGTTCGCGCTGAACAACATGCTCACGGCGGCGTTGCTTGCCCTTGCGGCGCGCTATGCGGAGCACGCCTCTTTCCGCACGGTGGCGTTGACGGCGTTCTGCGCGGGACTGGCGCTGGCGAATCATCACACCAGCATCTTTGTCGTCATTCCGGTCCTTGGCTGGATGGGCCGGGCCTTTCCGCGGGCCCTGCTGCTGCTGCCGTTGGGCCTCATTCCCTACGTGTACCTGCCCCTCGCTGCGCGCAGTGCCGCCGCGGTCACCTGGGGCGATCCGAGCACGCTCACGGGGCTCGTCGAGCACGTGCTGCGACGGGAATACGGCACCTTCCAGCTCGTCAGTGCGCCGCTCGGTGAGGCCGAGACGCTGCGCGCGTTGGGCTTCTTCCTCACCGACACGGTGCGCGGTGTTCTCGGGGTGGGCGTGGTGTTCGCGGTGCTCGCCATGCGCCAGCGTCGGACCTGGTGCCGCGTGGTGGCCGGCGCCCTGCTGATCGACGTGCTGGTGTTCCATTCCCTGGTGAACATGCCGCTGGAACCGGCACTGCTCCGGGGCGTGCAGGCGCGCTTCTACCAGCTTCCGCTGCTGCTGCTCCTGGCGTTGGCCGGCGTGGGCTTCGCCCGTCTTCGCCGGGGTTCGGCGCCGGTGGCGGTGGCTCTGGTCGTGATCCAGGGGGCGCTCAACCTGGGCGACGTGTTGCGTCACCGTGGGCGCGTCGTCGAGGAATACGGACGGAGCATCCTGCGTGCCGCGCCGCCCGACGCCATTGTGCTCACGCGTGGAGATCTCATCACCAACAGCGTTCGCTACCTGCAGGCGGCGGAAGGCCTCCGCGGTGACGTGCGCGTGGTGGACCAGGAGATCCTCAGCCGCACCTGGATGCGCTACGCGGCCCAGTTCCCCGACGTCACCTTCCCCGGCACGCATTACCACCCGCGCGAACCGGGTGGGTTCACCATGGCGCAGTTCGTGGCTGCCAACCTGCCGCGCCATCCCATCGTGGTGTGCGGCGGGTTCAAGGAGGGGGACAGCTCCGTCCCCGGTCTGCTGCAGCAGTGGCCCCTGGGAATCTGCAAACGTCTCCATCCTCCCGACGTCAGCGTGGACTTCCACGCCTGGCTCGTCGAGAGCGAGCAGGCCCTGCCGCCCGTGCCATCCGGGCCGTTCTCCGACGAGAGCTGGGAGCAGGTGGTGCTCCAGGACGCGTTGGAGGCGCGTCACGCGCGCGGCTTCCTCGTGCTCACCCACCCGTCGCTGCCCGTCGACACCGCCACGCGCAACACCCTCGCGGTGCGATTGCTGGAGGAAGCGGCCCAGGATCCGCGCGCCGCCCCGCACGTGCACAAGAACCTTGGGATTGCCCTCAGCCGCCTGGGCACGCCCGAGGCCCACGAGCGCATGAAGGCGGAATTCCGACGCTACTTGCAGCGCGCGCCCGCCCAGGACCCCGAGATCCCCGCCATCAAACGCGCGATGGGTGACCTCTGACACACGCGTTCCGGCCGCGGTGCGCTAAGGACGTGGCCAGAAGTTCTTCACACACGGAGGAGTCCCGGTGAGCCCGGACAGCCCGAGCCAAAGCGGTATTTCAGACCGCACTCCCAAAGGTGCGGGCGCCGCAGGTGCGCTTTCATCAGAGTGCCCGCACCGCGGTTGCTCGTCGGGAAAATCTGCGTGCCGGCTTCTCCGCCCAATGGGATGGGCGCGGCCGGCACCTTGGGAGCGCGGTCTGGAATACCGCTTTGGAGCGAGCGGGTCGGGCTCAGCCGGAGTCTTCCCAGATGTGAAGGAACTTCTGGCCAGGTACTTAGCTTAGGGCGGGAGATCCGTGCATTTCCGAGGTGAAGCCATGTTGCGTGGGCTGGGTGTTGTGACGGTGATGGTGGTGTTGAGCGTGGTGCCGGGCGAGGTGCGCGCGGCGTCGAGTTGCGCGGGTTACTGCGGAGCCAACGCGGGTTCCTGTTGGTGTGACGACGCGTGTTTCAATTACAACGACTGCTGCAGCGACGTCCGCACGACCTGCTACGTCCCCGCCATTGGCTCGGTGACTCCCACGCACACCCCGACCCAGGGTGCCCCCATCACCATCGCGGGAGTGAAGTTTGGCCCCGGGGGCACGGAGAACTGCCGCTCGCGGGTGGCGTTGTCGACGGCGTCGGCGGACAGCCGCGAGTGCTCCATCACTTCGTGGACCGAAACGAGCATCCGGTGCACCGTCCCGCCCGGCGTGGGCACGGATTACGCCCTCGTCGTAAGGAATCGCTGGTGCAACGAAGGGACCTCCCCCCAGCGCTTCTCCTACGACGCGCCGGACATCACCGGCATCGTCCCCAGCACCGTGCCCACCACCGGACAGGTCATCACCATCACGGGCTCCAGTTTTGGCTTGGACGGCGTCCTGCTCCTGGACGGCGAGAGCGTCCCCGCTGCTTCCTGGACCCACGACCAGCTTCTCGTCGACGTGCCGGAGGGCGTGGGCGCGTATCACGAGCTGGAGCTGGAGGTCGGTGGACAGCGCAGCAACGTGGAGACGTTCGCGTATGCGCCGCCGCACATCGACATCGTCAGCCCCACGGATCTCAGCAACCAGGCCCCCACGGTCATCACCATCCAGGGAACGGACTTTGGCCGCAGCGGTGCCACCGTGACGGTGGGCGGCAGCCCCTGTCTCGTCGAGACGCAGGGCCACGAGAGCATCACCTGCACGGCTCCGCCCCAGCCGCCGGGAACCAACGCCGAGGTGCGCGTGACCGCGGGGGAACAGGTCAGCAATGGGGTGGCGGTTGGCTTTGGGCGTCCGCGGATCACCGCCATCTCTCCGGCGAGCGGCACCACGGCGGGCGGAACCATCATCACGCTCACCGGCAGCGGTTTCACTCCCCAATCCACCGTGTCCATCAACGGCACGGACTGCCCGCGCACCGGGACCCCGCCCTCCAACCAGATCCTCTGCATCACGCCCGAGGGAGAAGGCCCCACCGAGGTGCGCGTGGTCACCAACGGCGTCGTCAGTGATCCCCAGGCGTGGGCGCGCGCCGCTCCGAGTCTGGGTGTCATCACGCCGCAAGGCGGAGCCACCGCCGGCGGAACGCCGATCACCATCACCGGAGACAGCTTTGGTGCTTCCCCCACCGCCACCGTCGGCGGCGCGAGCTGCCTCGTGACGCAGGGCGGCCACACGCGAATCATCTGCGAGCTGCCCGCGGGGCAGGGGGCCACCGCTGACGTCGTGGTGCGGCGCCAGGATGGGACGGTGAGCCAACCCGCCCTCTACCCATACGCTCCCCCCAGCATCAGCGACATCACGCCCACGACGGGCGCTGCATCCGGCGGAACGCCGCTGACGCTCACCGGGACCAACTTTGGCGTGAGCCCGGTGGTGATCATGGGCGGGAGCCTGTGCCCGGTGGTGTCGCGGGATCACACGCGGGTGACGTGCACCACGCCGGGTGGAAGCGGTGATGTCACCGTGCAGCTCCTCGCCGGCGACAATCCTCCTGCCACCGCGCAGATCCCGTTCCAGTACGAGGGGCCGGGCATCAGCGGTGTGACTCCGCAGGCAGGTGCCACGGCGGGAGGCATCACCATCACCATCGAGGGCACGTCGCTGGGGAACACGGCGCTTGCCAGGGTGGGTGGCTCCACGTGCCCCATCATCGACGTCACGGCCGCGCGCGTGCGCTGCGTGCTCCCGGCGGGTCAGGGCCTGGATCAGCCCGTGGTCCTGACCGACAGTGGTGGCGAACTGACCGCACCGTTCCCCTATGACTACGCTAAACCCACGGTGACCATGGTCGAGCCCGCGACGGGGGGCACCGCGGGCGGGACGGTCCTCACCATCTCCGGCTCCAACTTCGGCACCGCGGGTGGTTCGGTGGAGGTGGGCGGTCGGGCCTGCATGCTGAGCTCCCAGACTCACGGCGAGATCCGCTGCATGACTCCGCCGGGCGAAGGTGCGGATGTTCCGGTGGTGGTGACCGTTGCGGGTCAGCAGGCGGCGCCCGAGCGCTTCGACTACCGGCCGCCCGATCTCCAGGTGGTGTCTCCGATGGATGTCATGCGCACCGCGGGTGGCGGCGTGATCACCCTGTCGGGTAGGGACTTCGGGTTGTCGCCGCAGGTCACGGTGGGCGCGGCGCCCTGTCCCATCACCTCTGCGTCCCACAGCAACATCCTCTGCATCCTTCCCGCGGGAGAAGGCAGCGTTCCCGCCCGCGTCACGGCGGGAGGACAGCAGAGCAATGAACTGCTCTTCTTCTACGGTCCACCCGTCATCTCCGGGATCACGCCGACCGCCGGCACCTCCGGCACGCAGCCCATCACCATCATCGGCGACAACTTTGGCCTCGACGCGACGGTCTCCTTTGGCGGTGGGGAATGCGTGGTCACCAACCAGACACATACCGAGGTGGAGTGTTATCCGCCCGCGGGAGAGGGAACCGCGCCGGTCAGGGTCATCGCAGGCGGGCTTCCGTCCCTGCCCTTCCAGGCCAGCTACGCGGCGCCTCTCCTCGACGGGGTGAGCCCCGACCACGGTCCCACCTCCGGCACGGTGATCACGCTCCACGGCTCCAACTTCGGGCTCGCCCCGTCGGTCACCGTGGGCTCGTCGGAGTGCTCCATCCAGGACCGGACCCATGACACGGTCATCTGCAGCGTGCCCGTTGGCGCGGGAACGGGTCTGCCGGTGCGCCTCACCGTCGGCGGACAAACCAGCGGGACCGCGCTCTTCGACTACGACCCGCCCGCCATCACGGGTGTGACGCCGGTCAGCGTGCCCACGCGCGGCACCACGATCACCATCGTCGGCAGCAGCTTCGGCGCTTCGGCACCGTCGGTGCTCTACGGGGAATCCGCCTGCCCCGTCGTCAGCAGCGATCACAACCGCATCCTGTGCAACGCTCCGGAGGGAACGGGAGCTCCCGAGCTCGTCGTCAGGGTAGCGTCGCAATCGACCACCTTCCTCCTGCCCTACACGCCTCCGTACCTGGAATCGCTGACGCCCACGGAAGTTCCAGCGGGGGGCAACATCCCGCTGACCATCAGCGGCACCAACTTCGGCCGCGGCTCCGCGCAGGTGACGGTGGGAGGTCAGCCTTGTCCCGTGCTCACCCTCGACCACGAGCGCATCACGTGCACGGTTCCCGCGGGCGCGGGCCCGGCCGGGGTGCAGGTCCGCGTGAGCAACCAGGTGAGCAACACGCTGCCGTTGACGTATGACACGCCATACATCGAGGGCATCTCGCCCGCCGTGGTGCCAACGCGCGGCGCGGTGATCACGCTGACCGGTCGGAACTTCGGTGCTTCTGGATCGGTGACCGTCGACGGGGCCGCGTGCCCGGTGCTCACCTACGCCACCTCCCGCGTCACCTGCACGGCGCCGGAAGGCGTGGGACGCGACAACTCCGTCCTGCTCATCACCGCAACGCAGACGAGCAACACCGCGCTGCTGCAACGCGCCGCGCCCGTGGCGTTGTCGGTCTCACCGCAAGCCATCCCCGCCGCCGGCGGAATTCCGATCACGATCATGGGCCAGGACTTTGGCGCCGGCTCCGCCGTCGTCGACGTGAACGGCAGCACCTGCCCGGTGCAGTCCGTTGATCACGAGGAGATCACGTGCCTTGCGCCGCCACGCCCCGTGGATGCCGCGTTGCTGCGCGTGAGCGTCGCGCAACAGGGCAGCAATGCGATCAGCGTTCCCTACGCGTTGCCGCTGGTGGCGTCGGTGACGCCGGGGCAATTGAGCGAGCTCGGTGGCGCCATCCTCATCGAGGGCAGCGGTTTCGGTCCGGGTGTCGTTGTCATGGTGGACGGGGTGGCGTGCCCCATCATCTCCATGCGCGACAACGAGATCCTGTGCCGTGCCCCCGCAGCCAGCGGCGCTTCGGAGGTGACGGTGGCGCTTGGCGCAACGGTCAGCCCGCCGGTGAACTTGCCGCGCAGCGGCGCGTGTGGCGGGTCCCTGGCCGAAGGCGACCCCTGTGACGACGGAAACGTTTGCACCGGCCTCGGCCACTGCGAAAACGGCGTCTGTCGCGGCGCGCCGCCGGAGCGTGAAGGCGAGGCCTGCGACAACGGCAGCTTCTGCGCCGGAGCCGGCGTGTGCCAGAGCGGCGCGTGTGTGGCTCCCGCCGAGCGCGACACGCTGGCCTGTGACGACGGAAACCGGTGCACGCTGGAAGACGTGTGCACCGCCGGAGAGTGCGTTGGCTCGTTGTCCGACTCCGTTCCCGGGTGTTGCGGCAGCGACGTCGAATGCGGGGCAGGCAGCCGATGCGAGAACGGTGCGTGCGTTGCGTTGGACCCGCTCGGCACCGCCTGCGCGGACGGCGCCACCTGCGCCAGCGGCGTCTGTGTCGACGGTGTCTGTTGTGAGTCGGACTGCACCGGCGTGTGTGAGCAGTGCAATCGTCCGGGGCAGGAAGGGTTCTGTGTGGCCGCGGCTCCTGGAGCGCCGGTGGGAACGCGTCCCTCCTGCCGCGGGAACGGCGTCTGCGCCGGCACGTGTGACGGGGTGCGGACCGGTTGTGTCTTCCCGGACTCGCAGGTGGTGTGCGCCGCGCCGGAGTGTCTCGGCGAGAGTGTGGTTGGCGAGGGAACGTGCAATGGCGGAGGAGACTGCGTGACGCCGTCGCCGGCTCCGTGCGCACCCTACGCGTGCGCGGCGGGTGGGACCTGCTTCACCGGCTGCGTCGACAACGGCCACTGTGCCAGCGGCTTTGTGTGCGTGGGGGGATTCTGCACGCGTCCCGCGGAGGACGCGGGAACGCCTGATGCTGGTGAGGACGCAGGACCGGCCGACGCGAGCGTGGCGTCCGATGCAGCGACCTCCGATGCCGCTTCCGGCAACGACGCCGGCACCACCAGCGACGACGCCGGCATCACGGACGCTGGAGGAGCGGGCGACGCGGCGCCCGACCATGACGCTGCCGCGGAAACCCCCGATGCGGCCGCCGACGACGGCGGTGAGGGACGCGATGGTGCCGTGAGCCGCGATGCCAGCGTGGATGGCGACGCAGCCCAGCCGCAGCGGGATGCGGGCGCGCGGGATGCCAGCGACGCGCACGACGCCGCCGCCGGCGCTGGCAACGACGGTGGTGACGACGACGATTCGGATTCGTCCGTCTGCGCGTGCGCGCGACCGGTGACGGGTGTGCCCTGGTTGGCGCTGACGCTCGTGGCGGCGGGCGCGCTGGTGAGGCGTCGCCGGCGCTAGCGTGGCTTAGCCTGGGATTAGACCGCAGGTTGGAAGGCGTCCGCGGTGCCGAGCAGTCGGCTGTCCTCACGTGCAGCGTCAGCGGACGTCGGTGTTGTTGGGCTGCTGGACGGGCGCGTGGTGCTTCAGGGGTCTGGGCACGTGCGCGCGCCTGCGGCAAGTCACTGGACGCCTTCTGGGCTTTCCAGCAGCCCCAGCAGCGCCTGCCGCTCCGTCTCGATCTCCTTGGCGGAGCGGACACCGAGTCGTCTGAGCAGCACCATGGGCGGGCTCCAGCCCGTGAAGGCGTGAAACGCCAGCCAGCCGAGCTGCGCGCGCGCGGCGTAACGCGCGAAGCGGTGTCGTCGCCCGAGCTGAAGTGAGATGGTGGCCGCCACCGGGATGATCACCTGCATCACGCGGTCCACGTCCCACTCGCGGTCCAGCTCGGAGAGTCGTCGGTGGATGGCGCCCCGCCCCTGACGCGCAATGTGCTGCACATTCGCCTCGGTGAGACGGTCGATGCGTTCGTTGACACGGTGGGCGGTGTGCGCTCGCACGCGATCATGGGCGCGGACGTCCGGCAGCTCGCCGGAGATGTCTGGCACGGAGACCATGCATTCCTCCCTGTCCAGCCCTCACGAGGGCGGCGGTTGCCTCAAGGGGTAAGGGTTTGGGCCCCCGACGGCAAAGGCGCGTTGCGTCCAAGCCCAGCCTGCGGCACGGCGACAGGTCCACGCGGACGCTCCACCCACCGGCACATCCGGCCCCGTTGGATTTGGGCGGGAACCGCGGTGTGCCGCCATGAACACGTGGCACGGTCAGTGCTTAGACCCGCCAGAGCGGTCATCCGCCTGGGGAGTGTCGTCGTGAGCACGCGCCGTGGCGGTGTTATGTTCCTAACGATTGCAGTCCTTGCGTGCTCCCACCAGGGCGCAAGAGTTCCGCAGGAGGTCACGCCTCAGCCGGACGCTGCGCACTGCGCCGTGGAAACGCGTCCGTTGTCGGTGCCACTGGTCCTGACGGGTGACGGGGAGGTGGCCCAGGTGCTGGAGGTCGACGGCTCGACGCGTGAGTTGCCCCTCCCGCCGGGTGAATGGATTCTCGCTTTCCTGCCGGAGCATCACCTGGTCTTCAGTGTCGGCAACACGGTACGGGCGCTGAACGCCTTCACTGGAGAGACGCTGCTTGAGATCCCGTTGGAGGCGCGCCGGGTCCAAGGCCTTGCGGTTTGAGTCACGAACGCGCGCTGCTCTTCCTTGGTCCTCCCGGTGGCACCGGAACGTCGCGCTGGGTTCTCCTCGGGTTCAGAGACGACAACGTCATCCTGCTCGCCATGGCCGACATCGACGAGTTGCGGGACGTGGGCATGGGCTGGCAGGTGGATGAAGATCTCGTGCTCGTGGCGGGGAACACGGTGGGGACCTGGGACATGGTCCTCGTTGATCCCACGTCGGGAGAGACATTCCGGTCCCCGGCGAATGAATGGCTTTTGTTAGGGTGTGGCTCCCATCCTGACGCCTCGCCCGACGAGAGCCCTCCAGTAGCGCGGTGCGGCTCCCTCGGGATGACGCTCTGAAGTCCCTGCCAATGAAATTGGCAGGCAGCAGGCAGGGCCAAGTCCTGCTCACCACTTGGCCGATGGACGCGTTTCGCAGGACTGCCAGTGAAGGGCCTTGTCCTCGTTCGTCCCTTTTGCCTGCGCGTCCCATTCACGGTTAGTCCTGCGACGCGACACCGCCGCCGAGAGGAGAGCAGGACTTGAGCATCTTTGGGTCCTTCGCCCATTCGTGACGGTGACGACGTGGGCATGAGTGGTGAGCCGTGGCAGTATCCCCCGACCACATAGCCTGGCCATAGGCTGGCGGGAGGACGACGTGGACGCGGCGAAGCTTGTT
>JBFMGU010000233.1:0-16687 GCA_040752415.1 Myxococcota bacterium
ACGAGGACGAAGACGAGGACACCGCCGCGGATGACGAAGACGATGACGCCGCCGCGGAGGAAGACGAGGACGATGACGACGACACCGCGGCCGACGACGAAGAAGCGGAGCTGCCGGGTCCTCCCGACGTGGAGCTGCCGCCCGAGCCGGAACTGCTGCTGCTGGTCTCCGTGACAATGCCCGCGTCATGACGACGGATGATGCGGCCACCCGCGTCGATCCCGCCTTCCTCGACGAGCTCCTCGCCAGCGTCCGCGGCCCCCTGTGAGGTGCAACCCGCGCCCGCCCACATCGCTGCCAGCAGTGTCATCCCCGCCATTCTCAACGTCACGACACGCTCCCCAGGTCAGGCGGGGAAGCCTACTGAGCGCTTTGGAGGGTCACAACAGCGGGTCCTGCTCCGGCGGGATTCGGTGGCGGCGTACCACCAGACGCTGCAGGTGCCGTCCCCGGTCGCTCGTGTTGGGAATGAGCATGGCCGCCGTCGGCGGGCGCGGGCTAGGGTGGGCCCGATGCATCCCTGGTTGCTCCGGTCCACGTACCGCGTCCTGTTCTGTGTCACCCTTGTCAGCGGCTGCGTGGGCGTCTCCCCCGTCGACGATTCCGGCCCGCCCGCCTCCGCCAGAGACGCCGGGAGCACGTCGGATGCCGCTCCGCGCGCTGACGCCTCCCTACCCACCGACGCAGCACGGCTGGACGCGGCGGTCCCGCTTGACGGTTCCGCTCCGCCCGACGCGCATCCCACCCCGGACGCCGCGCCCCTTCCCGACGCGAGCGCCCCCGGCCCCGATGCCAGTGCGTCGGACGCCGCCCCCGGCATCGACGCCGCGCCCCACGTCGACGCCGCGGTCATCGACGCCACTGTTGGCACGGATGCCGCGCGCACCGACGCAGCCATCACACGGGACGCCGCCATCCCGGACGCGGCCACCATTCCCGACGCCACGATCTCCGACGCGACGACTCCCGACGCGGACACCCCCGACGCCAACAGCACCCCTGACGCCATGGTTCCCGACGTGGGGTCTCCGCGGGATGCCGCAATGGCGGCGGATGCGAGCAACGCCCCCGACGCCACCACGCCGCGCGACGCCGCCCCCGAACCGGACGCCAACGTCCCCGACGCAGCCACGACGCCGGACGCGGGCGGACCGGTTGCCACGCAGTCCATCCGCATCATGGCGGCGAACATCACCAGCGGGAACTACCAGTCCTACGACCCCGGGCACGGCATCCGCATCTTCCAGGGACTGGACCCCGACGTGGTGCTCATCCAGGAGATGAACTACTACGACAACAGCGCCGCCGCGGTGCGGAACTTCGTCGACATGGCGTTCGGCACCGAGTTCTTCTACCACCGCGAGAGCGGCGCGCAGATTCCCAATGGCGTCGTCAGCCGGTGGCCCATCATTGCGGCCGGTACGTGGGATGACCCACAGGCCACCAACCGCGAATTCGTGTGGGCGCGCGTGGACATCCCCGGCGACGTGGACCTCTGGGCCGTCAGCGTGCACCTGCTCACCGCCAACCCCTCCACGCGCAACAGCGAGGCAACACAGCTGGTGCAGTTCATCAACACCAACGTGCCGCAGGGCGACTATCTCGTCGTGGGCGGAGACCTGAACACCGCCGCCTACGACGAGCCCGCACTGACCACGTTCTCCGCGCTGCTGGACACCACCGTCCATCCCGCCGACGGAAACGGGAACACGTTCACCAACAGCGGCCGCACCAAGCCGTATGACCAGGTGCTCCCCGACGTGGACCTGCTCGCGCACCAGGTTCCGGTGTTGATCGGGACGCAGGCCTTCCCCGACGGACTGGTGTTCGACAGCCGCGTCTACACCCCCCTCTCCGACGTGGCGCCGGTGCTCGTGGGCGACAGCGCGGCGCCGAACATGCAGCACATGGCGGTGATCAAGGACTTCCAGGTCCCGGTTCCCTGAACGCGCGGCGGTCCACCGGTTCCCAGGCGCGCCGCGCCCTGCTTAGATGCGGATTCTCGCCCGTGGAGTCCGTTGCATGCCGCCCATCCGGAACACGCCTGGCCCCGCCCCGCTGCCCCGCCCACTGACCACGCCCGCTGGCGTCGCCACGTCGACACCCGGCACCACGTCCACGCCTTCCCCATCGAGCAACGTGACCACCGACGTGGTGGATCACCAGCCCTCGTCGCCACGACACGTCCCGGTGGAGCGCGGCAACTCCCATGCGCAGACGCGGGAAGTGCTGCAGACCTTCTTTGCTCCCTACGACGACCCCATCCAGCAGGACCTGGCGTGCATTCGCGAGGTGGTGGAGGCGCGCAAGGCGGACCCGCGTGCGTTCGTCGAGGGGGAGAACCCGTACAAGATCCAGTACGCCGTCTACAACCTGCGCAATCCCGCCGTGGTGGCCGCGCTCAAGGAGGCGCACCTCGCCGGTGTCGACGTGCAGATCCTCATCGAGCAGCACCAGCTGGATGCCGCCAAGACGTGGAACACCGCCGACGAGGAGCTCAAGGCGGCGGGGTTTGACTTCGCGGCGTCGCACAAGGGGCTGACTGCGGCGCAACGCAAGGAGCTGGACCTCATTGGCATCCAGGGCAGCGGGCTGATGCACCTCAAGTCACGCATCTTCTCCCGTCCGGATCCGGCCGGTGGCCCGCCCGTCGAGAAGCTGCTGACCGGCTCCATGAATCCCGGCGACGAGGCGGCCGGCAACAACGAGACGCTGCACCTCATCACCGACCCGCAACTCATTGCCCGCTACAAGGCCAAGTACCAGTCCGTCCTCGAGGACAAACCGCTGGCCAATGAATGGAAGGAGGGCGCGCCGGTCAACGTGCTGTTCACTCCCGCCACCCAGGGACCGCAGGCCGCCGACAAGATCCTGGAGCTGATTGACCAGGAGAAGGAGGCCATCTTCATGACGGTGTTCTCGCTGCGGAACATCACCAGTCCCAGGCAGCGGGAGTCGATGATCGACAAGCTCAAGAAGGCGAAGGAGCGCGGCGTGGAGGTGGTCATCATCACCGACCGCAAGCAGTCCGACGGCATTGGCATGGGCGCCAACGGCGGCCAGGGCTACAACGACAAGACCGAGGACCTGGTGAAGGCCGCGGGCATTCCCGTCTACGAGTGCGTCAATCCCGCCGGGCCGTTCAACGCCATGCACCAGAAGAACGCCCTGTTCGGCCTCACCAACATGAAGGTGGTCACCGACTGCGGCAACTGGACGGAAGCGGCGCTCGGCAGCCACAAGAAGAAGGCGGTCAACGACGAGAGCTTCCTGTTCGTGGATTCGAAGAAGCTGGACAACAACGCCACCGGCCTGCGCTACCTCAGCAACTTCCTGGTGCTGCTGCGTCAGTACGAAAACCAGCAGGAGGATGCGCCCAAGGCGGGTGCGCTCGTCGAGAAGTTCACCAAGCTGCCAGGCTGGCCCAAGGTCACCGTCAACTTTGACGCCGTGGCGCGCACGCACTTCGGTCAGGAGGTCTACATCACCGGCAATCACGAGGCGCTGGGCAATTGGACCCGCTCCGGCCCCGGCCTGAAGATGAATACCACCGGCGGCACCTATCCGCTCTGGCAGGCCGACACGTCGGTGGCGCTGCCGTTCGGGATCTCACTGGAATACAAGGTCGTGAAGCGCAACGAGCACGGCGAGCTGCAGTGGGAGGGCGGGGAGAACCAGCTCCTCGTCGTGGATTCCGGTGACCTGCGCGTGAAGGGCGCGGATCAGCGCGGGAACACACTCAAGGTGGACACCCGCTTCCGCGAGTAGGGTCGCATGCGGCGCGTTGGCGTTCTCGTCGGGTGGGCGGTGCTGGCGTCGTGCTCGCAGCAGACGCAGCAGGAGGCGTTTGACGCGTGCAACAGCTGCAACGTGGTGGACTCCGGGCGGCACAACGTGGTCCGCGCCGACGGGGGCGCCCACACGGATGCCGCGCCAACGCCACTGGACGGAGGAAGCATCACGCCGGACGCCGCAGCCGTTCCCGACGCGGCACGTCCGGATGCGACGCCCACCGACGCAGGACTACGCGATGCTGCACCACCTCCCGACGCCGCGCTCCCGCACGACGCGGCCGCGCCACCCGATGCGAACGTTTCCGTCGACGCCACCACGCCGGAGAGCTTCCCGGATGCGACGGTGCGGGATGCGTCGTCGGGAAGTGCGGATGCGAACCTGGGGTGGCCCCTTGATGCGGCGATTCCCCAGGGCTGCCCGGTGAATCCGCCGGACACGTCGGGAACGGCGTGGAGCGGGTGGGGCAACTTCCAGTACCCGGCCACCACCACGACGACGGAAGGCACTCCCAGCCCCTTGGTCTTTGGCCAGGTGTGGCGGGATGGGGAGACGAACCAGCCGGGCGTGGCGTCGGGCTGGGAGGCGGAAGTGGCGGTGGGACCGTTGGGCGCGCTGCCTACCACCGACGGACGCTGCTGGAAGTACCAGGACGCCGAATACAACGTGGACGTGGGGAACAACGACGAGTACCGCGTTGCCGTCACGCCCTCCGGCGTGGGGCTGTACGGGTTGTATTTCCGCTACCGGCCCAGCGGCGGCGCGTGGCGCTACGGTGACCTCAACGGCTCCGACGACGGAATCCAGGTGGACCAGGCCGCGCGTTTCGTCGTCACCGGGGCGGTGGACCGGGCACTGGTGGTGGCAACGGTGAACCTGCATTGCCGTACCGACGCGTGGACCACACGACTGCCACTCATCGTCAGTGCGCTGGCGCGCATCTCGCCGGACCTCGTGGCGTTCCAGGAGGATTGCTCGCAGGGGAGCGGCGTGGCGCAGTCGGTGGAGGTCCGCGCGGAGCTGGCCAGCGTGGTGGGGCGCGGTTACGAGGTGCTGCGCGTGCTCACCCACCAGGCCAACCACGACGGGCAGACGTACGACGAAGGCATCAGCCTCATGAGCGCGTTTCCCGTCGAGGCGTCCCATGTGCTGGACCTGCCGTATGCCACCTTCCCCCGCAAGGCGATGGTTGCCGACGTGCGCGTCAACACCACGCTCGTGCGTTTCTACGCCACGCACTGGGAGTACGGGACCGAGAACGACGCTGCACGGGAGGGCTCCGCGCAGGCGATCCTCGCGGACGTTCCGTCGGGGCGGGTGACGTTCGTGGCGGGCGACTTCAACACCGCGCCCACGGCGCAGGCCGTCGCGACGATGCGTGCCAGCATGACCGACGTGTGGGCCGCGGCGAATCCGTCGAGCGCGGGGCTCACGTTCCCGGCGAGCAATCCCACGCGGCGTATTGATTACGTCTTCATGACGCCCGACGGCACGGTGCGGGGTGCGCGGATTCTCGACGAGCGCAACGGTGCGACGCTGATGAGCGACCATCGCGGCGTGGCGGTGGCGGCCGAGTTGCCGTGAAAGGGCTCACTGAAGTCGGTGGGCTCGAGTGAAAGCGGTACTTCATACCGCAGTCCGAAAGGTGCGGGCCCGGCGACGCGGTTTCCATTGCCCGCACCGCGTGTGCCGAATTGGAGTCATTGGAACAAGCGCCGGCACACTTTCGGACTGCGGTATGAAGTACCGCTTTCACTCAAGTCCGCCGAACCGGCGGTTCACGCGTGGCTCTTCACGTTGGGCACCACGCTGTTCAGCGCCTTCCCGCACAGCGCGCGCTGGTCACCGAAGCGGCTGTCATGCGCAGGGAGATGGCCGTCGCAGTAGCGTGCAGCGCCGACTCAGGGACGCGCGTAGACCACGAAGTACTCGAACGCGGCACCGGTGCTCAGCGTGGCCAGGCCGATGTTGCCCACCGGGTTCACCGTGGAGCCCGCTTCCACCGTCTGCGAATAAACCGTGCACGCCAGGCCGTCGGCGCCGGCCATCAGTCTGACGCGCGTGCCGCGGTCACACGCCAACGCGCTCCCGGTGTCCGCGCTGGCCAGCCAGGTCAGGGCGCCGCTGGTCTCCTCGCGATACAGCGCGGCGTACGCGTCGTACTGGTCCTGCTCCACCGTGCAATAGGCGCTCGTCTGGTCCGTGAGGTCTGCCCACACCACGACGTAGTACGGCGGACGAACCACGGCGCGCTGCACCAAGGTGGTCTCCACCACCACAGACCGCAGCGTCCCGCTGGCCACCAACGTGCCCGCGGAGCTTTCCGCAAGGTTCGACTGCACCACCCCGTCGGGCAAGGGATTCCATGTCCCCGCCCACGATTGCCACTCCGGCCCCAAGCCGTCCCTGAACGGGTCGAAGAACGCGATGAAGTCGCCCTCCAACGTCGGATTCGGGTCGCACGCGTCTCCCACGCCATCCGCCAGCACCCCGGCGTCCTCCTCCTGGATGTCGGACTGGTTGGAGTTGGGCGTGGCCGGGCAGTTGTCGCAGAGGTCGCCCACGCCGTCGCCGTCCTCGTCGTGCTGGTCGGCATTGGAGACCACGGGACAATTGTCGCAGGCGGAGCCGACGCCGTCCTGGTCGGGGTCGCCGCTCTCGTCTGGAATCAACGGGCACGAATCGAGCGCATCATCCACTCCGTCGCCATCGTCGTCGTCGTCGCAGGCGTCGCCCTTGAAGTCGGCGTCGGTGTCGACCTGTCCGGGGTCGGGCGCGTCGCGACAGAGGTCGCACTCGTCGGGTGCGCCGTCAGCGTCGCGGTCGGAGGGTTTGCCACTGGCGGACGGACACCGGTCACACGCGTCGCCAGCACCGTCCCCATCCGCGTCATCCTGGGATGGGTTTGGCTGGAGCGGACAGCTGTCCTCGTCGTCGGGAAAGCCATCCCCGTCGTCATCCACCGCGGGCAGCCCGGCGAGATGGTTGGCGTTGATTTCCTCCGGCGTGAGGCCGCGGTTGTAGATGGCCACGAGGTGGACCTGGCCCTGCCACTGACGGTTCAGCGTCTCCTCGTTTCCGACGAGCAGGTGGTACGACTCGTCCCAGCCGGCGATGGGTCCGGAGGCGGAGAGCTGCGAATCCGCGAGCACGCCGTCCACGTAGGCACGCTCCCACCCGTCGGAGAAGACCATCACCAGGTGCTGCATGCCGCCGCTGAGCACCGCGTTGTGGATTTCCGGGCACCATCCCGCTTCACCGGTGTCGGGCGTGCGCAGACGCATCACCATGGAACCCAGGCTCTGTCCCAGCGTGAAGTTGCGCTCCGCGGTCCCCGGCGAGAACGAGACGATCCGCGACGGTCCATCCAGCGTGAGGTCCGCCGGCGTCACCCATGCCTCCACGGTGAGCTCCCCGGTGTCGTTCACCGCCTGCGCGAGGCGCGCCGCGGGGTCGGGAGTGCGCAACACCACCGGCGTTCCATCCAGGGTGACGCCGCGCTCGTCGCGCGTCAGGAGTGCAGGGTCGTTCAACGCCAGGTCCAGCGCCGGGCTCACCGACGAGGTGTCCAGAGCCATCCCGTCGGGGTCGTCGATGAAGGTGTACAACGCCTGCAGGTTGGCGGTGGCGCGCGCACGCCCGGTGGTCACGCCGACGGACGAGCTCGCGGACTCACCCGCGTCGTGGAATGCCATGACCCGGTACTCGTAGGTGGTCTCCGCAACGCAGGACGTGTCGACGACGTTGGTGGCGTCCGCCGGCAGGACCACAACCTCCGTCCAGCCCTGGCTCGCCGGGTCCCGCCGCTCCACGCGGAAGCCGGTCTCGTCGTTGGAGGCGTCCTCCCAGCGCAGGTGCACCCGGTCATGGAAGGCGACGTAGGCCACGAGGCCGGTGGGTGCGTTGGGGGGCGCCAGCCCACCGGATGAGCTGGACGACGACACGCTCGCGTTGCTCGACGAGGAACTGGCCACGCTCGCGGAGGCGGCACTGGCGCTCGAGGTCACGGACGCGCTCGAGCTTTCTCCTGTTGATGAGGACGACGAGGACGTGCCGCCGCTGGAAGTCGTTGCCCCAGACGAAGACAGGCTCGACGATGATGACGACGCCGCGGAGGCGCTTGACGAGGCGCTGGAGGACGATGACGACGAGGATGAGGCCGCAATGCCCGGCGCACGGGCACCTTCCACGCACTCGCCGCCCTCACATCGCTCGTTGCCGGTGCAGTCTTCGTCGGCGTTGCACAATCGGATGCACTTGCCGTCGCGGGCAACCTCGTCGGACTCACAGGTGACGCAGCCCCAGCTGGCCGTTGCTACCGCCACCACCCCCAGGAGGTGAATCCGTCCAAGCATGCCACCGCCTCCGCGACCCCGACGGGAACACCCCGAAGCGGACGCCGCTGGGCGCAAACTGTCAAGGGAGCCACCGCACGCCCCCCTGCCGGAATGCGTGATCGGGAGGAGAGCCTGACGTCATCAAGGGGCGGAAGCAGCGCCGCGTGCGCGTCCTCAGGCATCCCCGACGCGTCGAGCAGTCACATCCCGCGGGAGGTACCGGCGCTCTGAAGGTCTGTCGGACATTGCCAGGAGAAGGAAGTCAGAAGTCAGAATGCAGAAGTCAGAAGGTGCTTGCCCGTCGTCGTCACGGGACCACCTTCTGACTTCTGACTTCTGACTTCTGACTCCTGACTTCCTTCTTTGGGGATTCTCTGGGGATTCTCCGACACCCCATGAGAACTCAGTTGGCGTCGCGCTGGCGCATCAGCACGCTGCCCCGCCACAGCATCACGGCGGAGAGCACACACGCCACGGGGCAGATGAGCAGGGAGTAACGCACCAGCGTGGGATCCTGCGCCACGCCGAGGACGTCATTGATGCGACCCACGATGGGCGGCGTGATGCCGTAGCCCACGATGTTGACGATGAAGAAGTACACGCCCACGCCGAGACCACGCAGCTTGGGGCCCACCACGTCCTGGATATCCGCCGCCGCGGGCCCGAGCCACATCAGCGCCACGCCCATCAGGACGAACATGGGCATCAGGAACACCGTGACGCTGTCCGCAAACAGCATCACCATCCACAACGGCGCGGAGACCAGCGCACCCATGGCGGTGAACTGCATGCGACCACCCTTGTGACGCGCGCGGAACCAGTCCGCACCGTAGCCGCCCAGGATCGCGCCCAGCAGGCCACCCACCGACGCGCACAGGCCGATGTAGAAGCCCACCGTCTTCAGCTCCAGGCCAAACGCCTTGTGCATGTACGTGGGCATCCAGATGCTGAGGCTGTTGCCCGCCACGGCGAGGAGCGCGTAGCCCGCGTAGTGGAACCACAGCGCCTTGACGCGGAAGAGCACGCGCCAGTCGGGCTGCTCGCTGCTGTCCGTCGTCGTGGCGCGCTCGGTGACGCCCCGGGCCGGCTCGCGCAGCATCAGGACCGCCACGGCCATGATGATGCCGGGGAAGCCCAGCAGGTAGAACGCCCAACGCCAGCCGTAGGTGTCGCCAATGAGGCCGCCCAGCAGCATGGCCACTCCCGCGCCCATGGGGATGCCCGCGGAGTAGATGGCGCCAATGGTGGCGCGCATGCGCGGCGGGAACAGGTCGCTGAGCAGCGAGAGCGCAGCGGGTCCCAGCGTGGCCTCACCCACGCCCACCATCACGCGACAGACGAAGATGCCCGCGAACGTGTCCATCCAGCCCGTGAGCCCGGAGAACACGCTCCAGATCACCAGCCCCACCGCGATCATGCGCTTGCGCACCACGCGGTCCGCCAGGCGACCAAAGGGAATGCCCAACAGCGTGTAGAAGATGACGAACGACGTCGTGCCGAGCAGCGCGAGCTCGAGGTCGGTGAACTTCATCTCCTTCTTGATGGGCCCGAACAGGATGTAGATCAGCGTCCGGTCCAGGTAGTTCAGCATGTACACGACAAACAGCACCGCCAACGCCACCCACGACGAGCCCGGCACCGGGGCCTCGGCGGCAACGGGGGCGGACGCGGGAGCAGGCGCGGGCGGGTCGACGCGGACCGCGGTGGGACGGGACGAAACGGCAAGTGACATGGTTCCCCTCCTCAAAGGGACAACCGCCAGACTTCCTTGGCGGTGGTGAAATCGTCGGGAATGGTTTGGGCCAGGGTGGTGACCTCGGAGATCACGCGCGCCACCTCGCCCAGGCACTCGTGCACCCAGACGTGGGTCACCTGCCGCGCGTCGCCCACCACGCCCACGCGTTGCAGGCGCACGGTGACCCGCAGCGTGTTGCGCAGGATCAGGTCGGGCAGCACCAGCGTGCCGCGGCCGGTCACTTCCACCTCGTAGTTGTCGTCCAGCGCGGTGGGCAGCCCCAGCACCACGGCGTTGCTGGCGCGGGCCTGGGTGACCGCGCGCGTGCCTTCCTGCAGCGGGAAGGGATAGAGCACCACCGGCACGTCGTAGACCACCAGGGTGCGGCCCTCCGCGGGGTCCGGCTCCGACGACGCGCTGCCGTACAGCCTCACCCCGTCGTCATCCACGCGCAGCGGGCCCAGCAGCTTGCCGCCCGGCACCAGCGGACCGGCGTGCTCCGCCTGCGGGAAGCTTCCCTGGAACCACTGGCCTTCCATGCTCTGCAGCTGCAGACGCCCCAGCGGCTCTCCCTCGGGGTCGGGCACGGAGAAGTCCCAGCGACGGTCCCCGTCCTCGTCGGTGAAGCCCAACACGTCCACCGTCACGGGGCCCTGCCGCACACGCACCCGGGCCACCGCGCCTTCCACGAAGGGCATCTCCGCGTACTCGATGACGCCGTCATTGTTGCCGCGACAATCCGGCGCCTGCACCACCGGCTCGTAGCTCTCGTCCTCGGCGGACGTCTCCGGGGCCAGGCCGTAGGGCGCGCCCTCGCACGCGGCGCACAGCAGCACCGTCAACGCCAGCGCGGAACGCAGTCCATGGTGCAGTGCAACATCAGCGCGCATAACCCAGCCTCACAAGGACCATGGTGGTGGGAAGGTTGGAGCTGTTGGCGCTCCGCTTGGCCAGACCCGCCAGGGGAAAGAGCACGCCGGCGTCGGTACGAATGGAGAAGGAGCCCATCTGCAGCGTCATGGCGCTGTCGACCTCGAACCCCAGCGGGTTGGCCCCGCCAGGCGCACTGCGCGCCAGCAGCGCGTGCGAGTACACGGTGTTGAACTCAAAGCGCATCCCCTCGACGGGCTGCAACGCGAACCGACCCCGCGCATACGCCGCCTCGCTCACGCCCCCCAGCAGCGTGCGCCAGAGGATGAGATCCACGCGGTACATCGGGTGCATGCGGAAGGAGTCGAACCGGCGGTCGCGCACGCCGTCCACCTGCGGGCCAAAGATGTCTCCCCGACGGGACTCCAGCAGGCCGGTGCTCTCCGACGCAGGGAATCCGGGGCTGGGATCCGGGCTGGCCACGCCCGCCTCACCCAGCAGACCAAACCGGCCGCGCAGCGGCAGCCACTCCGCCACCAGCACGCCCGCGAACGGGTTGCCCGTGACGGGCTGACGGAACTCCACGCCGGGGTACGGCGAGGGATTGCCAATGTGCAGGTGCGTGAACACGCCTTCCGCTTCCACGCGCAGGTCGCGGAACCAGAAGCGGACCCACACGTCGGCCAGCGCGGCGAAGTAGTCGCGACGCACCGTCTCATTCTTGTTGAGCCCCGGAGTGGCGGAGAGCGTCTGGTAGTAGACCGGATTGTCGCGCAGCTGGAACTGCGTGGTGAGCGCGGCGCCGTAGTCCAGCACCCAGCCCCCGGCGCGACGGTGCATGTCCACTTCCCACGGCGCGCGCCAGCGCAACACCGCCAGGGAGAACGCCTGCTGGCCCAGCAACGGGGAGGTCGGGTTGGGGCCCACCGCGTTGTGGTTGCCGCGCGGACCGCTGGCCGCGATGTCAAACGCCGCCGCCAGGAAGTGGCCCACCATGGGCATCCACCACGCCACGCGATCCGCGCGGTCACCACCGTCGTCGTCGAGATCGTCGCCGGCGTTGGCGGCAATGCCCAGGCCGAAATGCGTGGGGGAGCGCCCCGCGGAGATCACGCCCAGCGGCGTCATGGCCTCGGCCACCGCGCTGCGCAGCTTGAAGGCGCCCTGGGCGGCGGTGACCGGATCCTGGAACCCGGTGCCCGCCACAATGGCCGCCCGCCCGTTGTACGGCGTACCACGCGGAGTTGCGCCAAAGGCCAGGTTGTCCAGCACGTCCACCTCGACAAAGACACGCACGTCCTCGCCGAACCACAACGTGGGAGAGAGACGCAGCCGCATGTCCGCGCCCGTGGTGGTGCGCAGCGGCCCGTCGCCACGGGGCCAATAGGTCTGACCGCTGGGAGAAGGACGCGCCTCCAGGTCCATCCCGTTGTAGACCGCGCCGCGCACGCGCAGGTGGCCCTTGAGGGAGAACAGCTCACCGGGCTTGTGCTCGCGGAAGGTCTCGCCCGGGTCACCAAAGCCCACGCGCGCGTGCGCCGTCATGCCCGACGACACCAACGCCACCACGGCCACCCATCGCATGCAGCGCGTCATCATGGCGTGGCCACTCCACCCTGGCCGCTGGAGACCCGGGCGCGCGGCGCGGCGCCTCCGTCCACCACCGCCAGCAGCTCCTGGATGACGTTGAGCAACGCGGCCGGACGCTCCCACGGCGGAACGTGACCACACCTGGTCAGGACCTCCAGGCGCGTGTTGTCGATGTAGCCCGCGAGCTTCTTCCCGTCGGCCAGCGGCGTGACGCGGTCATCCTCCCCCCACACGATCACGGTGGGAACGCGCAGCGTGTTGTAGCGCTTCTGGTCGCGCGTGTAGTCCATGCCTCGCACTGTGTGCAGTGCAGCATAAAGCGCGCCTTCCTGGACCATGTTGCTGCGGAACTCCCCAATGGATTCCGGCGTGGCAAAGCGCTGCTGGTCGGAGAACGCCAGGATGTACTTCTCCCCGACAACCTCCTTGAACTGCGTGGCGAAGATGAACTCGCCCAGGCCGGGCACCTTGGCCCACCGGAACGAGGACGGGATCTGCTCCTCCAGCGCGAACGCGTCGACGAGCACCAGCCCCGCGAACCGCTCGGGATGTTCCAGCGCGGCCTTGAGCACCACGCCGCCGCCGTAGGAGTGGCCCACCAGCACCGGCTTCTCCAACTCCAGCGCGTCGGCCAGCGCCACCAGGTCGCGCGCGTGCACCGCGGGACCGTACTTGCCCCCCGGACGCTCCGACTTCCCGAACCCGCGCTGGTCATAGGACACCACCCGACGCGACTCCGCGAGCGCGGGCTGGATGAGCGTCCACGTCTCCAGCCGGGAGCCGTAGCCGTGCACCATGATCACCGGGTGACGACGTGACTCGATCCGCTCCGGCGCGGTGTCACGCACGCGCAGCCAGGCGTTGTCCACCAGCACGTACTTGTCGGACTGCGGGGCGTCATGCGCCAGCAGGGGCGCCTTGGCGGAGTGCTTCCCCGGCGCGCACGCAGCCAGGAGCACCGCTCCCACGAGAACCAGGCGCGTGCGCTTCATGGCGCCAACCCCAGCCGCCGGAGCTCCGCCGCGGTGCTGAACTGCAGCTCCTCCTCACCTTCCAGGCTGGCCACGTACGCAACCTGCGAATAGCAGGGCGTCATGAAGCTGTAGCGGATGTACTTGTAGGTGAGCACGAAGGGCCAGAACGCAATGGGCACATCCACCTGGTGCTGCAAGCGCACGCGGAGCACAGGGAAGGTTCCCGCCGGTGTCACCAGGTGGCCGCGCGCGTCGACGCTGAGATCGTAGGTGTCACTGCTGGAGTAGAACGTGTTGCCTTCGAAGGTGCCGCTGACGTCGGTGTTGCTGGTGAAGGCCTGGTTCAGCGTCACGGGGAACCGCACGATGTCCACCGGCGGGTCATAGGTGAGCAGCGTGTGCTCCGGCTCCTGGCTGGCCACGCCCAGCATCTGCACCACGCTCTCGGTGCGCTGGTAGATGGCGTAGTTGGTGGACTCGCCGTCGAGCGGGACCGCGTAGGCGCCCTGCGGGAAGCGATTGCCGAACCAGAGGTCGTCGAGCGGCAGCGCCTCCAACGTGAAGGCCTGGTCACCGGGCGCCGCCGCGGAGAAGTCCCACACCCGCAGGCCCTGGGAGTCCGTGGTGCCCACCAGGTCCACCGGGATCCCGCCGTCCGCGCGCGCCTCCACGAACCGGCTCTCCACGTTCAGCGCCAGCGGGAGCTCCTCGGCGGTGAGGACGCCGTCGTCATCAAAGGGACACGCGCCACCGGGCCGGCCGCCGTCCCCCTGCCCTCCCGCGTCGTTGCCGTGGGCGGTGGCCGCGTCCCCGCGCTGCGTGCCGCCGTCCGTCCGGCTCAGCCCGGCGTCCAGCACGCCGTGGGGATCCTCATCCGCGCCCACACACTGGCCCGCGCGACACACCGTCTCGAGCGGACAGTCATCATTGGCACTGCACGCGGTACCGGAGCAGCCGGGGACAGCCGCAACCGTCCCGGCCAGCAACGCGGCCAAGGCGATCAGACGAGGGAAGGTGGGAGCGGCAACCATGACGGTGGCGTGATTAATGTGCGCTGCCACAAAAATCAAGGCCCTTTTATTGCGCTCCGCAACACGACCGATACCCGGATCACCCCCGGATCTCCCTCCCACCGGCCCGTCCGCCCCGCGCCACCGCCCGCCGGCCGACCTCCCCGCCGACGCCCGACCGAAGACGATCCTCGTCGTCATGCCCAACCACAACGCCCGCGGCGCCCGGGCCGCACCATCAAGGAATATGCACCGCCCGGGTTGCCTGCCGCGCGGATCCGCTGATTTGTTGTGCGCTGCACAAAAATCCCTTGACTCCGGATCAGCTCATGTCTAGGTTGCGTCTTGCCACGGCGGACGTGGCCCCCAACCGGAGAATTCAGATGACCTCGAACAACTTCATGATCGACCCCACCGAGCAGCTCAACGCCTTCACCAAGCAGTACCAGGAGGGTGTGCGCACCTACCTGAACTTCGTGGGGACCATGGCGGACAGCCTGGACAAGCAGGTGGCGGACGGCCTGCGCGTGGCGGGCAGCGTGCAGGATCACCTCGCGGCTTCCCGTCGCCAGGGCATCAAGATGTTCGAGGAGGCGGTGGAGCGCAGCCTGGGCATGAGCCAGACGCTGGTGACCAACATGACGCAGGCCTGGAGGACCAAGTGAACAACCTGCAGCCCTTCAACATCACCACCTGGCCCCTCTACCAGGCCTGGGAGAAGGCCACCTCGCGCATGCTGGAGAACACCATGCGTGACAACAGCTTCCTGGAGCTCTCCGGCCAGATGATGCGGAACATGCTGCAAAGCAAGAAGACGCTGGACCGCATGTTCGGCCTGGAGGCCGCGGGAGACAACCACTACGCCACCGAGCAGGACGTGGCGGAGCTGCGCCAGCGGGTGGTCGAGCTGGAGCGCCGGATCGTGCGGCTGGAGTCGGGCCGCAAGGGCGGCAACGCGGCGGGAGCAGAGGCATGATGAACAGCGCTTCCTACCTCCGCCTGGCGGACCACGCCCACGCGTGGACCAGCGCGGCGTCCCGTGCTGCGTTGCAGCAGACGGCCAACACCTTCCGCCTGTTCAAGGGGCAGGGGCCGGTGCCGACGCCCACCCGCGGAGCCACCCCGCATGAGACGGTGGCCGAGCGGGAGGGCATCAAGCTCCTGCGCTACCCGGCGCGTGATGGGAAGGCCAAGGCGTCCGTTGTCGTCGTGGCGTCGCTCATCAACCAGTACTACGTGATGGACCTGCTGCCGGAGGTGTCGGTGATTGACACGCTGGCGCGCAAGGGCATGGACGTCTACGTGCTGGACTGGGCGGCGCCCGGCGCCGAGGGCCCGCAGCGGGACTTCAGCGACTACGCCGACGGGTTCATCCCGTGGGCCGTGGAGCACGCCAGCAAGGGTGGCAAGCCGCCGCACGTGCTGGGCTACTGCATGGGTGGCACGTTGGCGGTGATCCACGCCGCGCGTCATCCCGAGCAGGTGCGCTCGCTGACCCTGCTGGGCGCTCCGGTGGACTTCCACAAGAGCGGCGTGCTGGCCACCTGGACGGACCGCCGGTACTTCGACGCGGACCTGATGGTGGACGCGTTTGGCAACGTGCCGCCGTTCATGCTGCAGAGTGCGTTCAAGACCATGGCCACCGCGGGCATGGTCAAGAAGTACTCCGACCTGTGGGAGCGCGCCGACGACGAGGGTGCGGTGCGTCACTTCCTGGCGGTGGAGTCCTGGCTGGAGGACAACATTGCCTTCCCGGGCGGGCTGTACCGGCCGTACATCCGCGACTGCTACCAGGACAACAAGCTCATCAAGAGCGAGATGGTGGTGGCCGGGAAGAAGGTGGAGCTGAAGAAGATCACCATGCCGCTGCTCACCGTGGTGGCCACCAAGGACAACATCTGCGCTCCGGCGGCGTCGCTGGCGCTGCAGGAGGTGGCGGGCTCCACGGACAAGCAGGCCATCGAGTTCGAGACCGGCCACATCGGTCTCACCACCAGCAAGCGCGCCCTCAAGGAGATGTGGCCGCGCGTGGCCACGTGGATGCTCGAGCGGTGATGTGACCCCCCGGGGGAATTTGCTGCAGTGCAATGGAATTGGCGGGGCCGGGCCCCTCCGTCGTGGCGTAAGCGGCCGACACGACGTGGGGTGCCCGGCCCCGTGCTTTTCCTTGCGACGTTCATGGCATGTGGGCAGCGTCGTGGGGGCTGCTGATGCACGTCGGTGGACGATGGATCGTCAGCCCGCGGCCGAGCGGCGCGCGGCGGAACCAGAACGGGACACGACGACAACGATGTAGGGGCTGCCGATCCGCGTTGGTGGCCGGATTGCGCGCAGTGGCAGCGGATCGTCAGCCCGGGGCCAGCGGTGCGCGACGGCACA
>JBFMGU010000234.1:0-16684 GCA_040752415.1 Myxococcota bacterium
GCCATCCCCCGCCCCGCCCCGCGCGCCGTCCCCCGCGGGAGCTCCTGCGTCGCTGGCGGAGGGCGGGGCGCACGCGACGCAGAGTGCGGCAACCAGCGTTGCTGGCAGGGGCAGGCGCAGGGACATGGGTGTTCTCCGGGCCGCGAGGGTAGACCACCCACGCCGTCCCGCCCACCCGCACCCTCGGCGGGGCCGCTCAGCCCAGCGGCAGGCTGACGCGCGCCAGGGCGCCGCCGCCGCCGTCGCGGTTCTGCAGGGAGATGTCGCCGCCGTGCCCGGTGACCACCGTGTAGACCATGGGGAGCCCCAGCCCGGTGCCGGAGCTCTTGGTGGTGAAGAACGGCTCGAAGAGGCGCACGGTGACCTCGGGTGGGATCCCGCCGCCGTCGTCCTCCACCAGGAGCACCGCGCGGCTGCCATCCCGGTGCAGGTCCACCGAGACGCGTCCCTTGCAGGCCTCCAGCGCGTTCTTCACCAGGTTCACCACCGCCCCGCGGAGCGCGTCGGGGTCGCCGGTGCAGAACACGCCGTCCTCCACCTGCGCGCGCAGGTCCACGTTGCGGTCCCGCGAGAGCTCCAGGTTGAGCGCCACCACCTCGCGCGTCAGGGTGCTGAGGTCCACCGGCGCCCGTCGGTACTCACGCGGGCGCGCGAAGGCCAGGAAGTCCCCCAGCAGCCCGTTGAGCCGGCCCAGCTCGTCCTGCACCAGGCGCAGCGGCTCGTCCAGGGGGACGCGGTCGTCGTCGGGGAGCTTGCTGATGCGCCGCGCCAGCAGGCTGAGCTGCAGCATGGCGGCGTTGAGCGGGTTGCGGATCTCATGGGCCAGGCCGGCGGTCAGCGTGCCCACCGCGGCCAGCTTGTCGCTCACGCGCGCGCGGCGCTCCAGCTCGCGTTGGGCGGTGACGTCGAGGCCCATGCCGTAGATGAGGTCCTCATCCTGCTGCACCTGGCGGCTCCAGCGCACCTGCACGCGCCGCACCGAGCCGTCCTTGCAGACCATGTCCACTTCCCACTCCAGCGCCTTGCCGGCGAACGCCTCCAGGACGCGCTGGCGACGGTGCTCCCGCTGGTTGGGCGGCGCGAAGATCTCGAAGTAGTCGCGCCCCAGGATCTCCTCACGCTTGTAACCGGTGATGGCCTCCAGGGCGCGGTTGGCAAAACGCACGCGGCTCTGCCGGTCCAGCGCCACCATCAACGCCTGCACGGTGTCCACGATGGCGCGCAGCCGGCGCTCACTGCTCTCCAGCGCCTCCTGCAGCTGGCGCGAGGAGCGCCGCAGGTGCACGCGGTCCAGCGCGCGCGCCACCGTGAGGCGCAGCTCCTCCATGCCCACCGGCTTGATGAGGTAGGCAAACGCGCCGCCGCGCACCGCCTGCACCGCGCTCTCCAGGTCGGCGTTGCCGGTGGTGACAATGGCCTCGCTCTCCGGGCACTGCTCCTTGAGGCGGGGCAGAAGCGCGGTGCCGAGCATGTCCGGCAGGCGCACGTCCAGGATGGCCAGGTCAAAGCCCTGCTGGGCGTGCTGCAGCGCGCGGGTCCCCGAGGGGCTGACCTGGACCTGGTAGCCGTCCAGCTCGAAGACCTCCACCAGGTTCTCGGCCAGCTCCTGGTTGTCCTCCACCAACAGGATGCGGGAGACGGTCACGACGTCATGACCCCCCGAGCAGCGCCAGCATCTTGCGGAAGTCCAGCGGCTTCTCCATGAAGTGCGCGCCCTGTTCCGCGGCCACCGCCTCCGGGTTGGCCAGGTCGGTGGCGTAGCCGGAGAAGAGCAGCTTGATGCACCCGTGGGAGTGCGGCTGCAGGCGACGCAACAGGTCCAGCCCGTTGCCGTCGGGGAGCTTGAGGTCCACCAGCAGGATGGAGGGCTCCGCGCTCTGCGCCAGCGTCAGCGCCTGCGCGCAGCTGTGCGCGGCCCGGCCGGAGAAGCCGTGGTCCGCCAGCATCTCCAGGAGGTTCTGCGCCAGGTGCGGCTCATCCTCCACCACCAGCGCCCGACGACCATCCACCATGGCGCGCAGCCGTCCCAGCATGGTGGCCAGCTCCACGGGCTTGCTCACCACCGCGGTCATGCCGGCCTGCACCGCGGCTTCCATGCGGTCGTCGCGGGCGTAGGCGGTCATGGCGATGGCGGGCAGCGCGGGGTCCACCTTCACCAGCTCCCGGTACAGCTCCACGCCGTCCATGTGCGGCATGCGCAGGTCCAGCACCGCCATGGCGTAGCGGCCGGGGGCCATGGCCTGCAGCGCGGCGCGCGGGTCGCCGAACACGTCCGCCTGGTACCCCGCGTCCTGGACGATCTCCGAGAGGTTCTCCGCCAGGTCCACGTTGTCATCCACGATGAGGATCCTGCGACCCGCGTTCATGCTCCGCTCCCCCCGGGGGCCCGCGTGGGCAGCTTCACCTCGAAGGCGGCACCTGGCAGCGCGCCTGCGGTGATGGCCATGGTGCCCCCGTTGCGCTCCGCGTACTTGCGACAGAGCGCGAGCCCCAGCCCAATCCCCCGCGCCTTGGTGGTGACCAGCGGCTCGAACAGCCGGGCGCGGATGGCCGGGTCAATGCCCGGCCCGCTGTCATTGATCACCACGCTCACCATCTCCCCCGCCGCGCGCGCGCTGATGCGGATCTCCCCCTGCGGGCCCGAGGCGTCGGCGGCGTTGTCCAGCAGGTTCAGGAAGATCTGGCGGATCTGGTCGGGGTCCACGTGCACCGGGGGCAGGTTGGCGGGAATCTCCTCCGTCACGCGCACCGTGGCCGGCACGCTGGCGGTCTCCCGCGCCATGTCCACCAGCTGCTTCACGTTGACGTCCTTCCGCGTGGGCGGGCGGTCGCGGATCATGGCCAGCAGGTCGGTGATGATGCGGTTGGACACGCGCAGCTGCGCGTCCATCTTGTCCAGGTGGCGCAGCGTGCGCTCATCATTCCCCGCGCGGGAGCGCAGCAGGTAGAGCGAGGACTCCATGACCGAGAGCGGGTTGCGCAGCTCATGGCCAATGGACGCCACCAGCTGACCAAACGTGGCCAGGCGCTCACTCCGCTGCACCTGCAGCAGGTAGTCCTCCCGGTAGGTGTGCAGCATGATGGCCAGCTCCATGTCCAGGATCTTGTTCACGGAGTGGAGCTGACGTCTGGCTTCCTCTCCGCCGGCGTGCTGCAGCACCACATCCACGAGGTGCCCGCGGATGACGTTCACCGCGGCGAACATGTACTGCTGCGGCAGGTTGATCTGGACGTGGCGTCGGCCAATGCGCGCGCGCTGCTCGTAGTACTTCTGGTCCCACGGGCCGGTGAACAGGCCTTCCAGCCACAACACCAGCGTGCCCTTGAGCCGCTCCACCTGGGCGTCGCCGCCGGTGATGGAGTTGCGCGCGCCGGGGTGGCGCAGGATGTGGTCGTAGAAATCATCCACGATGGCTGCCATGTGCGGACGGACCACAGGCCGAAGGCTGCGCAGCACGTCTTCGTCGGCGGGAAGGAAGTCCACGTAACGCTTCAGCTCATCGAAAAGGTGCTCGGTCATGGCGGTCCGCCATATAGGCCCTCCCTGCCCGGCAGGCACGCGCCCGCGTCAGCGGCAGAGGTCATGAGGCTCGTCGTCCGGTCCCGCTGGCGGCGGCCCTTGGCGTTGGCTCCCTGTGCGTGGAACGTGCCAGGAGCCACCGCCCTGGGCCCGGCACGAAAATCGCGCGGATTGCCGCAAGCGGTGCGTGGGTGACCCCATGGTCCCGCAAGGATTGCGCAAATTTCCGGTCATTTCCGGGTCCGGGGGCCGGCATGGGCCGTGCTTGGTGGGAGTGCGTTCACGCGCAGCGGCTGCGCTGCCCGCAATCCAAGGTGAGCCTGATGCTGACGGAAAACCCCACCCCGGCCCCCGCAACCCACGCCACGGAGGGGGCCAACCCCAACGCGGCGGCCCAGTCCACCACCCCGCCCAAGCGCACCGGGCTGCAGCGCGCACGCATCCTGATCGTGGATGACGAGGCCAACGCCCGCGGCGCGCTGGCCGAGCTGCTGCGCGACGAGGGCTACCAGGTGGAGACCGCTGCCGACGGGTTCAAGGCGTTGCCGAAGCTGGAGGACTTCAACCCCGACCTGCTGCTGACCGACCTCAAGATGCCCGGCATGGACGGCCTGGAGCTGATGGGGCGGGCGCGCCAGCTGGACCCGGAGCGCGCGGTGGTGGTGATGACCGCCTACGGCGCGGTGGAGACCGCGGTGGCGGCCATGCGCAAGGGCGCCGCCGACTACCTCACCAAGCCCATCAACATGGAGGAGCTGGTGCTGGTGTTGGAGCGGGCGCTGGAGCGTCGGCGCCTGCGCGCGGAGGCGGGCCAGCTGCGCGCGCGCCTGGCGGAGCGGCACCGCATTGAGTCCATGGTGGGCAACAGCCCGGCCATGCAGAAGGTCTATGACACGGTGCTGCAGGTGGCGCCCTCCCGCGCCAGCGTGCTCATCACCGGTGAGAGCGGCACGGGCAAGGAGCTGATTGCGGCGGCCATCCACCAGCACAGCCCGCGCGCCAACGGACCTTTCATCAAGCTGCACTGCGCGGCGCTGGCGGAGACGCTGCTGGAGAGCGAGCTGTTCGGCCATGAGCGCGGTGCGTTCACCGGAGCGGTGACGCGTCGGGACGGGCGCTTCCAGCAGGCGGACGGCGGCACGTTGTTCCTGGACGAGATTGGCGAGATCAGCCCGGCCATCCAGGTGAAGCTGCTGCGCTTCCTGCAGGAGCACGAGTTCCAGCGCGTGGGTGGCAACCAGACCATCCGCGTGGACGTGCGCGTGGTGGCGGCCACCAACCGCGACCTGGCCCGGCGGGTGAAGGACGGCCTTTTCCGGGAGGACCTCTACTACCGGCTCAACGTGGTGAGCATCGAGATGCCGCCGCTGCGGGAGCGGCCCAGCGACATCCCGCTGCTGGCCATGCACTTCCTGCGCAAGTACGCGGGGGAGAACGGCAAGGAGATCCAGGGCTTCAGCGACGACGCGCTGGCCAAGCTGATGCGCCACCCCTGGGCGGGCAACGTGCGCGAGCTGGAAAACGCCATTGAGCGCGCGGTGGTGATCTGTCGTGGGGAGACGGTGCGCGTGGAGGACCTGGCGCCCATCATCACCGACCGCGCCGAGGCCGTTCCGGGCGCCGCGCCGGTGAGCGGCAACAGCGGACTGCCGCCGGTGCCGGGCAGCACGCTGGCGGAGCTGGAGAAGTACGCCATCCTCAAGACGCTGGAGCACACCGGCGGCTCGACGAGCAAGGCGGCGGACATCCTGGGCATCTCCACGCGGAAGATCCAGTACAAGCTGCACGACTACCAGGACGGAAAGCTCGGTCGCGCCAAGCGGCAGCCGCACAACACAACGGCGTGATGCGCTGAGCGCCGGAAGGACCCTCAGGCCGTCGTTGCCCCCGCGGTGACGACGGCCCGATGTTTTTTGGTGCGCCAGCTGCCAACCTCGCGGGCAGGTACTCCGGAATCTTCACCGGCGGGCCCCTTGGGTGCCTGGCTGCGCGGCGTGGCGGCGGCGCGAGGCGTGGGTTGGGTTGGGAAGGCTGGCCGTCGCGGGGGCGGGAGGCCTGGTCGCAAGCAAGGTGTAATACACCTTTAGGGCGAGCACTCATGGGTTGTCGGAGAATCCCCAAAGAAGGAAGTCAGAAGTCAGAAGTCAGAAGGTGGTCCCGTGACGACGATGGGCAAGCACCTTCTGACTTCTGCATTCTGCATTCTGACTTCTGACTTCCTTCTCCTGGCAATGTCCGACAGACCTTCAGTTCAGCCAGAGCACTTCCGCGCCTTCGGCGTCCAGGTACCACTCCACGCGTGGACCGCTCTTGGGCTTCTCGCCGGCGGCCTCGTCCAGGGCACGGGCGGCCTTCTGGTCCAGCTGGCGCTTCTTGAGCTCGCCGTAGGCGGTGATGCGGCGCTCGCGGGTGGACGGCTCGAACTTCCACTGCGTGCCCGGCGGAACAATGCGCACGCCCGTCGGAGCGGAGCGGTGCTCGGCAATCTCCACCCAGCAGCCGGTCTGGCATTGACGACGGACCACGCCAGTGATGCGCAGGCGCTGCCCCTCGAAGATGGTGGGATCCTCAAGCACGTCCTTGACCGGGAAGCTGGGGATCTCCGGCAGCGAGGCGCCGAGGCGGTCGGTGGGTGTGCCGTCGGAGAGTGAGCGCAGCAGCTCCTGCTCCTCCAGCTCCTTGCGCGCCTTCTGCTGCGACTGCGCGCGCTGCGCCTCCCGCACCCGCCGCTCGATGTCCTCCGGGCTGAGCTTGACGTCCTCGTCCGACGGCGCGCCCTCGCTCTTCTTCTCCTCGCCCTTCTGCTCCGGCTTCTTCTCCTCGGCCTTGGGCGCGGGCTGCGCGGGGGGCGGCTTGGGTTGCAGGCCGTAGGGATCCTGCAGGTCCAGCTGTTGCGCCCACGCCGGCACCGAGGCCAGGCTGCCCGCCATGGTTGCGGTCCACAAAACTCGCCACAAGACGACACGCGCGCCCATGACCCAGAGTCTCGCCCCGCGCGCGCCGGTGCGCAAATCCTCGTCCACCGCCCCGTGGCCCGCGCGCGACCCCTCCGGGCCGCCCGCTCCGCTCTCCCGCCTGCCGCGCGGGGCCCTGGCGGACGTGCGCGGCCTGTTGTTCGACGTGGATGACACGCTCACCTCCCACGGGGAATTGACGAGCGAGGCCTACGCCGCATTGCACCGCGCGCGGGCGGCGGGATTGTGGTTGTGTGCGGTGACCGGTCGCGGCGCCGGCTGGTGCGACCTGATGGCCCGCCTGTGGCCGGTGCACGCGGTGGTGGGAGAGACGGGCGGGTTTGTCTACTGGAAGACGCCGGAGGGCAGGGTTCGGGAGCAGTTCCTGCGCTCCGCCGAGCAGCTGGCAGCCGACCGGAAGCTGCGGGACCGCGTGGTGCGCGAGGTGCTCCAGAGAGTCCCGGGCGCACGCCTCTCCCGCGACAGCGCATTCCGCATCTGCGACGTGGCGTTTGACCTGGTGGAGGACGGCCCGGCCCTGGACGCGGAGGCCGCGGCGCAGATCCGTGCGCTCCTGCAACGTCGTGGGCTGACCGCGGCGCAGTCCAGCGTGCACATCAACACGTGGGTGGGTGCGTACGGCAAGCGCGAGCTCGTCGAGGAGGTGGTGGAGGAGGTGTTTGGCGCGCGGGAGCGGAAGGAGCCGCTGCACCTCTGCTACGTCGGGGACAGCCGCAACGACGGGCCGCTCTTCGCCTACTTTCCGCGCAGCGTGGGCGTGGCCAACGTGGCGCCGCTGCTGGAGGAGCTGCGCGGTCGTTCCCAGGCGCCGGCGCTGATCACGCGCAAGGCGGCGGGCGCGGGATTCGTGGAGCTGGTGGACCGCATCCTGCACGACCGCGGCTGAATCACGACGTCACTCCGCGCTCAAGGCGGCGGGCGTGAAGTCCTCCGGGTTCAGCTTGGCCTCCAGGTCCACGTCCTCCAGCGACATCACCGTGGCCGAGCCCTTCTGCAGGTTTCGCATCTCGCTCTCCAGCGGGACCACCTTGCTGCCGTCGCTGCTCTTGAGCTTCTTGAGCTTCTTGACCGAGAGCGTCTTGAGCGGCGCGCCGACCGCGTCGAAGAACTCCACCTTCAAGGGGATGAGGTGCTCCTTGTGCACGTGCACCACCACGCGGCTGTACGGCGAGCCCTGCAGCTTGGGAGTCACCTCCACCACGTACACGGGCTGACCGCCAATCTCGGCGTCGGGGAGGCGGTTGTAGCTCACCTCGTCGGCGCGGGCGGCGGGGACGGGGGACATGTCCAGGAAGGTGAAGTCGCTGCCCATGAAGCTCTGGCTGGCCTGCCCGGCGGCAATGCGACGCACCTTCTTGAGGTTGGGCAGGTACAGGTACTGGTCGGGCGGGCCGGAGGGGTTCTGCATCACCAGGAAGGTGGTGCCGGCCACGTCGGCGGGGCTGCGGAAGCGCACCAGGGTGCGCACGCTGCCGTCGGCGGTGCGGATGCCGCGGATCTCCAGGTCGCGGACCTTCTGCTCACCCTTGGCGGTGGTCAGCGTCATCCTCAGGCCGGCCTTCACGTTGGTGTAGAAGCTGCCGTTGCGGTCGAACGCCACGGTGACGATGTCCTGCGCGCTCATGACCTTGCCCGGCGCCGCCGACGCTGCCGGGGCGGGTGCCTTGGCCTCCTGCGCGTGGAGGAACGACGGCAACACGGCCGCAAGCAGCGCGCCCAACCCAACCTGCATGACCTTCATGACGCTTCCTTCCGTCCTCGGGGAGGCCGCTCCTTACCAGATGGACGGCGACCGTGGCTTCCCATTCACCCGTTCCCGCTCTTGTTCGTGGCGGGGGGGATGGACTCCGCAAGCTCCGCGGGGGGACGGGAGCCGTCCGAGGCACGCTCCAGGTCCACGATCATGGTGTTCCCGACGTAGTTCTTGATCTCGTACTTGGTGATGCGGCCAATCTTGCGGACGATGTCGGCCATGCGCTCGCCTTCCCGGAAGATGATGTCCACCGGTTTGCGCAGCGGGCTCTCGGCGGGGATCTTCACCTTCAGCATCTCCGCGTAGCCCAGGATGGAGGTGAGCGGCTGGTTGAGCTCATGCGCGGCCGTGCCGGCCAGCTGGGCCACCACCGCGGCCTTCTCGCTCTTCACCAGCTGCTCCTGCGCCTGGCTGAGCCGCTGCTCGATCTTCAGGCGCTCGCGCAGGTCGCTGAAGATGCCCACCGTGGCCACCTCCTCGCCGCCCTCGTAGATGATGGACGCGGAGAGGTTCACCGGGACCTCCTCGTGGTCCTTGGTGAGGATGTTCTTGCGCATGGAGGAGAGCTTGCCGCGGCCGCCGTACGCGTCGCTGCGCAGCGCCACCATGATCTCGCGCGCCACGCCGGTGGGATACAGCCGGCTCACGTGGATGCGACCAATGACCTCGTCGGCGCGGTAGCCGTAGATGTTCTCCGCGCCCTTGTTGAACAGGATGACGTTGCCCTTGATGTCCGCGGCAATGATGGCATCCACGCTGGAGTTGATGAGGTTCTCCAGGAACTCCTTGGTGGCCTTGAGCTCCGTCTGCATCTCGCGCAGCTCGGTGACGTCGCGGAAGCTGATCATGCACAGGCGGTCGCGGCTCCCGGCCTCTCCCACCGCGCCGGCGGAGCAGGACAGGCAGCGCTCGTTCCCGCCGTCGACCACGGCGTAGATGTCGAAGGTCTTGCGGTAGCGCCCGGCCACCACCTCCCCCAGCACCTTCTCCAGCATCTGCACGCTGTCGGCGGCCAGGAACTCGGTGAGCTGGCGGCCCAGCACCTCGCTCTTGGTGAGACCCAGCGCGGCCGCGCCCTCGCGGTTGGCGTAGATGACCGTGGCGTCGGAATCCAGGATCACCATGCCGTCGGCGGCGTCCTCGAAGAAGCCCTCGTAGCGCTGCAACGCACGCAGCCGCGCCTCGGTGCGCTCCCGCTCCTTGAAGATGCGCTCGGAGGAGGCGCGCGCACCCTCGAAGAGCCGCGCGTTGCGCACCGCGATGCCGGTGGCGTTGGCCACGGTCTGGCCGAACTGCATCTCGCGCTCATTGGGCGGGCGGCGCCTCTGCCGGCTGCGCAGGAAGAACACGCCGGTGACCTTCTCCTCGACGAGGATGGGGATCACGATGGACGTGCCGCTGATGAGGCCGGGTGCGCTCTCCCGCGCGGATGAGAGCAGGTCGCTGTGCTCCGCGTCCTCGATCACCAGCGGCGCACCCGTCTCCAGGACCTTGTTGATCTCGGGGTACTTGCGCAGGCTGACGCGCAGGTCCTTGGTGTTGCGGTTCTCGCTCACCGCCACCACCACGCCCTCCTGCGTCTCCGCGTCCACCATGACGATGGAGCAGCGCTCCACGCCCATGACCTGCGCAATGAGTCGACACGCGGAGTGCAGGATGAGCGGGATCTGCAGGCTGGAGGAGAGCGTCTGGCTCAGCTCCAGCAGGGCGGCGGCGTCGCGCTTGTGGCGCTCGGTCTCGTCGAGGGCGCGCTGGCGGAGGGCGGACGCGGTGATGCGGACCACCAGCTCATTGGCGCGCAGCGGCAGCAGCACGAAGTCGTCGGCGCCGGCTTCCAGGATGGAGGCCACGTTGCAGGTCTCCCCGCCGCCGCACACCACGAGCACCCGCACCGGCTCGGACCACAGGTCCAGCAGCTCGCGCACGCGCCCGGCCACCGGCGGCGTGCCCGTCTCGGTGAGCACCACCACGCGCGGCGGGGCGGTGTTGCGGAGCGCGGCCACCTCCGCGAGGACCTCCACGGTGAAGCCCGCCTGGGACAGTCCCTGCGCCACCTCGGTGGTCAGGTCGTCCTGGGGCAGCAACAGCACCACGCGGTTGTCCGTCATGCTCCACCCGCCTTCTGGCTCAGCTCCCACGCCGCCAACGCCAGCGCGTGGATGCGCGCGGGGGTCAGCCCGGCGGCACGCGCGGCGGCCACGCAATCATCATGCTCCGGCGTGGCGTGCACGTCCTGGCCATCCCAGGTTGCCACCTTCACGCGCACCTTGCCGCCGGGCGTCTCCACCTCCACCACCCGTCGTGACGCCACGCTGCGCGACGCACCCCGGTAGCGCACCCCCAGCGTGCTGGTCTGCCTCAGGATGACCGCGGTGACGGGCTCCCGCGCGGCCGGCTCCACCAGCGCGCTGAGGGTCCACCCCGGGCGACCCTTCTTCATCACCACCGGCGTCACCCACGCGTCCAACGCGCCCGCCTCCAGGCACGCGCTGAGCGCATGGGCCATCCACTGTGGCGTGCTGTCATCCACGTTGGTCTCGACGAGGATCACGTCGGCGGGCGGCTCCTTCTCCTCGCGGCGGCCCGCTTCCCCCAGCCACAGGCGCAAGAGGTTGGCGCGCTCCGGCGGGTCCTTCTTGCCGAGCCCATGTCCCTGCGCGCGCAACGTCATGGCGGGGGGCGGGCCGTAGCCCTGCGCCACCGTGGTCAGGATGGCCGCGCCGGTGGGTGTCACCGTCTCCATGCGACCGCTCAGGCCAATCACCGGCGCGCCGCGCAGCAAGAGCCCGGTGGCGGGCGCGGGAGCGGGCAACACGCCGTGCTCCATCTTGATGCTGCCGCCGCACACGCCGAAGGCGTCGCAGGTGATGCGGTGGGGCTGGAGGTGCCGGATGGCGGCAGCGGCGCCCACCATGTCGCCCAGGCTGTCGGCGGCGGCCACCTCGTGGAAGGCCACCTCCTCGACGTCAATGCCGTGGACCTCCGCCTCCGCGCGCGCCAGCCGCTCCAGGATGGCCAGCGCCAGGTCCCGCACCTCCGACGCAAGCGCGCTGCCGCGGATGCGCGCGCGGATCTCCTTCCAGGCGTGGTGCTGGTGCTCGTCGTGGGGACGGGTGCGCAGCAGGTCCCCGGGCTTGCGCTCCGCCTTCCTGACGACGAGCGGCGGCACCTCCGCGCCGGTGGCACCGGTCTCCAGCGGATCCACCGGCACGCCGCGCGCATCCACGAAACGGACCTTCTTGCCGCGCACGCCATGGCGTTTCTCGTCGGAGACCTCCAGGCGCGCGTCCACGCCCACGGCGCGCACCGCGCGGTCCACCACCTCCGGTGGCACGCCCACGTCCAGCAGCGCGCCCAGGACCATGTCACCGGAGGCACCGGCGCCGGGGTCAAAGTGGAGCAACGTGGTGGTCATGGCGTGGTGGCGTTGGTGGGCTCGGGGGCCCGGTTGATCAGGGAGGCGCAGTAGGCGGCGCCGAAGCCGTTGTCGATGTTCACGACGCTGACGCCGGTGGCGCAGGAGTTCAACATGGCCAGCAGCGCCGCCACGCCACCAAAGGCCGCGCCGTAGCCCACGCTGGTGGGGACGGCGATGACCGGCGCCTGCACCAGGCCGGCCACCACGCTGGGCAGCGCGCCCTCCATCCCCGCCACCACGACGATGCACGTGGCCTGCTGCAGCCGGGGCCGCTCGGCGAGGACGCGGTGGAGGCCGGCCACGCCCACGTCGGTGATGCGGCCCACGCGGTTGCCCAGCGCGTGCAGCGTGATGGCGGCCTCCTCGGCCACGGGGAGGTCGGAGGTTCCAGCGCAGACCACCAGCACCTCGCCACGACCGCGGTCACGCCAGGGCTGGGCCAGGCGGAGCCAGATGCGGGCCACGGGGTAGTACTCCCCGTCGGGGATGGCGTCCTTGAGCTGGACCGCCTTGTCGGGATGCAGCCGGGTGACCAGCGCGGTCTGGCCCTTGCGGTTGAGCTCCTGGCAGATGGCGGCCACCTGCGCGGCGGTCTTCCCCTCGCCGAAGATGACCTCGGGGTCGCCGCGACGGAGCGCGCGGAAGTGATCCACCCGCGCAAAGTCCTCCAGGTCCTTGTAGGGGAGCTCCTTGAGCTGCTCGAGCGCGTTGAGGGGAGGCAGCTTGCCGTCACGCACCGATTCAAGGAGGTTGAGCAGGTCCCTGGCGTTCACGAAAGAATCCCTGGTGGCAAAGAGGCCGGCACCCTAGCACCGCGGCGGCGTGGGTGCAGATCCCCGGCTCCCCCTCGGGGCCGGCCCTGGTTCCACGCGGTCGTGGAGCGCTCGTGTGCCCCCTGGTACAGTGAGCTCCATGGAGCCGGTGGTCCGGAAGTTCACCCGATTCGCGGACGCCGACGCGTCGGACGCGCGCTACTACGCCGAGCTCACGCCCTCGCAACGCCTCGACATCCTGCTGGAACTCATCGCTCAAGCCGAAGAGGGAGAGGATGAAGCTCAAGAAGGATTTCAGAGAGTTTATTCAGTTGTTCCACTCCATGGGCGTTGAGTACGTGCTCGTCGGGGGCTACGCGGTGGCCTGTCACGGCTTTCCGCGCTTCACCGGGGACATCGACTTCTTCGTGCGTTCCACCCGGCACAACGCGGAGCGCATCAAGCGCGCGCTGGATGCGTTTGGCTTTGCGGACACCGGCTTGACCTTGAAGGACATCTCGTCGCCCGGAACGATTGTGCAACTCGGCATTCCCCCCAACCGCATTGACATCATCACGGAAATCGACGGCGTCACATTCGACGAAGCCTGGGCCACCCGGCAGACCGTCAACCTTGGCGGTGTCGATGTGCAGGTGGTTTCCGCGGACGTGCTGCTGAAGAACAAACGCGCCTCTGGGCGGCCCAAGGACCTGCTTGACGTCGTGGAGCTGGAGAAGGTGCTGAAACGCTGAGTGCACGTGCCGGCGTCACGGCGCGGCCAGCGTCTCCTCCACCGCGTCGAGGACGCGCGGGTCGGTGATCATCCAGGGGTGCAGCGCCACGGGGAAGGTGCGGTGCCGCGCGCCGGGAAGCTCCGAGCTGGTGGCGGGGACGATCATCAGGTCCAGCGGCGTGTAGAACGCGTGCACCTCCGTGCCCGGGCACACACGGTCCGACGTGGAAAGCTCACGCAGCAGCGCGCTGCCGGGTCGCATCTCGGCGGCACCGGTGTTGAGTCGGCCAAACGCGGTGAGCGTCCCATGATGCGGTCCGGAGATGGAGACGTAGCGACGGGTGTGCTCACAGCCGCGCAGCTTCTGGAGCCAGGTGCGGGCCACCAATGCGCCCATGGAGAAACCCACCACGTCCACGCGCGGACTGCCGGTGCGACGCACCACATCCCGCGCCATCCCGTCGACCTGCGCCGCCAGCTCCACCAGGCTGACGTCACCGTTGTTGGGACGCAGGTCCACCGCCTCCACGTGCGCGAAACCCGCGGCGAGCAGGCGGTCGTGGAGCGGGCGCATGCTGCCGGGTCCGTCGTCAATCCCGTGCACCAGGATCACCGGGACGTGGTGGCGCGCGGGCACCGGCGTGGGCACGGGCTGGGGACGGCCGGCGCAACCGGTCAGCACGATGGTGAGGCACAAGCACGCGCCCAACGACCTCATGGGCACCAGTGTAGCGACGGGAAGGAACGACTCAAGCGCCCCGTTTGCCCGCCGCCAGGTTGGCGATGGTGGCCATGGCCCGACGAGGAACGAAGCGCAGCAGGAACATGGGCAGCTTGTTGCTCATGCCCGGGATGACCGTACGCTCGCCGTGGAAGAGGCCCTGCAGGCCAATGTCCGCGCATTTCTCCGCGCTCATCATGACGGCGCGTACGGGCGCGTCCAGCTTGTGCCCGGCCACCTGGTGGAACTCGGTCTGCGTGAGCCCCGGGCACAACGCGGTGAGCTGCACCCCGGTGCCTTCCAGCTCATGCGCGATGGCTTCGGTGAAGTCGCGCACGTAGGCCTTGCCCGCGGAGTAGGTGGCGTAGAACGGGGAAGGGAGGAACGCGCCGATGGACGACACGTTGAGAATGTAGCCCCTGCCGCGCGCCTTCATGTCGCGGGCGAACAGCCAGGTCAGCTCCGTGAGCGCCACGACGTTGAGCTGCAGCTGCTCCGCGGTCTTCTCCCACGGGATGTCCACGAAGCGGTCCTGCACGCCGAACCCGGCGTTGTTGATGAGCACGTCGACGCGGCGGCCGGCACCCTCCGTCTGGGCGTGCAGCTCCCGCGCGGCGCCGGGCGCGGAGAGGTCCAGCGGCAGCACCGTGACCTGCACGCCGTGGTGGGTGCGGAGGTCGGCGGCCAGGGTTTCCAGGCGGTCCTTCCGTCGGGCGGTGATGATGATGTCCGCGCCCATGGCGGCCAGCCTGCGTGCAAAGGCTTCACCAAGTCCGCTGCTGGCGCCGGTCACCAGGGCGGTGTGCTGGGAGAGGTTCATGACGGAAACGTGACGTCGTGGCGCGGCCTCCGTCAAGCTGGCATGATGCGCGCGCGGAGAGGTGCTCATGACCGGACGGCTGCTGGTGTTGGTGGTGCTGGCGTGTGGAGCGTGTGGAACCGGCACGAGCACCTCCGCCGACGCGGGAGAGACGTTGGTGCTCAATGGCTCGTCCAGCGGCTCGTCGACCTCGGGCAGCGGCGGCGGCACGTCATCCACGTCGTCCACGTCGTCGGGTGGTGGCTCCTCGGGGGGCGCACTGGACGTGGCCATAGCCCGCCGCGCGTACCTGGGCGCCACCGCCGCGTACGAGATTCCCGTGACGGCGAGCGTGCTCGTGGTGGAGGCGGTGTACACGGCGAGCTACCTGGGCGCGAACGGTCAATCCCTGGTCACCACCGGGACGCTGACGCAGTCGGGGAATGGCCAGGTCACCTACTCCGCCACGCCGGGCGACAAGCTGCGCGTGGAGTACAACAACAACGTCACCGTCGAGTACACGATCAACGAGATCAACGGGAACTTCACGCTGGATTCCAACGCCTTCTTCACCGAGGACTACACGCTGCGCTTCCGCTACGCGAACGCCGCGCTGGCCGACGTGGACGTGGTGGGCACCCGTACCGGCGGCAACCAGCAGGGCAGCGTGGCGGGGACGATGATCCTGGAGAACGTGACCTACCAGGCCAACTGCACGCGCCAGGGCACGGTGAGCTCCCAGGTGGGCAGCGGATTCACGCGCATCGACAGCGCCGACACGCTCTCCGGTACCATCACCACCGACGGATTCTCCCTGACGGTGAACGAGCAGGTGGTGACCGGCTATCAGCTCAGCAACGGCCAGACCGCCAACGACATCTCCCGCACCATCAACAACACCTGGACCAACCAGGGCGTGGCCTACGCGCTGAATGGCGCCGTCATCCGGAAGAGCTTCGTCGACGGCGTGGCGGCGCAGCTGGATTCCTCCTGGCGCGCGGAGGGTCCGCTCACGCGAGGTGGCACGCAGATTGGCGGGCTGGGCTGGGGTCAGGACGCGGTGCAGGCGCGCATCTGGATCGACGTGGGCAGCGAGCGGACCGTGCTCGAGTCGCATCCCGTGCCGCAGCAGTGAGCGCCCGCATCCCGTCGCAACGCTGATGCGTCATTTGCCCGGAGAGTACGTGGCAATGGGGCGGATCTCCGTGGAACCGCCACGCGTGGACGGGAGCCGCGCGGCGATGTCGATGGCTTCGTCGAGCGTTTTCACGTCGATGAGGAAGTAGCCACCCAGGGCCTCGCGGGTTTCCGCAAAGGGTCCATCGGTGACCATCCGCTTCCCGTTGCGCACGCGCACCGTGGTGGCGGTGCTGGTGGGCTGCAGGCCGTGGGTGTCCAGGAGCTGGCCGTTCTTCTCCAATTCCGACGTCAACGCCGAAACCTCCTCCATGAACTTCTTCATCTCGGCGGGGGTGATGCGGGAGGCGTCGCGCTCCTCGAAGTAGGTCATCAAGAGGTACTTCATGGTTTCTCCTTGGGATTCATCGTTGTCACCGTGGCTTCCCGGGACCGGCGCGCAGCATCCAGGAAGTCCGCGAGCCTCTTCTCATACGCACCATGGTCGACATCCCAGATGGAACCGTGGTTGCCATCCTCCGCCAACCACACCGTCTTCGGACCCGGGTAGAGCTGGGCGAGCTCCTGGGTCTGTTGATAGGGAACGACGTTGTCGTGCTTGCTGTGGATGAAGAAGACCGGGGTTGTGTTGCACAGACGCAGGGAGCTCGCCGGGCTGAGCAGTCCGTCGAATGCGCCGCGTTGCATGGTGATTCCAAGGAGCAGCTCATTGAACCACCGAGGCACACCCTCCGGCGCCGCGGGTGATTCCGTGATGAGCCGCTGGAAGCTGAACATGGGATTCTCCGCAATCACCCCGGCGAGCCGAGGCATTCCCGGCAGCGCGATCAAGATGGACGCCGCGCCCACGGAGCTGCCCATGGCGTACACCTGCTT
>JBFMGU010000235.1:0-16677 GCA_040752415.1 Myxococcota bacterium
AAGAAACGGTTCAGCACCCCCGGTTGCTTCCCCGCCGCCGCCAGCAGGCCGGATCCGCGCGCGGGCGCCACGCGGGAGGCCAGGCGTGAGCGCGAGGGTGGTGGACACGCGTGCCTGCGGGGACACCGGCCTTGGCGTCGGGGACACGGTGGCGGCGCAGGGAGGGTGGGAATGGGGCGGGTTTGCGGGTAGGAACGCCCACCGGGTCGCATCAGGCCCGTGTCCCTGGAGTGTGACGTGGTGGATCCGACGCAGCAGAATGATGACGAGTCGTTTGCCGGGATGATGGAGGCGGCGCTGAGGGCGCCCCGCAAGCAGGTGCACCCCGGCGACCGGGTGGGCGGCAAGGTCACCCACGTGGGTGAGAAGCGCGTCACCGTGGACCTGGGCGGCGGCGTCGACGGACTCATGGAGCTGAGCGAGCTGGCCGAGCCCGGCGAGAAGCCCGACGTCAAGGTGGGCGACACGCTGGAGGGATTCGCGCTGCGCGTGGAGCGCGGCACGGTGGTGATGGGCAAGAGCGCGGGCAAGGGACTGGCGGGCCGCTACGCGCTGGAGGAGGCCGCGCGCACCGGGGTGCCGGTGGAGGGCCTCGTCGTGGAGGTGAACAAGGGCGGCTACGTGGTCGACGTGTCCGGCACGCGCGCGTTCTGTCCGCTGGGCCAGATGGACACCCGCCGCATTGACGACCCGAACACCATGATGGGCCGGAAGCTGTCCTTCAAGGTGACCGAGCTGCGCGACGGCAAGGACGCCGTGCTCTCCCGCAAGGCCATCCTGGAGGCGGAAGCCGCGGTGCGCGCCGCGGAGACGCGCAAGAAGCTCAGCGTGGGCGCGCGCTTCAAGGGCACGGTGGTGAACGTGCGGGACTTTGGCGCGTTCGTCGACGTGGGTGGCGTGGAGGGCCTGGTCCCCGCTGGTGAGCTGGCCTACGGCCGCAACCGTCCGCAGGACGTGGTGCGTGTGGGGCAGGAGGTGGAGGTGGAGGTGATGCGCATCGAGCCGGGCAAGGACGGCAAGGGTGAGCGCATCAGCCTGTCCATGCGGGCCCTGGCCGAGGACCCGTTCAACGTGGTCACCGGGGCGCTCGTCGAAGGCACGGTGGTGCGCGGGAAGGTGACGCGCGTGCAGCCGTTTGGCGCGTTCGTGGAGCTGGTGCCCGGCGTGGAGGGGCTCATCCACGTCAGCGCGTTCGGTCGTCGCGTGGCCCACCCGCACGACGTGGTGAAGCCGGAGCAGGACGTGGCGGTGCGCGTGGACGGGGTGGACCGCGAGCAGCGTCGCATCTCCCTGGCGTTCATGCCCGACGCCGAGGCCGAGGGCTTGGAGGCCCCGACCGGCGAGGCGCCGGCGGGCCTGCGGGTGCTCGGTCGCGTGGCGCAGCGCGAGCCCGAGCCCGTGGCGCCGACGGAAGCGAAGGCCCCGCGCGAGAAGCCGGCCCGCCCCGCGCCGCCCGCGGTGGGGGCGGTGCTGGAGGTCACCGTCGACAAGCACGAGCAGTTCGGCATCTTCGTGAAGTGGGCGGACGGTCGCGGGCTGGTGCCGGCCGGTGAGCTGGGCGTGCCGCGCGGGACGGATCTGCGTCGCAGCTTCCCGGCGGGGACCACGTTCAAGGCGGTGGTGCAGGAGGTCCGCGCCGACGGGAAGGTGCGCCTGAGCAAGAGCGGCGCCGAGCACGCGGAGGAGCGCGCGGAGGCCGCGGCGTACATGGCCAAGAGCCAGGCGCCCACGGGCAAGGGCTTTGGCACCCTGGGCGACCTGCTGAAGGGGAAGCTGAAGTAGCGGGCCTCCGGGGCCTCGGACTTGGGGGAGTTGGGTCTCCGGGTCGGGGGAGTTGGGCCCTGGACCGGGGGAGTTGGGTCTCAGGGCGTCGGAGTTGTGACCCAGATCACCGGAGTTGGGTCTCGGGGCGTCGGAGTTGTGATCCTGAACACCCGGAGTTGGGTCTCGGGGCCGGGGAGTCGGCCCAGGTGGGCACGTCCGCGCACCGTGTGTGTGCTTCAGCGCCCACCCGGGTGGTCATGTCGCCGGAACTCCGTCTTCCGTCGGTGACCGTGTTGTGGCGTGGAGCGGAACCACCACCCAGATACGAAATCAGGAGGCTGGGACGTGGCTGCACCGCTTCCCAGTGCCTACCGCGGTTCCCGTTCGGGCTGGCTGTTGATTGGAGCCCATCCGGTCGCGCATCGCAGACAGGAATGTAACAGGAATGTCCGCGCCACAGACCCTTTGGGACTGACTGAGGTAAACCAGCCCCCCCCGGGCCAAGCTCACACCTGGCCGCCGTCCTTCAGCGCCTTCTCCAGCTGCTCCATGCCCGCGGCGCCCAGCTTGGTCTTCCACTCGCGCAGGCCCTGCTGGCTGCCCGCGTACACGTGGCTGTCCGACGAGAGATACCGCCGCGCGTCGCTGAAGGTGATGCTGTCCGGGAGGTTGTAGAACTTCTTCAGGTTGTCGAAGATCATCTCCTCGCGCCCGAACTCCTCGTCGACGTTCAGCGAGTGCGCCACCAGCATCAGGCTCTGCAGCATGCGCTCACCCTTGCTGGAGCCGTTGGCGTACTTCATGCCCACCTCCACGAAGGCGGCGGCCTTCACCACCTCCTCGGAGGCGTGCGCGTAGCGGCTGTTGAGCTGGATCTCGTAGACCTTCTGCGCGCCCGAGGGGATGCCCGCGCGCTGCGCGTCCACGCCCATGGCCTTGAGGTCCACGTTCTTCTCCACCACGCGCACCATCTTCTTCTCGTCGGCGCTGCCGGGGGCCGCGGTGAAGAAGCCGCCGCTGAGGAACGGGTTCCCCTTCTCCATGTGCTCCAGGTAGTGGCTGAAGCCCAGCGTGGTGTTCACAATCTGGCTGGCGTTGTGCACGCGCGTCCCCGCCAGCACCTTGTCACGACGGCTGGCCTCGTTGGGCACGAACGCGGTGGCGGTGTCGCCGGGGACGTCGAAGGTGTCGAAGTCGAAGACCTTGTCCAGCACGTCCGCGCGCCCGTCGTGGTCGCGGTCATGCGTCTTCATCCGCGTGAACTCGTCGGCGGGCGTCACGTAGTTGTTGCGGTAGTGCCCGTTCTCGATGCGCGTGTGGATGTCATCCCACGAGCGACGGTTGGCCACGCCGTCCAAAAAGCTCTTGAAGGCCATGTGGTCCTCGTGCTCGTAGCTGCTGTAGCGCGTGGTGACGAGGTCCGCCTCCGGGTACTTGTCGCGGATCTTGTTGGTGATGCCCTGCCCGCAGCACTGGTGGATGAGCAGCACCTTCTTGTCGCCCGCCATCTCCGGCGCGTTGCGCAGCTGGCGCGGCATGTTCTTGCCCCAGCCGGAGTGGCCGGAATACGCCACCACGTGCGTCTTGGGGTCGTCCATGTCGTCGAAGGTGCCGTGGTCGCCGTTGAACATCTTGAGCTGCACCTTGGTGACCTGGCCGTTGTCCCCGCGCAGCTCCTTCTCGAGGATGGTGGGCTTGCTGTAGTCGCCCTCCTGCACCACCTTGAAGCCCTCACGCTTCCAGGTGTCCACCTCGCTCTGGAAGAACTCTCCGCCGGTGTGGCACACCACGTTGAGCTGGTTGTTGCCGTCCTTGAACCACTGGTCATACGGCGGCGTGGTGGGCGCGAACTTCTGGAACGCCTTCTCCACCAGCGCGCGCTGCTCCGGCGTGGGCAGCGTGTCCTTCAGCGCGTTGAGGTGGAAGGCCATGTGGTCGCGCAGGCCGGGGTTGGTCTCCGCGTGGATCATGTCCACCAGCTCCCGCAGCACCTTGTCCTGCAACAGCCGGCCCTGCGGCTCCGCGCCCTTGAGGCTGGCCATGATCTCCCGCAGCACCGTGGCGGAAGCGGAGCGCTGCTGCGCCGCCTGGCTGGGACCGTCGTAGCCGGCGGGCGTGTTGGGGCCGGCCTTGCACTGGCGCAGACCCACCAGCGTGCGCTCCACCACCGCGCTCTTGTCGGCGAGCGAGAGCTTGGCCGCCACGTCCATCCCCGGCTCCGCGAACATGCGCGCGGCCTGGTACACCGTCTCGCCGTAGGCCTTGGGGGTGGCGGGCAGCGCAGCGTCGGGCGCGGGGACGAACACGCCCTGCTTGAGGAAGAGCTTGGTGCCGTCGGGGAGGGCGCCCAGCGCGTTGCCCGTGGGCGCGGCCGCGGACACGAAGTTGGAGAGCTGGCGACGCGCGCCCGGCGTGATGAGGGCGGCAAAGCCGGGGTCGGCCAGGAGCTTCTTGACCTCCTCGGCGCCGGCGGTCCCGGAGGTCTTGGCCTCCTGGACAACCTTCATGGCATCCCAGGAGCTGAGACGCCCATCAGCGGACAGGTTTCTGGCCAGCGTGGTCACGGACATGGAAGTGCTCCCCAAAACGCCGCGGCGGACCGGGCGGAAGTGCAGACGGGGCGGGAGGTTGGCCCGCGTCTCCGCCATGTGCAAGCCCGCGCCCCAGCCCCGTCGACATCATGCCCCGGCTCCACCCCCCGCTTGCCCGCGCCCCGACGGGGAATAGACCGTAGGAGGACAGCCGCCAGCGGAGCGTTGACCGTGATGGATCCCGACGCCACGGATGGCGCGCAGCAGCCCTCCCTCCCGTGGGTGGCGCCGCGGGTGTGGGCCGCGGGCGGCTGGCTTCGCGAGCAGGTCTACGACGAGGGCGACGGCTACTTTGCCGCGCTGCTGGACGCCGTGGCCGCCGCGCGCCACGCCGTGGACCTGGAGGCGTACATCTACCGGGACGACGTGCTGGGTCGTCGGGTGGCCGACGCGCTGATGGATGCCGCGCGACGGGGCGTGCGCGTGCGCATCATGGTGGACGGCTTTGGCTCCCCCGGTTTTGCCGCGCGATTTGGTCCGCGGCTGCGTGAGGCCGGCGTGGAGGCACGCGTGCACAACCCGCTGCCAGAGCGCTTCCTGCTGCGCCACCTGCCGCACTCCCCGCCGCTGCGTCGACTGGTGTGGCTGTTCTTTCGCATCAACCGGCGCAACCACCGCAAAGTCTGCGTGGTCGACGGGCGGACTGCCTTCGTGGGGAGCATGAACATTGCGGCGTGCCACCTGCGCGAGGCGCGTGGCCCCCATTCCTGGCGTGACAACGGCATCCGCGTGGATGGCCCCGACGTGGCGCGCCTGACCTGGGCCTTCGAGCGCACCTGGCACCAGGCGTGGCCGCTGGGGGAGCCCACGCGTTCTCGACGGAGGATCCTGACTCCGCCCGGCGCCGCGGGCTCACGCAGCCTGGTGCGGCTGGCCCTGCCGGGTCGTCCCCGTCGACGGCTCTACCGCGACCTGCTGCGCCGCATGGACGCCGCCCGACGACGCATCTGGGTGACCAGCCCGTACTTCGTGCCGCGTACCGGCGCCCTCCGCGCGCTGATGGCCGCCGCCCGACGGGGCGTGGACGTGCGCATCCTGATTCCGCGCAAACCCGACGTGCGCCTGGCCCACCTGACCGCGAGCCTGTTCCGTCGGCCGCTGTTGCACGCAGGTGTACGCATCTTTGAATACATGCCCAGCGTGCTCCACGCGAAGACCCTGCTGATCGACGACTGGGCGACGGTGGGGAGCAGCAATTTCAACCATCGCAGCCTGATTCACGATCTCGAAGTGGATATTGTCGTGGCCTCGCCGCCGGGGCGTCTGGCCCTGGAGTTGCAGTTCCAACGGGACCTGGAGCGAGCGGAGGAGATCACGTACGTGCCGTGGCATCAGAGGTGGGTGGAGCTGCTGGTGGGCCGCCTGCTCCTGATGTTCCGACACTGGATCTGAGGCGCGATGAAGAAGACCCGGCTGACGGTGCTCTCGTACAACATCCACAAGGGCTTCAGCACGAGGAACAAGGTGTTCGTGCTGCACTCCATCAAGGAGTCCATCCAGGCGGTGCACGCGGACCTGGTGTTCCTGCAGGAGGTGCTGGGCCACCACGAGGAGCACGGCAAGCGCGTGTTGAACTGGCCCACGGTGTCCCAGTTCGAGTTCCTGGCGGACAAGGTGTGGCCGCACTACGCCTACGGGAAGAACGCGGTGTACGCCTCCGGGCACCACGGCAACGCCATCCTCAGCAAGTACCCCATCACCTTCCACGAGAACGTGGATGTCTCGACGAGCAAGCTGGAGCGTCGGGGGTTGTTGCACGCGGTGCTGGAGGTGCCCAACCACCACCGGCCGCTGCATGCCATCTGCATCCACCTGGGGCTGCTGGAGAATGACCGGCAGTTGCAGATTGCGCGGCTGTGCGAGCGCATTGACGAGATTGTGCCGCACGACGCGCCGCTGGTGGTGGCGGGGGACTTCAACGACTGGCGTGAGCGCGCCACGAGCATGTTGAACAAGCGTCTCGACGTGGAGGAGGCGTTCGTGAAGACGCGCGGCGCCCACGCGCGCACGTTCCCGAGCTGGGCGCCCTTCCTGCGGCTGGACCGCATCTACTACCGCGGCCTGGACCTCAAGAAGGCGGACAGCCTGACCGGGGATCCGTGGCGCAAGCTGTCCGACCACGCCGCGGTCACCGCCGAGCTGGCGTACTGACTCCGTTCACCGTCGGGAGTCGCCGCGCGCCTGCGCGCTTTCGGACTGCGGTATGAAGTACCGCTTTGGCTTGGACCGACGGCGTCGACGAACCCGGCTCGTGGGCTCGAGGGAAAGCGGTACTTCATACCGCAGTCCGAAAGTGCCGGCCGCGGTTCCGCGATACTCCATCGCCGGCACGCGCAGCTCAGCCCGACTCCGTTCGCACCAACAGCTCCGTGGGCTGCGCGTAGTGCGCCTGGCACCAGCGGAACTTCTCGCGCACCGCGGGTGGCGCGGCCGCGTCGGCGACGGGAACAAACCCGCTCGCCTCCCGGTAGAACGCGGACAGGTGCGCAAACGGGATGCACCACACCGTGCGCCCGCGCGCGTGCTCCAACAGGAACCGCACCAGCGCCGCCGCAATCCCGCGTCCGCGGAACGCCGGCAACACCAGCATCCCGCCCAGCTCCGTGTTCTCGTCGTCAACGGACACCAATCGGCCCAGCCCGGCGCGCTCCCCCTCCACTTCCGCGATCGCAATCAGCTCGCGCTCCGGGCGGGACTCCACGAAGTCCACCTCGCGGTAGTGCTCGTTGACCCAGGGGATCTCGTCGGGACGCGCGGGGCGGACCAGCATGCTCAGTTGTGGATGGCCCGACCCTGCGTGGCCAGCGCGGCCTCCCGCACCACCTCGGACAGCGAGGGATGCGCATGGCTGGTGCGCGCCACGTCCTCCGAGCTGCCCTCGAACTCGATGGCCAGCGCGATCTCCTGGATGAGGTCACCGGCCTGCGGGCCAATGATGTGCGCGCCCAGGATGCGGTCCGTCTTCTCGTGCACGAGGATCTTGGTGAACCCCTCGGTGGCGCGCTGCGCCTTGGCGCGACCGTTGGCCTTGAACGGGAAGCTGCCCTTCTTGTACGGCACGCCCTCCGCGTTCAGCTCCTCCTCGGTCTTCCCGACGGAGGCCACCTCCGGGAACGTGTAGACCACCGCGGGAATGGCCGCGTAGTTCACGTGCCCGTGCCCGGTGGCCATGATCTCCGCCGCCGCCACGCCTTCATCCTCCGCCTTGTGGGCCAGCATGGGACCGCGGATGACGTCGCCAATGGCGAAGACGCCCTTCACGTTGGTCTGGAACTGCCCATCCACCTCCACCCGGCCGCGGCCGTCCAGCTTCACGCCCACCGCATCCAGGCCCAGCCCGTCGGTGAAGGGCCGGCGTCCCGTCGAGACCAGCAGCCGGTCCCCGCGCGTGGTGGTCACCTCTCCCGCGGCGTTGGCGTGCTCCACCACCACCTCGTTGCCCTGCACCGTGGCGCCCTGCACCCGGCGACCGAGCTGGAACTCCAGCCCCTGCGCCGCGAGCAGCTTCTGCGCCGCGTTGGCCACCTCCGCGTCCATGCCGGCGAGGATGCGGTCCATGTACTCGAGCACGGTGACCTTGGCGCCCAGCCGCGACCACACGCTCCCCAGCTCCAAACCGATCACGCCCGCGCCAATGACAATGAGATGCCTGGGCACCTCCGGGAAGCTGAGCGCGCCGGTGGAGGTGACAATGCGGTTCTCGTCGACGGTGACGCCCTTGAGGCTGACCGGCGTGGACCCGGTGGCAATGAGGATGCGTCTGGTCTGGAGCGTGCGCTCGTTGTCGTCGGCGCGCACGGCCACGGTGGTGGGGGAGGTGATGCGGCCGAAGCCGTTGACGCGGTCCACCTTGTTCTTGCGGAACAGGAAGGCCACGCCCTCGGTGAGACCCTTCACGGTGGTGTCCTTGTGGGACATCATCGTCGGGAGGTCCAGCTCCACGCCGGAGACCTTGATGCCGTGGCCGGAGAAGCCGTGCTTGGCGTCGTGGAAGCGGTGGCTGGATTCCAACAGCGCCTTGCTGGGGATGCAGCCCACGCGCAGGCAGGTGCCGCCCAGCGCCTTCTCGGACTCCACGCAGGCCACGCGCATGCCCAGCTGCGCCGCGCGGATGGCAGCCACATACCCGCCCGGCCCCGCGCCGATGACGACGAGATCGTAGATGTCGGTCACGGCTCAGACCTCCAGCAGCAGGCGCTCTGGGGACTCGATGCATTCCTTGATGCGGATCAAGAACTGCACCGCCTCGCGACCGTCGATGGCGCGGTGATCATAGCTGAGCGCCAGGTACATCATGGGCCGCAGGACGATCTGGCCATTCACGCCGACGGGCCGCTCGATGATGTTGTGCATCCCGAGGATGCCGGTCTGCGGCGGGTTGAGGATGGGCGTGGAGAGCATGGAGCCGTACACGCCACCGTTGGAGATGGTGAACGTGCCGCCCTGCAGCTCCTCCATGGAGATCTTGTTCTCGCGGGCGCGCTTGCCGTACTCCGCAATGGTCTTCTCCAGCGCGGCGAAGGAGAGCTTGTCGGCGTCACGAACCACCGGGACCACCAGGCCCTTGCCGCCGCCCACCGCCACGCCGATGTCGTAGAACTCCTTGTAGACCATGCTGTCGCCGCGGATCTCCGCGTTGACGGCGGGGAAGGCCTTCAGCGCCTCGATGGCGGCCTTCACGAAGAAGCTCATGAAGCCCAGCTTGATGCCGTGCTTCTCGGTGAACTTCTCCTTGTAACGCTCGCGCAGCGCCATCACGCCGCTCATGTCCACCTCGTTGAAGGTGGTGAGGATGGCGGCCTCGTTCTGCACCTGCACCAGGCGCGCGGCCACCGTCCTGCGCAGCGGCGTCATCTTCACCACGCGCTCGGCGCGGTCACCGGTGGGACGCGGCGCGGGGGCGGGCGCCACGACGGGCGCGGGGGCCGGGATGCTGCGCGTCTCAATGGTGCGCTGCACGTCCTCCTTCAGCACGCGGCCTCCACGACCCGTCCCCGTCACCGCGCCCAGGTCCACCTCATGCTGCGCGGCCAGCGAGCGCGCGGCGGGGTTCACCGGCGCGGCGGCCATGCCCGCACCGACGGCGGCGGCGGGCGGCTGGCTCAACGGTGGGAGGGTGGCGGCCGGCGCGGCGGGAGCGGCGGCGGGCTTGGTGGGCGGGGTGGCGGCGGCGGGACGTGCACCCGGCTCCAGCTCGGCGAGCACGGCGCCAATGGGCGCGGTCTCACCGGCCTTCTTGAAGATCTTCTTGATGACGCCCGCCTGCGGCGCGGGCAGCTCGAAGCTGGTCTTCTCGCTGTCCAGCGTCACCACCAGCTCGTCCTTGTCGACGAAGTCACCTTCCTTGCGCTGCCACTCGCTGATGGTGACTTCCACCACGCTCTCGCCCACCGGAGGCACAACCAGATTGAAAGACATTCGCTGAATCCTGAAGGGGTGCTCACAAGCGGGCGCCTCTATACGCCACCGCCCGCGGCCACGTCGAGAAGTCCGTAACGAAGCAGGGCCGTCACGGCACGTCCGACGTCCAACCCTCAGCGACGACGGGACTGGCGCTGCAGCTCCACGAGCGGGAGCGTGGTGATCTCCCCGGGCACGAGCTGCACGCTGAACCGCGCGGACTGGTGGCCACGCGCGCTCACCATGACCTCCACGGTATCCCGGATGGGCAGGTCCGGAACCAGCAGGCCATCCCGACCGGTGGTCCCCACGTGCGTTCCCTCGACGTGGACCTCCGCCCCCACGGGCCGCGTGAAGATGCGCAGCGTACCGGTGGCGGGGACGGGCGCGGGCTCGGGCACGGCGGGCGTGGCGACGGGCGCGGGAGCGGGAACCGGCGCCACGGGCTGCACGGCGGCAGCGGGAGCGGGAACAGGGGTGGGCTCCGACGTGGGACGCAGGCTGGCCCAGCCCACCGCCGCGGCGGTGAGGAACGCGAGCCCGAAGAGGAAGGGACGGATGGCCGGCGCCGACGGAGCGCTCTCCACGTCGTCGACGAGCTCGCCGTGCAGACGCCGCCACTCATGGAACGGCGTGCTGGGCCAGTGCAGCACCCGCCGACCCGCCTCCTCCGGACGCGCCAGGCTGCGCGGCACCACCACGACGGGCGCGGGGGGCGGCGGCACGGGCACCGGCAGCGGCGCGGGCTCCGCGTTGAACTGCGGCATGGCAAAGGCGGGCCCGGTACCCCACGCCGGGGTCAAAGCGCGCATGGTGGCGGGGAGCGCCAGCGCCGGCTCCCAGGGGTTCCAGTTGAACGAGGCGGACGCCGGCGGCGTGCCCTTGAGCGCAATGACGTTGCGCAGCAGCGAGATGGACGCCTCGAACGGCGCCATGCCGTGGATGAGGGAGGCGGGCGGGTCGTATTCCACGTCGCGGGAGATGCGGGGGGCGCGCGGGAGCACGCGGCTCTCGTCGTCGGCGGCCACGATGTGCTGGGTGAGGACCTCGGTGGGCTCCGGCGGCACCTCCGGCACCGTGGGGCCCGGCGGCAGGAAGTCCTGCGGCACCGGCGGCGGCAACGGACGCAGCTCCGCCAGCACGCCCACACCCGGCGTGGGACAGAGGTGCGTGGCGTGGTCCTGCATCCAGCGCGCAAAGTGCGACTGGTTCACCTCACCCACCTCCTTGCGGATCCACTCGTCGAGCGCGGCCGCGAACGCCTGCATGTCCCGCGTGCGCTTGCGCCGGTCCCGCTGCAGCGCCGCCAGCACGATCCTGTCCAGGGAGCGCGGCACCTCGCGGTTGATCGACGAGGGACGCGGGGGATCCTCGGTCAGGATCCGGCGCACCACCACCACCGGGTGATCATCCCCGGCGTGCATCTTCCTGCCGGTCACCAGCTCGTGCAGCACCACTCCCAGCGAGTACACGTCGGTGCGCGCGTCCAGCGGCTCCGTCTGGCACTGCTCCGGCGACATGTAGTTGATCTTGCCCTTCACCACGCCGGTCTGCGTGTTGGTGGCGTTGTCCACCGCCTTGGCCACGCCAAAGTCGATGACCTTCACCTCGCCGTGGCGCGTGACCAGGATGTTCTGCGGGCTGACGTCACGGTGGACCACGTTGAGCGGCTCACCCTCGTCATTGCAGGCGATGTGCGCGTGGTGCAGTCCCTCCGCCGCGCGCGCCACGATGTAGCAGCACAACGCCAGCGAGAGGCCGTGGCCCTGCTTGCGCGCGTCGGCGACGAGGGCGGAGAGCGTGGGGCCTTCCAGGAACTCCATGGCCATGAAGGGCGTGCCCTCCACGTGACCCCACTCATGCACGCGCGCCACGTTGGGATGATCCAGCCGGGAGACCAGGCGCGCCTCATCCATGAACATGGTGACGAACTCACGCTGCGCGGCGAGGTCGGGGAGGATGCGCTTGAGAGCCACCCAGCGCGGCGTGCGCAGATCACGCGCCAGGTAGATCTCCGCCATGCCGCCCTGCGCCACGCGACGGATGATCCGGTAGTGACCGAAGATGCTGTTCGTCACGGAGTCCTCGCTGTCCCCGAAGGCGTGGCGAATCTAGCACCGCCACGCGGGTGGCGCGCTTCTTTGTCGTCGTCACAAGCGTAGACACACGCGCCTACAGGACGTTCGACGGATGCTCCAGCTCATGCACCGGCCGCGTCACGCGCTGAAGCTCAAGGAGTGGTGCGCGGGCGTACGCGCGGCCGGGGCAGACGCGCCGCGACGACGTTGCCGGGTGTGGTGAGCCTGGTGATGGCGGACAGGGGACGTGGTGCCGACGGGTCAGGGCTTGGTGCCCAGCGCCTCGTCCACCAGCATGGACTGCTCGAGCTTGTGCGCGGCGAGGCTGCCGGTGGCCGGCGACGGGCTCTCCGCGCGCGCCACGTGCGAGAGCGGATGGCGCTCGGTGATGGACTTGGGGAGCTTGCCGCGGATGAACGCCCACGCGCCCTGGTTGAGCGGCTCCTCCTGCACCCAGACCAGCGGCGTACCGGCGGCGTACTTCTGCAGCTCCTCGGCCAGCAGGGTGAGCGGGAAGGGATAGAGCTGCTCCAGGCGGATGATGGCCACGTCGTCACGACCGCGCTCCACCCGCGCCTGGTCCAGGTCAAAGTAGACCTTGCCGCTGCACAGCAGCACGCGACGGATCTTCGCGCGGTCATTCTCCTCGCGGTCGCCGATGAGGCGGACGAAGCGGCCGCGGCTGAACTCCGCGAGATCACTGACGACGGACTTGTGGCGCAACAGGCTCTTGGGCGTGAACAGCACCAGCGGCTTGCGGAACAGGCGCAGCACCTGGCGACGCAGCAGGTGGAACAGCTGCGCCGGCGTGGTGACGTTGGCCACCTGGATGTTGTCCTGCGCGGACAGGTGCAGGAAGCGGCCCACGCGTGCGCTGGAGTGCTCCGGCCCCTGGCCCTCGTAACCGTGGGGCAGCATCAGCGTGAGACCGGAGAGCCGGTTCCACTTGGTCTCCGCGCTGATGAGGAACTGGTCGATGATGACCTGCGCCGCGTTCACGAAGTCGCCGAACTGCGCTTCCCAGATGATGAGCGCGTCGGGGTAGTCCAGGCTGTAGCCGTAGTCGAAGCCGAGCACGCCGGCCTCACTGAGCGGGCTGTCGTAGACCTCGAAGGGCGCCTGGCCCGCGCGCACGTGCTGCAGCGGCGTGTAGCTGTTCCCGTCGACGGTGCTGGTCAGCACGGCGTGACGGTGTGCGAACGTGCCGCGTCGACTGTCCTGGCCGGAGAGCCGCACCGGGTAGCCCTGGTGCACCAGCGAGGCAAACGTCAGCGCCTCCGCCGCGCCCCAGTCCAACGGCTTCACGCCCTGCGCCATCTCCCGACGCGCCTCCAGGAACTTCACCAGCTTGGGATGCACGGCGAAGTCCGGCGGCGGGGTGCTGATGGAGGTGAGCAGCTGGCGGCACAGGTCTTCCGGGATGGCGGTGTTGACCTCGGGCGTCTCGGCGTCCTTGCCGCCCTTGTACTTGGACCACAGGCCCGCCAGCGCGCTGATGGGCCGCTGGTGGAAGCCGGGATTGCGTGCGTTCTGCAACGCCTGCTCCAGCGACTGTCGCTTGTTCTCGCGGATCTCCTCGGCCTGCTGCTCGGTGACGTGACCCAGCTTGAGCAGGTGGGTCATGTACTCCTCCCGCACCGTCTTCTTGCGGGAGATGGCCTGGTACATGAGCGGCTGGGTGAAGGAAGGCTCGTCGCCCTCGTTGTGGCCGAACTTGCGGTAGCAGAACAGGTCGATGATGACGTCCTTGCCGAAGGTCTGCCGCCAATCCACCGCCAGCTTCACGACGTGCGCCACCGCCTCCGGGTCCTCCCCGTTCACGTGGAAGATGGGGATGTGGAACATGCGGCCGATGTCGGTGGCCTGGGGCGTGGAGCGTGCGCTCTCCGGCGGCGTGGTGAAGCCCACCTGGTTGTTCACCACGACGTGGATGGTGCCGCCGGTGGCATAGCCGGGCAGCGCGGCGAGCTGCATGGTCTCCATCACCAGGCCCTGGCCCGCGAACGCCGCGTCGCCGTGGACGATGAGCGGGAGCACCTGCTGCGGGTTGCCGCGGGAGAAGCGGTCCTGCTTGGCGCGCGTGCGCCCCTCCACCACGCAGTTCACCCACTCGAGGTGGCTGGGGTTGAAGCACAGTGAGAGGTGCACGCTCTTGCCGTTGGGCAGCTTGCGGTCGGTGCTGTAGCCCAGGTGGTACTTGACGTCGCCACCGCCGAGGTAGGCCTCCGGGTGCTTGTCGTCGAACGCGGCGAAGAGGTGCTCCGGCTCCTGGTCCATGATGTTGACCAGCACGTTGAGCCGTCCGCGGTGCGCCATGCCAATGACCACCTCACGCACGCCGGACACGCCGGCGCTGTCCACCACGAGGTCCATCAGCGGGATGAGGCTCTCCCCGCCCTCCAGCGAGAAGCGCTTGGCCCCCACGAACTTGGTGTGCAGGAACTGCTCGAAGCTCTCCGCCTCCGTCAGCTTGGTGAGGATGCGGAGCTGCTCCTCCTGGGTGAGGGTGAGACGGTTGCGCGTGGCCTCCATGCGGTTCTGGAGCCACAGCCGCATGGTGTTGTCCTCGATGTGCGAGAACTCCACGCCAATGGAGCGGCAGTAGGTCTCGCGCAGCTGGGCCACCATGTCGCGCACGCGCGCCACCGCGGGGCCGGGCAGGGTGCCGGAGGGAACCAGCTGGTCCAGCTCTCCGTCGGAGAAGGCCTCGGTCTCCAGGTCCGGACCGGAGCCCGCGCCGGCCTTCAGGCCCAGCGGGTCCAGGTTGGCGTACTTGTGACCGCGCGCACGGTAGGCGCCAATGAGACGGAACACGCGGTCCTGCAGCTCGGCGGCGGCGCCCACGCGCGGCACCACCGGCGTGGGGGTCAGGGTCAGCGCGGCGGCGAAGCCGTTGGTGCCGTGGCCGTTGGCGTGACCGTTGCCCTTGGAGAAGCTCTCGAAGAGCTGACGCCAGCTGGGATCCACGCTCTGGGGGTCGGCCAGGAACTTCTCGTAGAGCTCCTCGGCGAAAGACAGGTTGTGCGGGCTCTGGAATTCCATGCGGGCTCTTCTGCTGCACGGCGGGGGTTGATGCAAGCGTTGGAGTCCGTGCCCTGGCCCATTGCCTCACATGCTTGGGCTGGCCTATCTGCTGAGTCGGGACGCGGCCCGCGAAATCGTTGCCGCGGCGGGAAACCACCGATGACCACTTCGTCGATCACTTGGCTGTTCTCCATCCAGCTCCTGGCGCAAGCGCCCCAGACGCCCCCGCCCGCGCCGCCCGCCGTTCCCGCTGCGCCTGCGCCGGCCGCTCCCGCTCCCGCGGTGGACGTCACGTCGCCCGCGCCGCCGCCGACGACACCCGCGCCGGAAGCCGCTCCCGCTCCGGCTGCTCCCGCCGCCACGCCCGCGGCCCCGGAGACGCCCGCGCCGGCTGCACCGTTGGCGGCCGCGCTCCCGCGTGTGTGGGTGGCGCCGCTGCAGGCCACCGGCCTGGACAGCGCGCTGGTGGCGGTGATCAACGAGTCGATTGTGAGCGAGGCCAAGCAGGTGGGCGGCCACGACGTCATCACGGAGTCCGACCTGGCCGCGCTGCTCAGCCAGGAGCAACGCGCGCAGGTGCTGGGTTGCCAGGACCCCAGCTGCTTCACCGACCTGGGCAAGGCCGCGCGCGCCGACAAGGTGCTCAGCTGCACCGCCGCCAAGGCGGGGCTGGATGTGCTGCTGGCCTGTCGCGTGGTGGGCGTGAAGGAGGCGGCGCAGCTGGCCAGCAAGGACCGCAAGGTCCCCGACAACATCACCGCCATTGCCGACGCGGCGCGCGCCCTGGTGGGCCTGGTGCTGACCGGTCAGGCGCGCGAGCGGCGTGGCCTGGTGGAGCTGAAGGTCTCCGAGCCCGGCGCCGGCATCCTCGTCGACGGTCGCGAGGTGGGCCAGAGCCCGATGAAGGAGCCGGTGCGCCTGGATGAAGGCAAGCGGGAGATCATCATCAAGAAGGGCGGGTACGCCACCTGGCGCTCCACCCTCGACGTGCAGGCCGGCAGCTACACCGTGGTGGACGCGCAGCTGGCGGCCACGCGCGCCATCCAGCTGTGGCCCTTTGGTGTGGCCGCGTTGGCCTTTGGCGCGGCGGCCCTGGGGCTGGGCGTGAGCACCGGTCTGGGGCTGGGCATCACCGCGGACTGTCTCTACTGGGGTGAGGTCCGTGGCTATGGCGAGGTGGTGCGCACCGCCACCGGCAATGCTCCGCCCGCGGCCCCGATGAGCGCCGAGGTGTGTCGTCGTCTTCCCGCTGCCACGCCGGCGTACAAGCAGCGCCCCATTGACAGCTACACCGTGGCGGACCGCGAGACGCAGGTGCTGCTGGTTGGCAACGTGGGAGCCAATGTGGCCTACGGCGCGGCGCTGTTTGCCGCGGGCATCTCCCTGGCCGCTGGCGTGGCGCTCGTGGTCACCGACGTCATCATCCGCACGGTGCGTCGCGAGGAGTGACCCGGGCGGCGCCGCTCTCGGCTGGGCCGTGACTGCGCCTCGGAAACATCCGGTGGCGTCCCGACGCGACCCGAACTGGACCTCGCAGGTGTCTGAGTTTCAGTCACCCTGTCCGAAATTCAGACAGGTCTGGAGGGCCTTTACACGCGGTTTCCGTCGAGAAGTGGGTTGGCACTGCTTGTGCTTTGCGCCACCACGCCCCCCCGGCCCCAAGAACAAACCAGCCAGGCGGCGTGGCCACAATGCCTGGCTGGGGGGCTAAGAGACAGTGGGGGTTGGCACGGAGATAAGCACCGGAATTGCCAGATTCCGACCGGGAAACCAGCGGCCCACGGGCCCGCTGGCTCCCATACGTAACCGGCCAATCTGTA
>JBFMGU010000236.1:0-16615 GCA_040752415.1 Myxococcota bacterium
TGTCGAGCCCGCTGCGCCGGTTCCTGCCGCGCCGCCCGCTGCGGCTGCGGAGGAGAAGGGTTGGGGTTGGTTGTCGGTGGCGGGTTGGGCGTCGTTGGCGGTGGGCACCATCGGCCTCATCATCGGCGCGGTAACGCTGGCCAATCCGCAGGACTTCTACGCGGCCACGTCGACGCAGCGCTTCATCAGCCCCAACAGCGTGTTCGGCTTTGGCTCGCTGGTGGCGGGCGCGGCGCTGGCCGTGGTGGGCGGCGTGTTGCTGTACCTGGACACCGCGCTCAACTGATTGAACCCGCAGCGTGGCGAGAAGGGTCCGGTGACAACGCCGGGCCTTTTTCTTTCGACCTGTCCCCGGAGGCGGTCTTCGTCTGGCGCGTGTCGCCGCACCTTGTGGGGCCACTTCTTTCGATCGGTCCCTCGAGCGGCTCTCCGTCGAGCGGGTGTCTCCGACGTACGTCGTGGAATGCGGTCTGCTGTTCCGTCTGGCGCTTGGAACTCTTGGCTCGGAGGCCAACGGGGGAAAAACCGCAGGGGAATGCGTTGCGCGCGCCAATCGCGGCGCTGGTACCTGTCTCTCGTTTTCATCGTTGGCGTGGCGCGCCTGGTACCCGCTTCGCGTTTCTCATCTCGCTGGCACCTTCCGCCTCTGCCTTTGTCGTCTACGTCTTCGCTGGCTCGTCTTTCCGTCTCCTGGTTGGATTTTGGTTCCACGAAGAAGAACGGGATTCCCCACCGCGGGTCCCATTTGATTCGCGGCTGCTACGATGACCGCGGCCTTCCTCCGCGCCCGTCCGGCCCACCGTGTGAGGGTGGTACATCCCATACGCCCGTGAAGCGACTGCGCCGGCCCCCGTGAAGCCGGGCCGGTTACGTATGTGGCGCCAGCGGGCCCGTGGGCCGCTGGTTTCCCGGACAGAATCTGGCAATTCCGAAGCTTATCTCCTGTGCCAACCCCCACTGTGTCTTAGCCCCCCAGCCAGGCATTGTGGCCACGCCGCCTGGCTGGTTTTGTCCATGGGGCCGGGGGGGCGGGAAACGCGGAGCACGCGCAGTGCCAACCGGCGGGCTCAAGGGCAGTCCGAGTGGAGCAGCCTTTGAGCCTGTCCGAATTCCGGTCAGCCTGTCTGAATTCCCGACACTCGTTCAGCTGTCTCGCTACTCCCGCACGATGAGCAGGATGAGCCCGAGCCCGCCGAGGAGGCTGTACGCTGCGGTCAGCGGGACGGCGAGGGTGAAGAGCAGCTTCTTCCTCGCCGCCGCGTCGAGGTCCCCCAGCACGCCGGAGCCCCGCCAGATTCCCTGGAATGACGCATGGAGTGCGTACGCGAGCGCGCCGAGGGAGAGGAGCGGTCCCAGGTCGGGCAGCACCCAGAGCACCGCGGCAAACGAGCTGAACAGCGCGGGCGCGCCGCCCAGGACGGCCACGCGGGAGGCGTTCTGCTTGGCCTCCTTCTTGTCGTCCACCCTCGGCAACACCTTCTCGACGAACTTCCGTCCCAGCTTGAGTCCGAAGTATCCGAGCGCAATCCACGCCGGGGGAAGCAGGAAGATCCAGAGGGTCGACCAGGTCCGCGTGGTCACGTACGGCTCGACGCCATAGCTCAGCCCCACGGTGGCCATGCCGGTGGCCGTGCACAACGCCGCCACGCCGGACATCACCACAGCCGCAATGCCCACGCTGGAGCGTTCCCCGAGGAAGACACCGCCCTGCGAGAGCGAGCGCTCCCAGCCATCCCTGGGCGCGAACGTCAGCTCCACGACGTCAAAGATGCCCGCCGCCATGCGCGAGGGGCTGAACATGGCCACGCCGGTGGCCACCTCGAGCGTGGGACTGCTGATTTCGGGGGCGGGGCCGTCGCCGGTGGGAAGCAGGCGGCCGCACCGCTTGCAGCGCGGGTTTTCAAAGTTGATGGGGACAAACGCCTTGCAGCCGGGGCATTGCACGGCTCCGGTTATAGACGGGAAGGCGCCCGGGTTGCAGCCGGGCGGGTTTGCGCCTGTGGATGGGGGTGCGGTAACAGCCCGCCGCCGTGAGTCTCCCGTCGGAAAAGCTCCCGCCCGAGCCCCAGTCAGTGCCGTTTGCGGTGGTGCCGCGGACCGGCCTTCCGGATCCTCTTGAGGCGGGCATTCGGCTCCCCACGCGTTTCATCCGGCTGTGGGACGTCATCACGGCCACGGTGGACGTGCGGGCCTGCGCGCTGATGGCGTTCTGCGGCGGGTGGCTCGTGTTCACGCAGATCCACTGCACGCTCGGCGCGTTCGACCGCGACATCAAGCCTCGCATCGCTGACTGGAACCCGTACCTCAAGCCCATCTTCGCGCACCTCTACTGGTTCCTGTGCGGGCCCATCGTCCTCTTCCTCATCCCGCTGTTGCTGGGGTGTTGGCTGCTGAAGGTGAAACCCGCGGACCTCGGCGCGGGGCTGGGCAACTGGCGCAGTGGCCTGAAATGGACCTTGGGGATCTTCGCAGGGTTCCTGCCCGTGGTCATCACGGTGAGCTTCTTTGACGCCTTCAAGCGCACCTATCCCATGAACGGGTGGGCGGGCACGGAGGCCGTGAACTATTTCACGGGGAAGGGCGGCAGCGTCCTGCCCATCCTCATCTACGAGCTGGCCTACGGCCTCTACTTCATCGGCTGGGAGTTCTTCTTCCGCGGCTTCATGGGTTTTGGCCTGTTCCGCACGCTGGGCTGGTACAGCGTGCTGGTGGCGACGATCCCGTTCGCCGTCATGCACGTGGGCAAGCCGGAGCCTGAAGCGTTGGGCAGCGTGGTGGCGGGCATTGCGCTGGGGATCTTTGCGTTGAAGGAGCGCAGTTTCCTCTACGGGGCGCTGCTCCATATGCTGGTGGCCTGGAGTATGGATATCCTGGCCATCACGCACAAGGTCCGGGACGCGCTGGGCAAATGAGCACCGTCGAGAATCCTCCCCCTCCTGCCCCCATCAGCGCGCGCGCGACTCCCACGCTCGCGCCGGCGCCGTCCCGCGTGCGCGTGGGTCTTGTGGGCGGTGGTGCGGCCGGCGTGGTGGCGGCTGCGCTCTCCTTGCTTGGCCTCACCCTCATCGAGCCGGAGCTGGCGCTGGGAACGGCGGTGCCGCTGGTCGCAACGTCGTTGGCGGTGGTGTTGGCCACGGCGGCGGGCGGGATGCGTTCGGGTGGAGTGAGCACTGCCATGGCGGCGGGGTTGGTGGCGTTGCTCGTCGTGGGGTTTCCGTTGTTCGTGGCCATGGAGCCGGTGTGGTGGCGCTTTGCGGCGGGGATGACGGCGCCGCTGCTCGTCGGTGCGGCGTTGGCCTACGGTGTTCCCGAGGCGTTGGAGCCCGCGCACGTCACGGTGAAGGACGCGGTGGCGGCGTGGCTCAATGCGCCGTGGCGTCTGATGCGCGCCATTGCGCTGGCCCTGCTGGGGCGTGACGAGGCGCCGGTTCGTCGCTGACCCGCACCTTCGCGTCGGGCCGGCCCTGCGAGCGCAATGTCCTCACAGGCGCGGCGGCGCTCGCTTTGGAGTGCGGTGCGGAGCGCAAACGTGCCCGCGTGACTCGTGGTCAGCGAAGCACCGCTTTGGCCCGGGCCACGTCGTTGTCAGGCCCGTCCGATCGTCGAAACCGCAGACTCAGTGTGCTCGCCCGGCACAACACGTCAGATCGCGCGCGCAGCCGGTCCGTCGGCGCTCCCGCCCTGACGACGCACCGGTGCCTTCTGCGGCAGACCACGCAGGAGCGCGCCGACGGTGTCACGGACGGGGTCGGTGGCGCGGAGGCGCGCGGCCATGCTGCGGGCGCGGGCGCGCATCTGGGAGTTGGCCAGCGCTTCCTGGAGGGCGCGGGTGAGGCGGCGGGCGGTGAGGTGACGTCGCCAGATGGGCCTGGGCCCCATGCCCAGCGTGAAGACCTGGTGGCCCCAGTAGTGCTGGTCCATGAGGTGCGGCACCACCACCTGTGGCACTCCTGCGCGGGCCGCCGCCGACGTGGTCCCCGCGCCGCCATGGTGCGCCACCGCGGCCATGCGCGGGAGGAGCAGCGCGTGGTCCAGCGGCGGGATGAGCTTGCAGTGCGGCGGGACCTTGAGCCCGTTGAGCGTGGCGAACTCGCCGGAGATGAGCGCGCGTCTTCCCAGCGCCCACATGCTCTCGAAGATGAGGTCCGCGGTGCGGTTGGGGTTGGGGTCCGGTACGCTGCCAAAGCCGATGTAGACGGGTGGCTCGCCCTCGAGGACGAACGCTTCCACGTCGTCAGGGAGCCGGCCGGACGCGGGGCACTGCAGCGCGCCGGTCTGCAGCACGGGCACTTCCACGTCGGCGGGGACGGTGCTGAGGGCGGGATCCGCGGCGAGGATGGGTTGGCTGCCGACGAGGTGTCGCAGCACGTCCTGGATGGGGCGCAGGCCCAGGCGGGTGCGGAGGCGGTTGATGAGCGGCCGCACCGTCATCTCGATGGCCGACTGGCCCACCTGCCAGGAGAGCCGGTTGGCCCACGTAGGCAGCGACGACCACGGCAGGATCCACGGCGGGTGCTCCGACGAGGGCAGGAACTGCGGGCAGTAGAACAGGTAGCGGTAGGGCACCCCCATCAGCTCCGCCACCGACGCGGCCGCCAGGTGCACCGAGCCCCCCACGACGAGGTCCGCGTTCTTGACGACCGGCAGCAGGCTGGCGAACTGCGATTCCACCTCGGACTCGAGCAGCTTCGCGACCCCCTGGAGCAACTCGATGGGGTTGGCGTTCGCGCGCCACGCATGCTCGCGCACGTAGCTGTGGAAGTCGCGACCCATCGGGAGGAACGGGACGCCGCGTTCCCGGACCCAGTCCGAATGGTTGGGTGACGCGCAGACCAGGACGCTGTGGCCACCCGCCTGAAGCCCACCGGCGAGCGCGACCATCGGTTGCACGTCGCCCCGAGATCCGGAGGCTGCGAGGATGATTCTCACGTTCCCTCCCAACGCCGGGCGTGCGCGTCAGCGCGGAGGAAACAGCGACGAGGGGTGGATTATTTCTCCGGGGATCTCGAAGCTGTTGCGCGTCGTCGAAACGTCGTCGGCGCCCGGTCGCCCGCTGTTCCGACCGCGCGTTTCGCGCTAGATCCCGCCCCCCGGAAGGGGCACAGGGATCGGATTCCATGGAGCGGCGCAAATGGGGGAGGACGCGGCGCGTTGTTGGCGTTGGGACGGTGTTGGTCCTTGTGGGAGCCTGCAACTACTTCAAGGCGGCCACGTGTTTCTCCCACGAGGACTCGGAATGCGAGCCGGGGTACTACTGCGACGTCGAGCGCGAAGTCTGCGTCCAGGGTACGCGCCCAGATGCCGGAATCGAGTCGACCGCGTCCTCGTCTTCCAGCGGCGGGAACTCGACGTCTTCCGACGCAAGCTCAGGATCATCTTCGTCCGGCTCGTCCGGCGGCACCTCATCTGGCCCGTATGAGAGTCCGGGCAGACTGAGAGTGACCGTCGGTGGAGGAGCGCGTTTGGACGGCAACGGTCGAACCCTCTACCTCAATGTCGGATCGCCGTTGGGCGGGCGGCCGACGGGACCCAACAGCTACGTCGAGCCCGGGATTCCGGCGCAGACGCGGTCACACCCATGAACCCACGCACCATCGTTTCTCGCGCGCTTCCGGCGGCGATGATCGCGGTCATCGCAGGCTACGCGCCTCCGTCGTCTGCGACGCCACCCGAGAAGATCAACATCCAAGGCGTCCTTCGAGAGGATGCTGGTGGATTGCAGGATGGCCTTTTTACGTTTCGCGTTCGCCTGATTGACGGCGATGCTGCATTCTACGACGAGACCTATCCCAGCGTCGTCGTGGAGAGCGGTGTCTTCAGCCTGGATCTCGACGCGACCGGAGCCGGACTCCCCTTGCTTCTGCAACAGCACCCAGCCGCACGCGTTGAGATCACGGTTGACGGCGAGGTTCTTTCGGCGGAACCGCTGGGCTCGTCTCCCTACGCGCTCTACTGCGGCGCTGCGGACTCCGCGATCAACGCGCTGCAATTGGGAGGAAGACCGGCAGCGGAATGGGTAGCGCGTGACGCCTTGTCAGACGCGGACCCGGCGACGGCGCCTGTGAGTTGGAAGGGTTTGACGTCCTTCCCGTCGGGTTGCCCGGAGGGGCAGTTTGCCGTCGGGTTTGACGACGCCACCGGAGATCTGCTCTGTGACGTTGGAACGTCTGAAGCTGACATCACGTCGGTGACGGCAGGGAGTGGTCTTCTCGGCGGTGGGGCCAGCGGTGCGCTAACGCTCGGGGTCGACCCCACGGTTGTGCAGGCGCGCGTTTCGGGAGCGTGTGCCGCTGGGTTCGCGGTGTCGAGCATTGACGAGGCGGGACAGGTGGCTTGCGAAGCGACCGGCATCACTTCTCTGAACGTCGGGCCAGGCCTTTCAAGTGGCGGTACTGGGACAGCGACGGTCATCGAGATCGATGAGACGTACGTTCAAAGAAGGGTATCGAGCGCCTGCGCGCCCGGTTCCTTCATTACCGGGATCGCGGCTGACGGCTCTGTGACGTGTGATCCGGACCGTACCAACTCGTTCACTCGGACTCTGCATGTTCCTACAGTCCCCGGCGACGCAGCGCAGGCTGGACAGAGGCTTGTGAATGCGGTGGCGGACGCATCCGACGCGACAGCGCAGAATCCCTACCTCATCAAACTGGAGCCCGGCACATACGATCTCGGCACTTCGAGTCTCGCGCTGCTCCCCTACGTTGATATCGAGGGTGCTGGAAGGCGAGCCACCGTCGTGTCTTCATCCTTCGACGGTGTGTCCGGCACCATCGTGCTTGCTGGCAACAACGAGCTTCGAGCGCTGACGGTGGACAACCGGGGTGGCGGAACCAAGGCCACTGCCGTGTCCGGGAACGCAGATGGCTTGCGTTTGGTGGACGTGGTCTTGAGTGCAACTGCGCCGTCCGGCCTCGCACGCGGGCTGGATATCGCTGGTGGGACCGTGGAGCTGAGGTCTGTGACAGTGAGCGTTAGCGGTGCCGAGTCCACGGGCGTGAATCTGACGTCGGCGACCCTTGATTTGTCTGATGTCATCATCGGTGTTGCAGGGGCGGTCAACGCCCGCGGTCTGGCGTGCACCCAGTCAAGTGGTCACGTGAGGGCAGTTCGCGTCACCGCGATTGACGCAAACACGACAATCGGCGTCGTGGCATCGCAGTGCGGGGCGGAGATGACGGACGTCAGCGTCGTCGTAACCAGTGCCGACTCCTGCCAGGGATACCTCATCGAACTCACGCCGTCTCCAAGGGTGACGCGTTCGTCGGCGGATGTGTCATGCACGAACGCGCATGGCGTCCTGGTTGGCGCAGAACCCGCCGATCCCCTGTTCGAGTCCGTCACCCTCACCGCCGCCGGTGGTCCAACCGCGACGGCGGTGGGGCTCTATCGCACGGGTGACTCAGCGACGTTCCGCAACTCGAGCTTGAATGCGCCAGTGGCGGTGCAAGCTGCGGCGCCCTCCACATTCCGCGCCGCGTCGACGCTGATATCCGGCACGCTTCTGAACGACCCTGGAACAGCGTCGTTCGTCTGCGCCGGCGCGTTCAACGCGCAATACGTATCCCTCAATGCAACATGCCAGTAGCGTCTCGGGGCCTGGCGCGAAGCATCATTGCGGGAAGAACGCGGCCTGAAGGTAGGTCTGGTAGAACGTGTCAGCGTTCGCGGACCCAGCCTCACCGTCGCCGCTCCAGGACCAGCCGTTCAAGTAGAATGTGTGGTCCCCCGCCCCCACCTGGAACACCTCCTGAAGGACCACGGTGTGCTGGGTAGCCTCTGAAACCGTCGGGTAGGGCGCTGGGATCTCGAACCAATTGTTGGCCCCAGTGGCTTCTTCGGTGCAACTCGAGCTGCTTCGCGCGATCACGAGCTCAATCTTGTCCGCGGTACCCTGTACGTGCTTCAGCGAGACGTGCGCTGTGGCCTGCACCACGACCCGGCCCGCTGTCGGCGCCGTTATCGTCACCTCGGCGCCTGTTGGGTGCGTGCAGGGGAGGAACGGGATGACCTCGGTATGGGAAGCGCTGCTCTCGGCCATCCTTGGCGCCGGCGCACCATTGCACGCGTACGTTGTCACCCCTCCCACGGTGAACGCGCTGCCTCCGTAGGTGCAGTTCGTTCCCGCCGGCTCCGACGCGCCCACCACCGACTCACCTGCCGGCCCCTGCGGACCCGTGTTGCCCGCGGGCCCTTGGATGCCCTGCGGCCCCTGCGGACCGGTGTTTCCCGTCGGACCTTGCGGGCCCGTGTTTCCCTGTGGTCCCTGCAGTCCCTGCGGCCCCTGAAGGCCCTGCGGCCCCTGGGGACCCTCCGGCCCCTGGGGACCCTCCGGCCCCTGCGGTCCTTCCGGCCCCTGCGGTCCCTGCAGCAGCTCCGGCTTCCCGTCGACGTCATTCCAGTGCACGTAGTCCGCCACGTCCGCCACCGACGCGCGCACCGCGAACGGAACGGCGCCCACGCGCACGCGCGGCAGCGTGTCGTACGCGCTGGTGACGGGGTCGCGCACGCTGACCGAGAGATACGCGTCCGGCGTCGGCGAAGAGAACAGCGCGCCGATGTCGTCCTGGAAGAGGCCGTCGTTGACCTGCACGGGGTGGTCGCCGATGGTGCCGATGACATTGCCGCCCGTCGGCGCGTCATACAGCCGGTACATGATGGTGTACATGCCGGTTGGTGCCGGGGAGCCGTTGTCCAGGAGTGTGGCACGGTAGATGACGGAGCCCGGTGTGTTGGCCTGGGCCACACTGGCGGCGAGCATCAACGCAACGACGAGGGACATGTTCACACGCATGCTGCACACTCCTGTCATGGCCCGGGCGTGATGGTGCCGCCCACGATTTCGTAGCGGGCGCCGGCAGCCGCACCGGGGACCAACTCCAGCTCACCCTGCACCGACCAGCGCGCGCCCTGACCCGTGTTGAGCGGGACGGAAACGGCCGCGTCACAGAGGCCGAAGCGCGCCCCGTTGACGGACTGGTCGCAACGCGCGGTCCCCCCGCCCGAGCTGCTGGACGAGGACGCCGACGACGAAGAAGAAGACGATGATGACGACGAAGAGGACGATGCCGACGACGCGCTGGACGACGACGAAGCACCCCCTGAAGAGGACGACGACGAGGGCGCGCCCGACGACGAAGTGGATGCACCACCGCCGGACGACGAAGACGCGCTCGACGACGCGCCCGAGCTGCCGCCCCCCGACGAGCTCGAACTTGTGGAGGACCCGGGTTCCCCCGAGGAGGATCCACCCGACGAGGAGCTCGCTCCCGAGGTGGAGTCCCCAGAAGACCCCGAGCTGCTCGCACCTCCGGACGACGACGAGGAGGCGGTGGTGGTGGAGGCGGTCCCGCTGGAGGAGGAGCTGCTGAGGCCCGGCAGCGTGCAGACCCCATCCGCGCAGACCTTCCCGTCGGGGCAGTCGTTGTCCACGACGCACCCCGGGGGCGGCGACTCGTTGTCGTTGGGCTGCGTCTGGGGGCAACCCAGCGCCCCGAGCACAAGACAAGCGAGGAAGGTGGAGAGGCGCAGCTTCATGACGTCACGGTCCTGGTGCGTATCACCGGCCCCGTGAGCCTTCAATGCGTCCTGGCGCGTTTCCCGTTGACGGGGCGCGGTGGTGGGGGCCATAGGGCGCACCCTGACGGAGGTGAGTCTTGTTGGGTCCCCTGCCAATGCTTCCGCCCGAGCTGTCCGAGCGGCGGGTGGCCTTGGTGCATGACTGGCTGGTGTCCACGCGCGGCGGTGAGAGCGTGTTGGCGTCGTTGTGTCGTCTGTTTCCGGGCGCGCCCATCCACACGCTGTTCCACGAACGCTCGCAGATGCTCGGCCCCGTGGGTGAAGCCATCAACGCCCATCCCATCGTCGTCTCGCCGCTGCAGAAACTCCCGGGGGCCCGCAGGGTGTACCGCGCGTTGCTCCCGTTGATGCCATACGCCATCGAGTCGTTCGACTTCCGCGACTTCGACCTCGTCATCAGCAGCAGCCACTGCGTGGCCAAGGGCATCATCGCGCCGCCCACGGCGCTGCACGTCAGCTACATCCACACGCCCATGCGCTACGCGTACGAGCAGATGCCGGAGTACTTCGGCGACGGACGCCTGCCCGCGCTGGGGCGCCTCCCCATCCAGGTGGCCATGCACCACCTGCGGCTGTGGGATCAGCTCACGGCCGCGCGCGTCGACACCTTCGTGGCCAACAGCCACCACGTGGCCCGGCGGGTGATGGCGCGCTACCGACGGGAAGCCACCGTGGTGCACCCGCCCGTCGACATGGACCGTTTCAGCGTGGGGGCCCCGCATGAGCGCACTGGCCGCTTCCTGATGGTGGGCGCGTTCGCGCCGTACAAGCGCGCTGACGTCGCCGTCGAGGCGTTCAACCGCCTGAAGCTGCCCTTGGACATCGTGGGGGAGGGGCAGGACAAGAAGCGTCTGATGGCCATGGCGGGTCCCACCATCCGCTTCCTGGGCCGTCTCTCCGACGAGGAAGTGACCCGCGTGTACCGTCAGGCGCGCGCATTCATCTTCCCCGGCGAGGAGGACTTCGGCATCACGCCGCTGGAGTCCATGGCGAGCGGGACGCCGGTCATCGCGTTGGGGCAGGGGGGCGCGCTCGAGACCGTCGTCGATCTTGTCGAGGGAAGCCGCGCCACGGGCGTGCTCTATCCCGCCGCGAGCGTCGAGGGGTTGGTGGGGGGTGTGGAGCGCTTCCTGGCCCATGAGCGTGAGGTCTCCCCGCACGCTGCGCGCGCCCAGGCCATGCGCTTTGCGCGTCCGCGCTTCGAGGAGCAGATGGTGGCGGTGCTGAAACAGGCCATGGCGGCCAAGCGCGCGTCGTCCGTTCCCAGCCGCGAGGAACGACCGGACCCGGCTTGCTGACGGCGATGAACTGAACCAGGACCGGTGGGGCCGTGCGCTGGATTGGCACGGAGAGCGCCCACTCGCTAGAATGCGCACGACGTCTACGCATGGACGCTGCACATCGAGGTACGCATGGCCGACCAGCCCCTCTACGACCCAACCGCGACGAAGCGCCCGACCAACTTGAGCATCAACAGTGACCTGTTGCGCCAAGCAAAGGGCCTCGGCATCAACCTTTCCCAGGAGTTCGAGCGCCACCTTGCCTCTCTTGTTGCGGAGCGGCGCAGGCAAGCATGGCTCGAGGAGAACAAGGAATCCCTGGACGCTTACAATCGTCACGTCGAGAAACACGGCGTCTTCAGCGAGGGTTTGCGGAAATTCTGATGCCCCAGTTCGACGTCTTCCGGAACCCGGGTCCTGGCGCTCGGACGGGCATTCCGTACCTCCTCGATGTCCAGTCCGACCTCCTTCGTCACCTGGCCACGCGCGTCGTCATCCCGCTATGTCGTCCCTCCGTTCTGGAGGGAAAGCCCGCCCGCTACCTCAATCCAGCCTTCGAAGTGGAGGGGAAGACCGTACTGTTGTTGACGCCTCAGATCGCCGGTGTTCCCAAGACGGCGTTGGGCGTCCGGGTAGGGAATCTCGCCAAGGAACGCGACGCCATCATCCGCGCGGTAGACATGGTTCTTGCGGGTATCTGAGCGCTGCACCGGTTCTGGGCGTCAAATCACCGACGCTTCCTGCAGCGCGTGCAGCCGCGCGTAGTACCCACCCAGCGTAATCAGCTCGTCGTGGGAGCCCTGTTCCACGAGCTGGCCGCGCTGCATGACCAGGATGCGGTCACAGCCCGTCAGCGTGCTGAGCCGGTGCGCCACGATGAGCGCGGTCCGTCCCTCCAGCAGCTTCGCCGTTGCCACCTGCAGCAGCCGCTCGGTCTCGGGGTCCACGCTCGCGGTAGCCTCGTCGAGGATGATGCACGGCGGGTCGGCCACCAGCGCGCGCGCAAACGCGAGCAGTTGCCGCTCTCCGACGCTGAGGTTGATCCCCCGCTCCTTGATGTTCGCTCCCAGCCCGCCGACACGCTCCACCAGCACCCGCGCCTGCACGGCTTCCAGCGCGCGCCACAACTGCTCGTCGCTGGCGCTGGGAGCGCCGAAGCGCAGGTTGTCCGCCACCGTCCCGGAGAACAGGTGCACCTCCTGCGGCACGGCGAGGATGTTCCTCCGCAGCGTGCGCAGCTCCATGTCCTGCACGTCGGTGCCGTCGACGGTGATCATGCCGCGCCCGGTCTCGTAGTGTCGGAGCAGCAGGCGCGTGAGCGTGGTCTTCCCGCTGCCCGTCCGACCCACCAGCGCAATCTTCTCACCCGGCTTCACGTGGAAGGTCACGTCGCGCAGGGCCACGTTTCCGCCGCCGTACGCGAACGTGACGCGCTTGAACGAGAGCCCCTCCTTCAGCGCGCCCAGCTTCACGGGCTCCTGCCGCTCGGTGATGTGCTCCGGCTCGTCAATCAACGAGAACACGCGCTCGGCGCCGGCCAGCGCGCTCTGCACCAGCGTGTACTTCGTCGAGAGGTCGCGCACGGGCAGGTAGAAGCGCTGCAGGTACTCCACGAACGCCACCGCCACTCCCAGCGTCTCCGTCCCGCCGAGGATCTCGCTGCTGGCCATGACCAGCAGGATCGCCACCGACGTGGTGCTGACGGATTCCACGAACGCGTAGATCCCCGCGTCGAGCGCAATCGCGCGCTGGTTGGCCTTGCGGTACGCGTCGTTGATCTCGTCGAACTTGCGTGCGGTGCGGGCTTCCTGGCCAAAGAGCTGGACCACCGCCATGCCGCTGATGTGCTCCTGCAGGAACCCGTTGAGACGGCCCACCTGCGTGCGCACCTCGCGGAACGCCTCGCGCGCGGCCCGGCGGAAATAGTGCACGCCCACCGCCAGCAGCGGGAGCACCACGAACGCCGCGAGCGTGAGCCGGGTGCTGGTCCAGAACAAGAGCGCCGCCGTGGCGACGAGGAACAGGATGTCGCCCAGGATCGTGATCGACCCGGAAGCGAACAGCTCCGCGAGGGACTCGACGTCGCTGGTGACGCGGGTCATGACGCGGCCCGCGGGCGTGCGGTCGAAGTATGCCTGGTGCAGGCGTTGGATCTTGCGGAACAGGGCGAGGCGCAGGTCGCGGGTGACGCGTTGACCCATGAGCTGCATCGCGGAGAGCTGGATGAACTGCCCCAGCGTCTGCACCATGAGCGCGGCGAGGTAGAGGAAGCCCAGGTTCGCCACCGCCTGCGCGGCCTCGGGGGAAGGACCCTTCTGTAGGACTCCGTCGACCACCCGGCCCAGCAGGTACGGCTGCAACAGCGCGCTGGCGTTCAGCGGCACGTAGAGCAGCAAGGAAAAGGCGAACAGGACCCGGTGCGGGTGCATCAGGCGCACCATCCGCCGGATGAGCTGCGGGTCGTAGGTGTTCTTGAGCAGCTCGTCGGGTGCGGCGCTCATGCCACCTGCTCCTTCTGGCTGGCGTCCATCTTCTCCAGGTCCCGCAGCACGCGCTCCCGACCCCACAGCGCCGCGTATCGGCCGCCCTTGCGCAGCAGCTCCTCGTGCCCACCCCGCTCGACGATGCGCCCCGCGTCCAGCACCACGATCTCGTCGGCGTCCTTCACCGCGCTCAAGCGGTGTGAGATGACCACCAGCGTGCGTCGGTGCGCCTCGGCGCGCAGCGCGTGGAGGATCTTCTCCTCCGTCTCCGCGTCGACGGCGCTGACGGTGTCATCCAGCACCAGCACCCGCGGCTCGCACAGGAGGGCGCGTCCCAACGCCACGCGTTGCCTCTGCCCACCGGACAGCGTGATCCCCTTCTCCCCGACGACGGTGGACCAACCCTGCGGGAGCTGCGAGATGTCCTGCTCCAACGAGAGCAGCTCCACCACGCGCTTGACCTCATCCTCGCTCGCGTCCGGGCGACCGAAACGGAGGTTTTCGAGGATGGACGTGCTGAACAGGAACGCCTCCTGCGGCGCCAGTGCCACGTCGTGACGGAGCGAGGGGAGGGCGCGGGCACGGACGTCCACGTCGTCGACCAGGACGGCGCCGGTGGTGGGATCGCGCAAGCGCGGCAGCAGGCCCGCCAGCGTGCTCTTCCCACTCCCCGTCCCCCCCACGACACCCAGGAACCCACGCGCCGGCAGCGTGATGTCCACGTCCTGCAGCGTCCAACGCGGCGCCTGCTTCTCTGCCGTGCGCTGCACCCCCACGCTCCGCAACCCCACGGCGCCCTCACGCGCAGGCGGCGCGACGGGCTTCCCGGCCGACGCAATCGTCGGGGCCACCACGAAGATCTCGTTGAGCCGCTCCAGCGACGCCTTCCCGCGTTGCCACACGGCGAGGATCCAGCCCAGCGCCAACGTGGGCCACGCCATCAGCGCCAGCCGGCCGTGGAACTCCACGAGGTCACCGACGGTGATGTGCCCCGCCAGCACGCGGTGCGCGCCGTACCACAACGCCACCAACGCGCTCCCCGTCCCCAGCAGGGCCATCACCGGTCCCAGCAGGTTGCGCGTGAAGGTGAGTCGGATGCTGCTCTGGTAGTAGCGCTGGTTGACGGCCTGGAAGCGCTCCACCTCCGCTTCTTCCTGCGCAAAGGCCCGCACCACGGCTTCAGTCCCGCCAGGTGCTCCTGGATGCGCGTGGATAGCGCGCCCAGGTCCTCCTGGTTCACCTTGGTCATCGAGAACACATTGCGCGCCACCACCCGCACCACGACGAGCACGATGGGGTAGGGCGCCATGCACGCCAGCGCCAGCGGGAGATCCAACTGGATGAGCAGCGGGATGTTGCCCGCGTACGCCACGAAGGTGTTGATGAGGTTCAACGTGGCAAACCCCAGCAGCAGGCGCACGTTGCTGAGGTCGTTGATGGCGCGCGACATCAGGTCGCCCACCGGGCGCGACTCGAAGAACTCCTGCGGTTGCGCGCAGAGGTGCGCATAGAGGTCCTGGCGCAGCCGGTATTCGATGTCACGCCCGACGTTGAACACATACACGCGGCTGAGCACGCGCGTGCCCGCCATGAGCAAGGAAGCGCCCACCATCCACAGCGCAATCTCCACCATCTGCTGCAGCGGAAGATGCGCGCGCAATCCCTCGACGCCACGGTTGAGCAGCCGCGGCAGCCACAGGGACATGCCGTTGGTGATGAGCAGCCAGAGCACGCCCCAGAGGAACGCTCCGGTGTGCGGACGGAAGATCTGTCCCAGCGTGCGGCGTCCCACACGCGCTGCCACGAACTCGCTCACGGTGTCACTCCGTGGCGCGGACATTCCTGTCTGCGGCGTCACTGGGCGAAGCCGGCGCAGATGGCTTCCAGGCAGCCCTTGACGGTCTCACCGTTCTGTCCGGCGGGAAGGTCCTGGCAGCGGAAGCCGCGCGGGCAGTCGTCGGCGGTGCGACAACCCACCGAGCAGAACTTGCCAATGGTCTCGGTGCCGCCGTCTGCGTTGCTGCGCTGCATCTCGTAGCAGTGGCTGGCCTGGTTGAAGCGGTTGATGTCCGAGCAACCGTCGTCGTCCTCGCAGGTGCGGCAGAAGGGATCCTGGAGGTTGAAGCAGTCTCCCGTGGCGATGCCGCTGGGACACGCCTCGCCGCCCGCCGCGTACAGTTCCTGGCCGCAGCAGAACTGGCCCACGTTGCAGGACAGCTCCTTCCCGCGGCATCCCTGGTCCCGACACTCCCCGTTGTCGCAGATCTCGAACGCGCCGCACTGTTCCTCGGTGTGGCAGCCCGGCACGCAGGTGCGCGTGGGGACGTCGCAGATGGTGCGGGCGAGCGGGCACTCGGTGTCGTCGTCACAACCGGCCTGCTTGCAGTAGCCCTCGGTGGCATTGCTGCACTCATAACCGGCTGGGCAGGCCTGCGCCGGGCACATGGCGCCGTAGCGGCCCCACTCGTGACAGATGCGGTCGGTTCCCACCGTGGCGCCGGGCGCGCAGCCGTTGATGCACTGGCCGTACGTGGGGCTGGGGTCCAGGCTGCAGATCTTCCCGGCGGGACAGTCCTCGTCGTAGAGGCAGAAGGCCAGGCACACGCCCTGCCGCGGGTTGGTCTCCTCGTCGATGTACGTGGTGCAGTACGTGCCGTCGGGGCACTGCGAGCTGTGCGTGCAGGGGACCGCGCCAATGCAGCTCCCCACCTCGGGCGCCACCTTGCAGCCGCCGTTCTCACACACGAATCCCTGCGAGCATCCCGCGGGGCTGTTGCAGGCGATGCCGCAGTACTTCTGCCCGCTGCCGTAGTCGATGCACTTGTTGGGCAGGCCCAGGTTGGGGTTTTCGCCGCACTGCTCGTCAGCGGTGCAGGGGCCGCAGCTCGAGAGCAGACGACGGCACACGCGCGCGGAGGGATCGCAGTACGCGGGTTGGGACGGGAAGCCGCAGTCCTGGGAGCCGCCCACGTCGCATTCCCCGCACACGAAGCCGGCGGGATCGCACGTCACGCCGGTTGAGCATCCCCCGTCGCCGGCACAGATGCCGCCCGCTCCGCAGTCCTGGTCCAGTGCGCAGCTGTTGCTCACCAGGCCCGCGTCGAATCCACCGGAGGTTCCGCCGCCGGATGATGATGACGACGACGTGAGTCCACCGCCCGGAGGCGTGGGCGTGCCGCTGGTGTTGGGACACGCGCCCAGGGCAAGGAGGGCAAGGGAGGCAAGGGAGGCGGGCAGGAGGAGGTTGCGCATGGGTTCCACCGTCGGGATGGG
>JBFMGU010000237.1:0-16499 GCA_040752415.1 Myxococcota bacterium
TCTCCGGCTGCGTGGGCGGAGGCTGCACGGGCGGCGTGGGCGTGGCCGACGGCGGCGGCGCCTGCTCCGGCTGCGTGGGCTCCGGAGCGGGCTGCATCTGCTGGGCCTTCAGCCGCGCCTCCAGGTTCTGGATGTAGCGGTAGGTGAAGACACCCGCGGCACCCACGCCAATGCCCAGCACCACGAACAGCGCCACCAGGCCGCGCTTTGACGACGACGCGGGAGCCGGCGGCGGCACGGGCCGCTGCACCGGCATGGTGACCGGCGGCTGGGTCATGGCCAGCGTGGGGCGCTCGGTGGCGGGGATGGGGATGGACGGCGGCACCGTGTTGCGACGCTCCGCCGCCGGGTGCGGCCGCAGGCTGGTCAGCGCGTCGTGGATGCCCATGGGCTGCGGCTCGCCGCGACCGCCCTTTTCCGAGAGCGTGGGCTCGTCGTGGATGAGCTGGTCCGCGGCGGAGGGCACGGGGAGGAGCTTGCCGGACTCACTCGGGTCGTCGGGGAGCGGCGGCGGGGGGCCGTACTCGCCGGAGACGTGGCCGTTCCTGGTGGCGCCGTTGCCCTTGCCCTTGGGCTTCTTGCCCGGGCTGGTGCTGCCCTCCCCCTTGGCGCCCATCTCCAGGGCCTCCCGCGCTTCCTTACGCTTGGGCGGCTCGTCGGTGATCTTGTCCTCGTTGGCCAGATCCTCGTCGTCAGCGGGCTTCTTGGGACGCAGCCGCTGCTCGCTGGTCTCGTTCCCGTCCGCCTCGGCCACCTTGGCGGAGTTGAGCGCCACCACCGGGGTCTCGTCGGAGGCGGGCGTGGCGCGCAGCTCCGCGGGAATCTCGGTGACGTCGGTGCTCTGCTCCGGGGACGGCGCCTGCTCCAGCATGATCACCGAGCTCTCGCTCAGCTCCGGCAGGCTGCTCTCCCGCTGCTCCTCCAGGCCCGGCGCGTCGTGGACGTCGCTGTCCGCGGGCGGCGCGGGCGGCCGTGACGACGCGGGAACGGAAGGCGCGGGACGGTTGACGATGTCGTCGCCGGCGGCGGCCAGCTCGCTCAGCGCCTCGGCGAACTCGCCGGCGGTCTGGAAGCGGGAATCCGCGCTCTCATGCAGCGCCCGACGGAGCAGCGCATCCACCGGCCGCGCCAGCCCCTCGAAGGCCTTCTGCATGGCCTTGTTGTTGTGCCCCTCGTACAGCTCGCCGGTGAGCATCTCCGCCAGCATCACACCCAGCGAGTAGATGTCCGCGCGCCCGTCGATGCGGGAGGCCTCCAGGCGCACTTCCGGCGCAATGTACTGGAACGCCGCGCCGCGGCTCTTCTGGATGGCCAGGAACGGCTTGGTGGGCAGCGCCTGGATGAGACAGAAGTCCGTGACCTTCAACAGGTCCGGCAGCACCAGCACGTTCTCCGGCTTGAGGTCGCCGTGCCACACGGTCTTGTGCGCGTAGTCCAGCGCCGCGGCCAGCTGCTGGAAGATGGGCTCCACCTCCTGCAGGCTGAAGACCTGGTTCTTCTCCCGACGCAGCTGGATGATCTTGCGCAGCGTCAGGCCTTCCAGCAGCTGCATGGTGAAGAAGCGCCGCTCACCCTGCGGGCCCACGTCCCGACCCTCGTCGTAGATGCGGACGATGTTGGCGTGGTGCAGCTTGCGCGCCGTCTTGATGAACTTGCTGAAGGTCTTCTGCTCGTCGGTGGTCTGGAGCAGCTTGGGGGCCACCGCCTTCAGCGCCACGTCGACGTCAATGTCGGTGTCATGCGCGCGGTAGACCGTGCCCACGCCACCCGTGCCCACCACGTCCAGGATCTTGTACCGCTCCGCCACCGTCTCGCCGATGGAGAAGATGGCCTGGGGCGCGCGGGTGCTGGACTGCTTGCGCTTGCTCTTCTCGTCGTTGCCGCTGCCAAACACATTCCCGCAGGAAGGGCACTTGGCACTCCCGTCCGGCGCGTAATGTCCGCAGCGATGGCACAGCACGGCGACACGAGCTCCTGGCAGACGATTGGCGGCCTACAATGCCGACAATTCTAGAGAAACCCAACTTTTGTCACGGCGGAGGAGAGCCGGTCAATGGATCTGACGGGACGGGTGGGACGGGTTGTGGCGGGGCTTTGGGCATGGGCGTACCCAACGGCCCAGCCCTGCAACGGATCTTTCACCTCGTGCCGGTGCTGCCAAAACCGCCCTGGCCTCGCGCGCTGTCCGGGAGCGCAGGCACAACCTGGACCTCCAGCGGGTGCGCCACCGGGGCAATCACCAGCTGCGCAATCCTGAGGCCGCGCGTGATGGCAAAGGGCCGGTCCGAGTGGTTCACCAGAATCACCGCCACCTGCCCGCGGTAGTCCGCGTCGATGGTGCCCGGCGCGTTCAGCACGGTGACGCCGTGGTTGGCGGCCAGCCCCGAGCGCGGGCGCACCTGGCCCTCGTATCCGGGCGGAATGGCCACCGCCACACCGGTGGGCACGCGCATGGAGCGACCGGGCAGCAGCAACCATGGCTCCGGAATCCAGGCCAGCAGGTCCAGCCCCGCGCTGTGCTCGGTTTGTCGACGAGGAATGGGTGCCGGCTCGCCCACCTCGTCGGGGAGCGGGCGGGCATCCGGGTGAACGGCAATGTGCAGCGTGATGCTCATGCGCGCCCTCCTATCGGTGACGGGTGCCCACCGGGGCAAGCGCATTTCAACCGTGACGGCGGTGCGTACGTCGCGACGCAGCCAGGCGGTCTTCCACCGCGCTGCTGCGTGACGGAGCGGTGGGGCGCGGTTTGGTGCTAGAGGTTCGCCCGGTTCCCGTCCTCGCAACGACATACCAGGACCCCATGGGCGAACAGGCGACAAGCACGGCACTGGTTCCCGCGTCGGAGGATGCCATCTCCTTCCCGGGCCGCGGCCTCCCGGAGCAGACCGGGCTGCTGTTGCGCGGGTTCAGCCACCGCTACCTGGACCCCATCACGTACGACCCGGCCGACGTCGAGCGCATCCGCCGCCTGGGTGAGAAGGGCGTGGTGGTGTACACGCACCGCTCGGCCAACTGGGTGGACCTGCTGTTCCTGCAACGCAACATCCCTCGTCACAACCTGCCGCGCGCGGAATACGTGGCCGGGTTTGACAGCCGCATCTTCCATCCCGTCTGGACCTGGCTGAAACGCGACGTGGAGCCCGGCGCTCCCGACGACCCCGTCGAGCGCGAGGAGTGGCGCCTGCGCGTGACGTTGGAGCAGGAGAAGAGCGCGCTGGTCTTCCTCAAGCATCCCGCCACGCTCATCAACCCGCGTCCGCGTGAGCAGGCCCACTACGCACGCGCCATCATCCGCGCCCAGCGCAAGCTGCAGAGACCCATCTTCCTGGTGCCGCAGGTCATCATCTGGATCCACCGTCCGGGACACTTCAAGCCGACCCTCGGCGACGTCGTGTTTGGCACCTCGGACATGCCGGGTGCGCTGCGCGCCTTTGGCATTGCGTGGCTGCTCTACCGCTGGGCGAAGATCCGCGTGGCCGAGCCGGTGAACGTGCAGGAGTTCATCGCTCAGAACCCCGGCGCCTCCGACGACGTCCTGGCGCGCAAGCTCCGATTTGCCGTGGCCTACGGGCTGGGTCGCGAGCAGCGCGTGCTCAATGGACCGCCGCTGAAGACACACAAGCGCATGAAGGAGGAGACGCTCCGCGACCCCAAGCTGCAGAAGACCGTCCAGGCCCTCACCACGCAGACCAACAAGTCCGTCCCGGAGCTCTCCGCGCAGGCGCGCTCCCAGTATGACGAGGTGGCAAGCCGTTTTGACGTCGACGTGATGTCGCTGGTGGACTGGATCCTGCGCGGCATCTGGAACCGCATCTACGACGGCATGGACGTGGACCCCAACGACATCGCGCGCATCAAGGAAGTGGCGCGCAAGGCCACGCTCATCATGGTCCCGTGCCATCGCAGCCACGTGGACTACCTGGTGCTCGGCCAGGTCCTGTACTGGAACGGCATGATGCCTCCCCTGGTGGCGGCGGGCATCAACCTCTCCTTCTGGCCGCTGGGCCCCATCTTCCGACGAGCTGGCGCGTACTTCATCCGTCGCAGCTTCAAGGGTGATCCGCTCTATCCCCACGTGGTGCGCACCTACCTCAAGCACATGCTGCGCGAGGGGTTCACGCAGGAGTTCTTCGTCGAGGGGACGCGCAGCCGCACGGGCAAGACGCTGCCGCCCAAGCTGGGCATGGTGAGCATGATCGTGGACGCGTTCCTTGACGGGGCGCAGAAGGAGGTCGCGTTCATCCCGGTGTCCATCGGGTACGAGAAGATCGTCGAGAGCGGCTCCTATGCGCGGGAGCTGGCCGGCGCGGAGAAGGAGAAGGAGTCCATCAAGGGACTGCTCAGCGCGGGCAAGGTGCTGCGTCACAAGTACGGCCGCGTGTATGTGACGTTCGACGAGCCCATCTTCCTCCGCCAGTTCCTCGCCGAGCGGGGCATCAGCGCCGAGGGCGAGGCCGATCCCGACGCCGTGAAGGGCGCGGTGCGCGCGCTCGGTCACAGCATCGTCTACGGCATCAATCGCGCCACCGTGGTCACGCCCACCGCCGTGGCCGCGTTGGCGTTGCTGGGTCACCGTCGACGAGGATTGCCACACCGCACGCTCATCATCTACGCGCAGCGCATCCTGGAGCACGTGCGCACCGTGGCGGGTCCCGCCGCGCGCATCAGCCCGGTGCTCAACACCGACCTCGAGGGCGCGCTGCGTGAGGCCATGAGCCGCCTGGCCGAAGAGGAGCTCATCAACGTCGAGGGTGCCTCCGGCGAGGTCTTCTACCGGCCCAATGACACCAAGCGCGTCTACCTGGACTACTACAAGAACAACATCCTCCATTTCTTCGTTCCCGACGCCATCGTGAGCACCGCGCTGCAGAGCTTTGGTGTCCCGCCGGGACAACCTGTGCCGCTCAACCAGCTCAGACAGCGCGCCCAGAGCCTCTCCCGCCTGCTCAAGATGGAATTCCAGTTCCGCGTGGGCGTGCGTTTCGAAGCGTTGTTCGAGGAGGCCCTGCAGCGCAGCGTGGACCGCGGCTACATCCAGCGCACCGACGACGGTGTGTTGCTGCGGGAGCAGGCGGCGCAGCTGGCGTTGTTCGTCTCCAACCTGCTCTCCAACTTCATTGAAGGCTACGTGGTGGGCCTGCGCATCCTCGGGGCCGAGGTGACGTCGCCACGGACGCGCAAGGACCTGGTGCAGCTGCTCATGGACCGGGCGCGCGCCAGCTTCCTCGCCGGGGAGATGCGACGCAGCGAGGCGGTGAACAAGGCCGTCATGGAGAACGTGGTGGAGTTCGCGGTGGACGTGGGGCTGCTCATCCCGCAGGGTGAAGCGCCCACCTCCCCGCTTGCGCCGGCGCCGGACCTGGCCGCGCGTGTCAAGACGCTGACCGACGACGCCAGCCGCTTCCTGGGCGGCCCGCGTGAAACCTGATCAGACGGAGAACGCCATGCGCGTTTCCTCACTGCACCTGGTGCTGTCGCTCGCCCTGCTGGGAGCGTGCGGCAAGGAAGGCACCGAGCCATCCACCCCACCCGGCGCCACGCCACCCGCGGGAGCGTTGGGCGGTCTCACCGTCGTGGCCATGGGACCCACGGGAGAAGTCACCGGTCCGCTCCAGGTCTTCGTCACGTTCGACAAGCCGGTGGCCAAGCTCGGCGCGCTGAAGGACGAGGACGCGCGTGCGTTCCTGCGCGTGGAGCCCTCCGTTCCCGGCAAGCACCGCTTCCTGGGCACGCAGACCGTCGTCTTCGAGCCCACCGGAAAGGTCCCGCGTTCCACCGCGTTCACCGCCACGTCACCCGCGGGCGCGCGCGCCGTCGACGGGACGTCCCTGAAAGAAGACCACAAGGTCCAGTTCACCACGCAGCGACTCGTCCTCGTGCACAGCCGCCCGCCCGAGGGATTCAGCCAGGCGGAGTCCACCCCCACCTTCGTGCTGACCTTCAACCAGCCCATCAGCCCCGCCGACGTCACCGCTGCCGCGCGCTTTGTTTCCGTCGACGGAGGGACCACTGTTCCCGCGGAATGCGCCGCCGTGCCGGGCGACGAGGAGAAGACGCAGGCGAGCTGCAAGCCCAGGTCCGTGCTGCCCACCGCGACGAAGATGAAGCTGGTGGCGGACGCGTCGCTGCATGGTGCGGAGGGCCTGCTGGGGATGGAGAAGCCGCTGGAGATCAGCTTCCAGGTGCATGGCCCCCTCGACGTGCTTGGCGTGGAGTGCCCGGAAGGTTGTCGTCCGGAGATGGGAGCACGGCTGAAGTTCACCACGCCCGTCGTGCCCAAGTCCGCGGCGGATTACATCGAGTTCACGCCAGCCATCGGCGCCAAGCTGGAGGGCACGTACGCGCAGAGTACGTTCTACCTGCACGGTCTGAAACCCAGCACCACCTACGGCGTGAAGGTGAAGGCGGGCATGCCGGACGCTTTCGGGCAGCGTCTTGCCGCCGAGAAATCCTTCTCCTTCACCACCGCCCCGACAACACCCGCCGCCAGCTTTCCGCGCGGCTTCCTCACGCTGGAGCCGGGCAGGACGTTCATTGCTGGCACCAGCGTCAACGCCAAGGAAGTGGAGGTGAGCTTGTGGGCCGTGGCCGACCAGGAAGCCTCATGGTTCGCGCACGTCCTCGGCGAGGGGCGCTCCGACCTCTCCGTGCGCACCGCGGATTCCAAGCAGACCGTGCCCCTTGCCGGCCCGATGAATGAGCAGCTCACGACGAAGATCGACCTCGCCAAGGTGCTGACCACGGGTCGCGGGCTCGCGGCGTATGAGCTGCGGTTCCCGCATGTCATGGCGTGGGAGGACCATCCCAGGCGCGTCGAGGGCTTCGTCCAGATCACGCCACTCGGCGTCACCGTGAAGGCGTCGCAGCAGAACACGCTGGTCTGGGTGACGGAGCTCTCGTCGTCAAAGCCGGTGGGGGCCACCAACGTCACGCTCTACAACGCGGACAAGCGCGTGCTCTGGCAGGGCACCACCGACGAGAGCGGGCTGGCCTCCGCCCCCGGCACCACCGCGCTCAACGCCCGACATGACGAGGCCATCTATGCCATCGCGCGCCGTGGTGACGACGTGGCGCTGGGCTCCTCCGCGTTCACCGACGGAATCAGTCCGTGGGAGCTGGGCGTGGAGCAGAGCTGGGCGGGCCCGCGCGGCGAGGTGGCCGGCCTCCTGTTCACCGACCGCGGCGTCTACCGCCCCGGCGAGACCATGCACGTGAAGGCCATTGCGCGCATGCTGATTGCTGGCGAGCTCTCGGTGCCAACCACGCGCAATGCCACGCTCGTGGTCACCGGTCCCACGGGTGACGACGTCCTCACGCGCAAGATCAAGCTCACCGCCCTGGGAACCACCGCCGTCAGCATTCCCATCGACGCAGGCTCCCGGCTTGGCACCTACACGCTGCGCCTCTCCCTCGACGACCAAGGCGACCTCAGCCTCTACACCAACGTGCAGGTCGAGCAGTTCAAGGCGCCCGACTTCAAGGTGGAGGTGACGACGTCCAAGAGCGAGGCCATCAAGGGAGAGACCGTGTCCGCCGTGGCGCGCACGCTGTACCTGTTCGGCGCTCCGCTCGCCGACGCGCGCAGCACCTGGACCGTCTCGCGGCAGCCCACGTCATTCTCGCCGCCGGGCGTGGAGGGATTCACGTTCTTCGACGACACGCGTTGGTTGGACCAGGAATCCATGGACTCCGCCACGCTCGCCAACGGCCAGGCCCAGACCGCCGCCGACGGGAGCATCACCCTGCAGGCGGTGATGGGCGCGGAGGTGATGAAGGGCCCGGACAATGCCGTGTTTGAAGTGACGACGGTGGACCCCTCGGGCCAGGCCGTCACCGGGCGCGCGACCGTGCTGGTGCACCCCGGTGAGTTCTACCTGGGTCTGCGCTCGCAGCGCTCCATGGTGCAGGCGGGCAGTCCCATTGACGTCGAGGCGGTGGCCCTGAAGCCGGATGGAACGCCCGCCTCCACCACGGCGCGCGGCGTACTCTTCCGTCGGGAATACAAGGCGGTGAAACAACAGGGCGTGGGCGACGCCATGGAGACGTTGCAGACCCACGAGGACGTGGAGGTCACGAGTTGCGAGCTGAAGGACCTGGGGAAGGACCCGCGCAAGTGCTCGCTCACGCCGCCCTCGGCGGGTCTGTACATCCTGTCCGTCGTGGGGAAGGACACCAGGGGCAATCCGCTGCGTTCCTCGACGGTGCTCTGGGTGTACGGCCCAGGAGAAGCGCCTTGGTCCGTCGATGACACGCTGGCCGTGAAGCTGGTGGCGGACAAGAGCTCGTACAAGCCGGGCGAGGTGGCACGTGTGCTCATCCAGAACCCGTTCCCCAAGGCGCACGCGCTGGTCACCGTGGAGCGTGGCGGCGTGGCGGTGCGGCAGGTCATGGAGCTCACCGGAAGCGCGCCCACCGTCGAGATTCCCATCGAGGAGAAGCACATCCCCAATGTGTACGTGGGCGTGGTGGTGGTGCGCGGCCGCCTGGGGCCCATCCCGGAGCCCGGCCAGAAGGACGATGACCGCCCCGCGGTCCGCGCGGGATACGTGCGCCTCGACGTGGACCGCGCCCCCCGCCGCGTCACCGTGGACGTCACCCCCGACGCTGCCGAGCACGGCCCGCGTGACACCGTGAAGGTGCGCGTGGCGCTGAAGGACCACACCGGTGCGCCGCTGCCTGGCGAAGTCACGTTGCTCGCCGTCGACGAGGCGGTGCTGCAGCTCACCGGGTTCCACACCCCCGACCCGTTGGCTGCGCTGTATTCGCCGCGCGCCCTTGGTGTCCGCATGGGAGACACGCGCGTCCACCTCGTGGGCCTCCGCGGTCTCGACGAGAAAGGTGAGTCCGAGGGCGGCGGTGGCCTCGGTGCGCTGCTCGGCGACGAAGCGGTGCGCGGTCGCTTCCAGACCACGGCGTACTTCAACCCCGCCATCACGGTCCCTGCCAGTGGCTCCACCGAGGTGAGCTTCGAGCTGCCGGACAATCTCACCGCGTTCCGACTCATGGCCGTCGCGGTTGTCGACGGAAACCGGTTTGGTCACGGCCAGGCGGAGGTGCGCGTCAAGAAGCCCCTCATGTTGCGCGCGGCGGCCTCACGCTTGTTGCGCGTGGGTGACCAGGCGGACCTCGGCGTCGTGGTGGTCAACAACAGCGGGCAGGATGGAGGCGTGGACCTCCACGTCGAGAACAAGACACCGGAGGTGTGGAAGGTGGAGCCGGTGTCCTCGCCGCTCGCGGTGAAGGCGGGTGCCTCCGTGCCGGTGCGCGTGAAGGTGAGCGCTTTGAAGGTGGGCACGGGCACCCTGCAGTTCACCAGCCGCATGGGCACGCACACCGACGGGCTGCGCATCACCCTCCCCGTCTCCGTCGTCAACCCCATGGTGCATGACGCCACCTACGGCACCGTTGCGGGCGGCACCAAGGTAGAAGTCCCCATCGGTATCCCCGACGACGTACTCCCGGACTTCGGCGGTCTCACCGTTGCGCTCAGCTCTTCCGTGCTCACCGAGCTTGCGGGCCCAGCGGTGCAGCTCCGCACCTACCCGTATGAGTGCCTCGAGCAGACGGCGAGCCGCACGCTACCGCTCGTCGAGCTGGCGGCCGTGCGCGCCTCCTTCGATCCCTCCCTCGCCTCCGACGACACGCACCGCGCCGCGGTCCAGGCTGCCGTGCAGCGCATCCTCCGCTTCCAGAATGACGACGGTGGCTACGCCTTCTGGCCCGGCATGCGCAGCAGTGCATGGCTCACCGCGTATGCCGTTCTCGTTCTCGACCGCATCCAGAAGGCGGGTCACGCGGTGCCCGGTCCCGCCATCAAGCGCGGCGTGGCCTGGCTCCGTGACAACCTGCGCCGCCCCAACCATGGCCTCTCCGACGACAACCTCGCCTTCGTGCTGGACGTGCTCTCGACCATGGGGGAGTCGGTGGCATCCGACCTCACTCGCCTTCACGAGAAGAAGGCCACGCTCTCCCTGGACGCGCGCGCCTGGCTGGCCCACGCCGCCGGGGTGGGACGTGCCGCACCGGCGTTGAAGACCACGTTGACCGAGGACCTGCTCGCCCACGTGCACCAGAGCCCCAAGGGCGCCACGGTGCAGGCGGCAAAGTTCGAAGCCCTGTGGGGCTCGCCCACGCGCACGCAGGGCCTGGTGCTGCGCGCGCTGGTTGCCCTGCAGCCGCAGCACGTTCTCGTCGAGAAAGTGGCGCAGGGCCTCATCGCGCAGCAGGTGAAGGGTCGCTACCGGACCACGCAGGAGGCGGCCTGGGCGCTGATGGCGCTGCATGACTACCAGGCCGCACGGGAGAGCGGTGAGCTGGACATCCACGCCGTCGCCACGGTGGGAGAGAACGCGGTGACGCAGGCGCAGTTCAACCAGCGTTCCACCGCCGTCATGGTGGGCACCCTCCCCCTCGCCGACGCACGCCAGGCCCCGCTCGTCGTGCGCGCTGACGGAAAGGGCGAGATCCGCTATGGCGCCACCATCAGCTACGCGCCTTCGCGCATGCCCGCCGAGCCCACGGACCGCGGCATGTACCTGGAGCGGCGCCTCTCCTCCACGACGGGACAGGCCCTCACCCAGACCGCGCCCCACGGCGCGCTCCTGCAGCTCACCGTGGAGGTGGCCACGCCCATGGATCGCAACCAGGTCGTCGTCGACGTGCCCGTGCCCGCCGGCCTGGAGCTCGTGAATGCGCGCTTCGTGACGTCGGAGACGGTGCCGCCCGTGAAGCCGGAGCAAGCCGGCCCTGACGAGCACGAGTACGAGGGTGCGGAAGGAGAATACGCACCCTTTCCCGCGGCCGACCCGCTCTTGCAGGGCCACTTTGACCACGTGGAGCTGCGCGACGACCGCCTCCTCCTCTTCGCCACGCGCCTGCCGCGCGGGGTGCACCGTTACGTCGTGGGGGTGCGGACGGTGACGCCGGGTGCATATGCGTTCCCCCCGGCGCGGAGCGAGGAGATGTACACGCCGGAGGTGTTTGGCATGACGCCGGGCGCAACGTTCACGGTGGAGGCGCAGAAGCCGGAAAAGTGATCGGCCCCGGCAACCGCCACCGACCGTAACGACGTCGCCAGGGCCATCATCCCGCCGCGGTCAACGCGCAGGCCTCACGCGTGGGGACGCTTGCCATTGCGCTGACCCTTCATGGCGTTGCGCAGCTCCTTGGCCTTGGCCACCACCTCCTCCACGGCCTTGCGGGAGGTGTCGCTGATCTCCTCCGCCAGCTTCTCAGCCTGGGCCAGGCGCGGCTCCAGCTCGGTCCAGCGGTCCTTGAGGTCCATGCTGGCCAGGTGCAGGTCGACGCGGATCTCGTCGCGAATCCGACGCATGTTGTTGAGGGCCTCATCCGTCCGGCGCTTCAGTTCTTCCTTGTTCATGACGTCCTCCATGTCGCGCGCCGTCCGGGCGCGTCCGTCCCCTGGATGTGCACTTGCCATGCCGCGCACGCCGCTCGGCGTCGCCACATCTCTCCCGCCAGGCCCGAACAATCCTTGCGCCCACGTCGACGCTGAACCGCAAAGGCTGCGGCACGAACACGCGACGGCACGCTCCGAATCACCCTGAAACCCGGCACGACATTGGCATCATCTCCCCATGGAGGTGCCCCATGACGCGCGTGCTTGTTGCCTATGACTTCAGCCCTGGCGCCAAGGCCGCGCTGGAGCGTGTGGACCGTCTCTTCCCCGACGCGGAGCTGTGCCTGGTCCACGCCATTGGCCTGCCGGTGGACAAGCTCTCGGAGCACGCCCCGGGTGAGCCCCCGCGCATTCCTGCGCCGGAGGATCTGCTGGCGGCCAGTGAGCGCGAGCTGCAGGCCGTGACGAGGCAGGGCGGGCACTCGCCGCGCTGCCAGGCGGTGGTGCGACTCGGCAACCCGGTGGAAGTGATCTTCGGCGCGGCCGCGGACTTCCAGCCGGATCTCATCGTCGTCGGGACGCACGACAAGACGGCGGTGCAACGCCTCTTCCTCGGCAGCGTCGCGGAACGGATCGTCAAGCGCTCGGAGTGTCCGGTACTCGTGGTGCGGGGACATCCGTCGAAGGATCCAGGTGCAGAACCACCTCACCGTTGAGTCCCGCTTCCCGCTTGAGCGCCGCCACCAGCTGCTGCGTGGCCTCGTGCGCCCGCGCCACCGACCAGCTCGCCGGAACGTAGACGTGCGCATCCACGTGCAGGTGCGTGCCGGAACGGATGGCTTTCACGTCGTGGAGGCCGTGGATGTCGGGCATGCGCACCGCGTCAAACGCGGCCTGGATGCGTTTCACCAACTCGGGATCCTCGCGGTCCATCAGCCCATCCAGCGCCTCTTTCACGAGCCGGCCCCCCGTCGCGGTGAGCCACAGCCCCACAAGCAGCGCCACCAGCCCGTCCACCCACCGCATGCCGCTGGCCAGCACCAGGCCCAATCCCGCCAACGCGCCCACCGTCGTCCACACGTCGCTCATGACGTGGTGACCGTCGGCAACCAGCGCCGCGGAGCCCAGGTGACGTCCCTGGCGGATGAGCCAGATCCCCAGCAGCAGGTTCGCCACCGCCGCCCCCGCGGAGACCGCCATGCCCACGTCCAGCTCACGCAGCGGCGGCGGCAACACCATGGCACGCACGGCGGAAACCACGATGGCGAGCGCTGCCGCCAGCACCAGCCCGCCCTCGAACGCGGCGGAGAGCAGCTCGATCTTGCCGTGACCGTAGGGGTGGTTGGAGTCGGCGGGGATGGCGGAGACGTGCAGCGCCACCACGGCAAAGCCAGCGGCCACCACGTTGACAATGGACTCCAGCGCGTCGGCCAGCAGCGCGGCGGAGCCGGTGAGGCGCCAGGCCACCAGCTTGGCCGCCAGGATCAGCGTCCCCATCACCAGGGAGACCACGCCCGGCATCCACCTCGACGTTCCCTGCGCGCCAGCCACCCGGGAATCCATGGGCGCATTTGTATTCGAGAAATGTTCCAACCGCCGGCCCTTGCCTTGCGACGCCGCGGGAGCCATCACCCACCCACCAACCCAAGGACCACCCATGACCTCCCCGTTGACCGTTTCTCGAGAGGGCAACCTGGCGCGCATCCAGATGGATGACGGTCGCGGCAACGCGCTCTCCACCACCATGTTGCAGGAGCTCGGCCGTGCGGCGCGGGAGGTGGTGGACGCGGATGCGGTGCTGCTCTCGGGTCGCCCACGCGTTTTCTGCGGAGGGTTGGACCTCGCGGAGGTGGTGCCCATGCCGCGCCAGGCGCTCCTGGAGTTCATGTACCTGTTCCACGACACCTTCCGCGCGCTTCTTGCGCTGGAGCGTCCCCTGGTCATCCAGGCGGCGGGGAGCGCGGTGGCGGGGGGCGCGGTGCTGCTTTGCTGTGGTGACCTGCGACTGGGCGCCCAGGACAGCGGCGTGGTGGGCGCCAACGAGGCGCAGCTGGGCATCCCGTTCCCGGTGACGGCGTTCGAGGCGGTGCGCGCGGCATTGGACCCGCTGCAGGCCTCGCGCGCGCTCCTGTTCGGTGAGCTCGTCGACAAGGGTGAGGCGCTGGCGCGCGGCTACTTCCACGAGCTCGTGGCGCCGACGGATCTCGAGGAGACCGCGCTGGCCCGCGCGCGCCAGGCCGCGCTGATCCCGTCGTCGGCCAGCGCGCCCATCAAGCGTGATCTCCGTCGGGAGACGCTGCGCCGCGTTGATGAGCAGCGCGTCACCTCGACGGAAGCCTGGGTCGACGTGTGGATCGCGCCCACCGCGCAGGCGCGGCTGCAGAAGGTGTTGGCGGGTTTGAAGAAGAAGTAGCGGCCACGACGAGGACGGTCGTGACCCGCGGGTTCAGCGCAGGACGCTCTTGAGGGTGCTGCCCAGGTCGGCGGGCGTGGGGGCGATCTTCACACCAGCGGCCTCCAGGGCGGCCAGCTTCTGCTCCGCGGTGCCCTTGCCGCCGCTGATGATCGCACCCGCGTGCCCCATGCGACGTCCCGGCGGCGCCGTCCGACCCGCAATGAAGCCCACCATCGGCTTGCGCACGTGCTCCTTGATGTACGCCGCGGCGTTCTCCTCCGCGCTGCCGCCAATCTCGCCGATCATGATGATCGCCTCGGTCTCGGGGTCGGCGTTGAAGAGCTTGAGCACGTCGACAAAGTCGGTCCCATTGACCGGGTCACCACCAATACCCACGCACGTGCTCTGACCAATGCCCAGCTGGGTGAGCTGGTGGACGGCTTCGTACGTCAGCGTGCCGGAGCGGGAGACCACGCCCACCTTGCCGCGCTTGTGGATGTGGCCGGGCATGATGCCGATCTTGCACTCGTCGGGGGTGATGACGCCGGGGCAGTTGGGGCCCACCAGGCGGCTTCTGCTGCCCACCATGGCGCGCTTCACCTTCATCATGTCGTTGACGGGGATGCCTTCGGTGATGGTGATGATCAGGTCCACGCCGGCGTCCACCGCTTCCATGATGGCGTCGGCGGCAAAGGGCGGGGGCACGTAGATGACGGAAGCGTTGGCGCCCGTCTGCTTCGCGGCGTCGCGCACGGTGTTGAAGATGGGGATCTTCTTGCGCTCGGCGTCAAAGTCGGTGCCGCCCTTCCCCGGGGTGACGCCGGCCACCATCTGGGTGCCGTAGGCCACCATCTGCTTGGTGTGGAAGCTGCCCGCCTCCCCGGTGATGCCCTGGACCAGGACGCGCGTGTTCTTGTTGACAAGGATGGCCATGGTTTCCTCGGTAGTCTCGGGGTTGCAGGCTCAGGCGCTCTTGGCCGCCTTCACGACCTTCTCACCAGCGTCACGGATTCCATCCGCGGTAATGATGGGGAGGCCGCTCTCGGCGAGGATCTTCTTGCCCAGGTCCACGTTGGTGCCTTCCAGGCGGACCACCAGCGGCACCTTCAGGCCCACCTCACGCGCGGCGCCCACGACGCCATTGGCAATCACGTCGCACTTGGCAATGCCGCCGAAGATGTTGACCAGCACGGCCTTCACGTTCGGGTCGCTGAGGATGATCTTGAACGCCGCGGTCACCTTGGTCTGCGTGGCCCCGCCGCCCACGTCCAGGAAGTTCGCGGGCTCACCGCCAAAGAGCTTGATGGCATCCATCGTGGCCATGGCCAGACCTGCGCCGTTGACCATGCAGCCCACGTTGCCGTCGAGGGCGATGTAGCTGAGGTCGTACTTCTTGGCCTCGTTCTCCTTGGGGTCCTCCTCGTCGGGGTCCCGCATGGCCTCGATGTCCGGGTGGCGATAGAGGGCGTTGTCGTCGAGGTTGACCTTGGCATCCAGCGCCAGCAGGTCCCCCTCCTTGGTGACGACGAGCGGGTTGATCTCGAGCAGGCTCATGTCCGCTTCGAGGTACGCGCGGTAGAGCGCCGGCAGGAACTTCTGGGCCGCCTTCTGCGCGGTCTTGTCCAGGTTCAGGAAGTACGCGAGCTGCCGTACCTGGAAGTCGCCAAGGCCGTAGGCGGGGTCCACGGTCACCTTGAGGAGCTTCTCGGGGTGCTTCGCCGCCACCTCCTCGATGTCCATGCCGCCCTCGTTGGACGCGAGCACGGTGATTCGGCTGGTCTCCCGGTCGAGGAGGAGGCTCAAGTAGAGCTCACGGGCAATGTTGCAGCCGGCCTCGATGAGGACCTTGCGAACCTTCTGGCCCTTGGGTCCGGTCTGATGCGTAACCAGCTGCATGCCAAGGATCTTGCCGGCCAGCTCGCGGGCTTCGGCCTCGCTTTTCGCCAGCTTGACGCCACCGCCCTTACCGCGCCCACCCGCGTGGATTTGCGCCTTCACCACGACGGGGTAGCTGCCCAGCTTCTTGGCTGCGGCCACCGCTTCGTCGACGGAGAAGGCCACGTGGCCATCCGGAACCGCCACTCCGTAGCGACGGAGGATCTCTTTGCCTTGGTACTCATGGATCTTCATGGGGACCTCATTGTGGCGGCCCGCCCGCCATTCCGCGCGAAAGGTGGGCACGCATACGGCCGCGCACACGTTCGGGTCAAGGCAAGATCACCCTGCGTGGTCCGGTGTTTCCCGGCGCGTTCCGTCGAGCGCCCGCGTGGACGATCGGGATTCGGCGCTCACCTGGACCTTGCGTCTCGGCGGAGACGGGCGCCACGGCATCGCTCCGCGCCGCCAGCGTCGTGGATTCGGCGTTGTCGTGGCCGCGCGGCGATGCGCTGCCCTCGCACCCTGGACACGTCGTGATGCCGCGGCTCCCGTGCCGGCGACGACAAATCCCGGACACGCATCAAGCAGGCGGAGTTTCCGTGGCGCTGTTGCGGCGGGTGTTGACTCCACCGCTCGCGGCGCGAACTCCCGGTGCGCGCCGGGAACCTCTTGGTGGGCTTCGTGGGTTTTAGGGCGGACCACGTCGGTGGTCGAAAGACCAACGCCCCGGTAGCTTTGTGGGGCTACCGGGGCGTTGGCGAAGAAGGGATCTGGCGGCGTCCTACTCTCCCACAGACGCAGTCTGCAGTACCATCGGCGCTGACGGGCTTAACTTCCGAGTTCGGGATGGGATCGGGTGTGACCCCG
>JBFMGU010000238.1:0-16481 GCA_040752415.1 Myxococcota bacterium
GCGCCGATTCTGCGCGTCAGCAGAGCCTTGTGGCGCAGTCATTCCTGCCTGTGGCGACGTCGCGGGCGGTCAGTTGATGCCGCGGAAGGTCTTGCCGCGACCTTCACCGCGAACGGGATCCCCATCACGCACCACGGGAATGCCGCCGTTGACGACGTGACGCATCCCGGTGGGGAACTGGATCGGATCGGTGAAGGTGGCGTTGTCGATGACGGTGCTGAAGTCGAACGCCACCAGGTTGGCGCGCTTGCCCTTCTCGACGACGCCGTGGTCCTTCAGTCGCATGGCGCGTGCGGCCTGGGAGGTCATCTTACGCACGGCCTCTTCCAGCGTCGTCAGCTTCTTCTCCCGCGTCTGGCGGCCCAGGATGCGCGGATAGGTCCCGAACGCGCGCGGGTGCGGCCGGCCACCCAGCAAGCCATCCGTGCACGCGTTGACCCACGGCAGCTTCCACAGCGCGTCGACGACGTCATCGCTCTGGCTGAACGACACCATGGCCACGCCCAGGCGCTCGCTGGCCAGCAGGTCCAGCGCGAAGTCCAGCGCCTCCACTCCCGCCGCGTTGGCAGCGTCCTCCAGCGTCTTGCCCACCACCTCGGGACGTCGGCCGCTGGGCACGTCGGCGAGGATGATTCCCTTGGCGCGCGACCACTTCCAGAAGTTGTCCCAGTGGCTCGGCTGCTGGCTCTGCATCTCAGAGCGGATGCGCGCGCGCGTGGCCTTGTCGTTGAGGCGCTCCACCACCTTGTCGACGCCACCCTCGTGCATCCACGGCGGAAGGATGGCGCCCAACATGGTGGAGCCGGCAATGTACGGGTACTGGTCCGCCGTCACCTCAATGCCACTGCGACGCGCCTCCTCCACCTTGGCAATCAGCTCCTCCACCCGACCCCAGTTCTCCCGCCCGGCGATCTTGAAGTGGCTGATGTGGAGCCGCACGCCGCTGGCACGACAAATCTGGAGGCACTCCTCGACGCCATCCAGGATGTAGTCGCTCTCACTGCGCATGTGGATCACGAACGCGCCGTCCCGCTTGGCCACCGGCTTGCACAGCTCAATGAGCTCCTCCGCGTTGCCGTATACGCAGGGCGGATAGATGAGGCCGGTGGAGATGCCGAGCGCGCCCTGCTCCAGCCCCTGCTCGACGAGGGCCACCATCTTCCGGACTTCCTCCGGCGTGGCGTGACGATTCTCCATGCCCATCACCACCGCGCGCACCGCGCCGTGCGGGATGAGGTACGTCATGTCCACGTGCGGCTTCACGCGGTCGATCTCGTCGAGATACGTGCGCACGTCGCGCCAGGCCCAGGACACCGGCGGGTCACCGTCGAGACCGGCGAGGCGACGCCGCGTATCCGCCACGTCCTCCTCCTTCACCGGCGTGACGCTGATGCCGTCCTGTCCCAGCACCTCCAGCCCCACGCCCTGGCGGACCTTGGGCGGAAGGTCCGGCTCGACGAGAATCTTGAGATCGCTGTGGCTGTGCGTATCCAGGAAGGCCGGCGCCACGACGAAACCCTTGCAGTCCAGCGTGTTGCGGCCCTTCAACGTGCCGGGCGGCGCCACCTCCGCAATGCGGTCACCGGAGATTCCCACGTCGGCGTGTCGACGCGGCGCACCGGTTCCATCCACCACCTCACCACCCGAGAGCACCCAATCCAGTTGAGACATCACTTCACCTTCTTCATGCGGGAGTCGGCAGCAGGAACGGTGCGCTGACGTGGCTGACGTGGTCCTTCTCTCGCACCGCGTCGAGCATCACGCACAGCACCTGCGCGTAGTTCGTGTGCAGCCGGGCATCGGGCGCCACGTCGTCAAGAGCGTTCTCCGGCGGGAGGACCGCGTCCTGGCCGTTGAGCCGGATGCGGAACGGTCCCTCGTGATACACGCGCGCACCGCCGCCACGCTCCTCCAGCGCGCACAACACACCGTCAATGCGCGCGTCCACGCGCCAGGTTCCGTCCGCCTTGCGCTCGACGTGGAACCCATCGCGGTACGGCGTGTCCTTCCAGCTGTGGTGCGAGCCGAAGAAGCGCGGCTTGACCACGTAGGGCCCGCCGTCCTCGGGACAGAACACATCGCAGTTGCCGCACTCGTTGCAGAAGTCGGCGAAGTTGGCGAGCTGGTGGTCCTTGCCCACGCGCACCGCTTCGTCCTTCTCGCGCACCAGCTTACCGGCCTCCACCTTGTAGACGGCCGCCGTCACCTCGCGCACCGCGGTCTCGAAGGAGAAGTTGGCGTCGTTGGGGCAGACGGGGATGCACTTGTCGCAGTTGATGCAGTCAAAGAACCGCAGCTGGGAACCCACCTTGCGCGGCGGCTTGCTGTTCTTGGCGGCGGCAAAGCGCGGGTTGGTGAGCGCGGCCTTGGCGACGTGCGGCGTGTTGAGCCGGGCCGCCTGGTCCACGTGCAGGTCTCCACCTTCCGGCGCGTTCGGGTCGATGGCACGCGCGCGCTTGAGCGCCTCTTCACGGTTGCCGAATGCGTTGAGGATCCACTCGCGCACGTTGTTGGCGCCCACGTCCGCCATGCGCTTCTCGACGATGGGGAAGTACTTCCCGAGGCGCGAGTAGCCACCAGGCCGCAGCAGGTCGGTGCACATGGTGATGGGCGTGAGTCCCAGCGCCACCATGTCCGCCGCGTTCTCGCGGTCCACGCCGGCGGAGAAGGAGATGGGCAGGCCCGGCGGAAGGTGCGGCCGCAGCTTGTCGAGCAACTGCAACGCCACCACGTGGAGCGGCTCCCCCGACGTGTACATCTCCTTTTCCGTCTTGGGGAAGAAGCTCTTGTGATTGTGGACGATGAGCGTGTTGGTGAGCTTCACGCCGAAGGTGAGCCCGCGGCTCTTCGCGCGCTCCGTGAGTCGACCAATGATGTCCAGCGCCTGGTTCCACTGCAGGTCGTTGTCGAACGCGCTGTCGGGGGTGCGGAGCTCGTCGTAGCCCAGTTGACCGCGCACCACGTCGCGCACGCCGTCACGACCGAGCAGCGTGGGATTCAGCTTGACGATGAGGTTCAGCCCCAGGTCATCCATCAGGTAGTTGCAGATGCTCTCGATCTCGTTGGCGGGGCAGCCGTGGAACGTCGACAGCGTCAGCGAGTTGGCCAGCCTGGGTGACACCTGCAGACCCGACCAGCGTGCGAGTGGACCCGTGAGCGCATGCAATCTCTCGTCGATGAGCTGACGCGCGTTCATCATCTGGCGGATGAAGCCGGTGACCTTCTCGCTCTTGATGCCCTCCAGGTTGTAGCCGCAGGAGAGATCGAAGATGAGCGGGCTCTGCGCCATGGGCTCGCCCAGCTCACGCAGCACGTGGATGAGGATCCAGGCATTGATGTATTCGCTCAGCGACTGGCTGACGCGCAGCTCCTGGCTCCACTCGACGTTGAACCCGACGGTGGCGGCGTCAATGCACGGACGCGGAATCTTGAGCTCGTCGAGAATCTGGACGGTCTTGAGCTCCATGACGCGACCACCCGCCAGGTACGCCAGCACGATGTTCTGCGCGAGCTGGGAGTGCGGTCCGGCGGCGGGACCAAACGGCGTGGCGGCGGTCTGTCCGTGGAGCTTGATGGAGAGGTCACGACCCGGCAGCCCGGTGAAGAAGGAGCGACGCGGCAGGTCAAAGATGGCGTCCTTCTTCTCGCGCTCGACGAGCATGCGTGACAGCAACGTCGGGAGGGGGAGGGGGACAAGCTCGGCCATGGCGGGCTCCAGGATGGTCAGAGGTCAGGACAACTTGTTCCACATCTTCTGCGCGGTCTCGCGACAGCGGTGCTTGAGCGCGGCCTCATCCACCAGCGTGAAGCGCCCACCGCGCATCACCACCTGCGCATCCACCACGACGTCGCGCACCGGCCACGGCGAGGGACCGAAGAACATATGACCGAACACGGTGTTCTCGGTGAGCGGCGTGGGCGGGTCGTACGCGGTGACCACGGCGTCCCCGACGTAGCCGGGCTGCAGCGCGCCGAACTTCCCGCCAAAGTGCCGCTCCGCGAGCTTGAAGTTGTTCTGAAGGAGCGCCAGCGCGTCGACGGAATCCGTGGGCCCGTACTGGCGGCGCCCGTTGTGGAACACCGCGCGCCCCTCGGTGATCATGTCACCATCCATCCCGTCGGTGCCGAGCGTCACCATGCTCTTGAAGCGCTTGGGCTGCTGGTAGCCCACTGCGTTGTTGAGGTTGGAGCGCACGTTGTGGATGACGGGCGTGTCGGTGCGGGCCAGTTCCCGGATCTCCGCCTCGTCGACGTGGACCGCGTGCGCCACCAGCGAGAGCGGCCCCAGCGCGCCGGCCTTGGAGAGCCGGGTCACGGCAGGCATGTTGTACTTCGTGGCGCTGTGCACCTCGTCGGAGAGCGCTTCCGCCACGTGCACGTGGATGCCGGTGCTGGTGGCCTTCATGGCGTCGACGGCGGCGGCCAGCGTCTCCGGTCCCACGGTGAACGGCGCGTGCAGGCCCACCAGGCCGCGCAGCATGCGGTCACCCTTGATGCGCTCGATGAAGCGCTTGCACTCGGCAATGCCGCGCTGCCCGTCGGTGTCGCCGTGGCGGTCGGTGGCGCCGTAGCAGAGGACGCCCCTCAGGCCCACCTGGCGCAGCGCATCCGCGATGATGTCGAGGCTGCCGTCGATGAAACGCGGGGACTCGTGGTGGTCGAACAGCGTGGTGGTGCCGGCGCGCAGGGCCTCCATGGACGCGGCAAACACGCTCATGCGGAGGCTCTCCTCGTCGAGCGCGCAGTCCATCTTCCACCACACCTGCTCCAGGATCTCCACGAAGGAGCGCGTGGGTCCCTTGGGCAGCGGCATGCCGCGCGCCAACCCGCTGTAGAGGTGCGTGTGCGCGCAGACCATGCCCGGCCAGATCACGCAGCCGGTGCAGTCCACGCGCTCGTCGTCGTCGTTGGGGGCGCGATCGACCACGTGACCGTCTTCCAGCACCACGTCGCGCATGGCCACGTGGACAGGATTGAGGTCCACCACCGTTCCGCCGCAAAGAGCCACGCCCATTGCTCACCCCACCCTTTCCACGACGTCACGCACCGCATCCAGCCGGGGCGCCACCTTGTGCGCCGACGGAGCGGCCCGCAGCGCGCCACGTGAGTCCTTGAGCCCGTGCCCGGTGACGTAGTGCACCACGCTCTCGTCCTTACCGACGATCCCGCGCTGCTTCGCCACGTGGATACCGGCCAGCGCCGCCACCGCCGTGGGCTCGGCAAAGACGCCGGTGTTGCGCGCCAATCGTGGCATCCACTCGTCAATGAGCCCGTCGGGGACGGTGACCACGGCACCACCGCTCTCGCGAATGGCCCGCAGCGCCTTCACCGCGTTGCGCGGCGTCCCGACGCAGATGCTGTCCGCAATGGTCTTGGCGTCCTCGGGGACGAACGTCTCGGTGCCCTGGACCCACGCCTTGTGCAGCGGTGAGGAGCCCTCCGCTTGCACGGCGAGGATGCGGGGCGTGCGGGAGAGGACGCCCATGGCCTTCATCTCCTTGAGGCCCTTCCAGATGCCCGCGGTGGTGCACCCGTCGCCGAGCGGCACGGCCACCCAGTCCGCGGGCTCGCTGTTGCCCAGCTGCTCACCCAGCTCCAGGCCGCCCGTCTTCTTCCCCTCGACGAGGAACGGGTTCACCGCGCAGTTCCGGTTGAACCAGCCGAAGGCGCCCACGGCCTGCTGACACAGGTCATAGGCCTGGTCATAGGACCCTTCCACGAGCAGCACGTTGGCGCCGTAGATGAGCAGCTGCGCCAGCTTGGCCTCCGGCGCTGTGTGCGGGACGAAGATGAACGCCTTCAGCCCGAAGTGCGCCGACCACCCGGCAAGGCTGCTGGCCGCATTTCCCGTCGACGCGCACGTGATGACCTTGGCGCCCTGTTGCGCGGCGCGCCACACGCCCAGCGAGCTTGCGCGGTCCTTGAAGCTGGCGGTGGGCTGGCGTCCGTCGTCCTTCACGCGCAGCTGGCGGATGCCCAGGTCACGCGCGAGGGCGGGGAAGTCGTAGAGCGGGGTCCAGCCAATGTGCAGCTGCGGCGCCGTCCACGACGGGTCCACCGGCAAGAGCGGCCGGTAGCGCCACACGTTGAAGCTGGTGTCGGACGTCAGCGCGGCGGGAGTGTACGTGCGGAAGATGCGCTCGTAGTCGTAGATGACGTCGAGGATGCCCTTGTCGGGGCCGCACGCGGGACAGGTGTAGTCCACGCTGCCGTACGCATGGGTCTTCCTGCACTGGACGCATTCAAGGTGACGGATGTGCTGCACGCCCACCTCCTGGAACCCACGGCTTCTAGCCCAAAAGCCCGCCATCGCGCGCCCGGTTTTCCGCATTTCCGCGACGTCGCCTTCTTCTCGAACCGGGGCCCTCAGCCTGAACCATCTCATGGACACGAACTTCGTGGAACACTAGATTCGTGGCATGAAGAACCTGACCATCACGGTGCCCGAGGAAGTTGCCGCGTGGGCCCGGGTCTGGGCGGCCAAGCACAACACCAGCGTGTCCAAACTGGTGGGTGAGATGCTTCGGGAGCGCATGCAGCAGGAGGATGCGTACGAGGCGGCCATGAGGTCGTTCCTGGCGCGCAAGCCCACGGTGCTGAGTGGCGCACCGTATCCCAAGCGCGAGGAGCTGTATGACCGCCCGCGTCTTCGTTGACACCAACGTGCTGGCGTATGCGCAGGACCTCCGGGATGCCGTCAAGCAGCAGCGCGCCCACGAGTGGGTGACGTCGCTGTGGCGGCAACGCAACGGGCGTGTCAGCGCGCAGGTGCTCAACGAGTTGTACGTGACGCTCACGCAGCGGTTCCGACCAGGGATGAGGAAGGAAGAGGCCCGCGACTTCGTGCGCGAGCTGATGACATGGAGTCCCGTGCCGGTCGACGCCGTGCTCGTCGAGAGGGCGTGGTCGCTGCAGGACCGGTTCTCGCTGTCATTCTGGGACGCGCTGATTGTCGCGGCGGCGCATGCGTCCGGCTGCACGCACCTGCTCAGCGAGGACCTGCAGGATGGCCAGGACATGGAGGGCGTGGTCGTCGTCAACCCGTTTGCGCACGCACCGGCAGAGCTGGAACGCTGACCGTCTCCTCGTCGAGGGAATGCGCGGGATTCAGCCCTTCACAATGCCCGCGGCGGCCGGGGAGTCGCGCATGGGCAGCTTGTAGCGACGCTTCCCCTCGAACTTGGCCAACGCACCCGCCACCGCGCCCGCCGTGGGCACCAGGCCAATCTCACCCACGCCCTTGGCGCCAAACGGACCCTCCGGCTCATGGTCCTCGACGATGATCACGTCCACCTTGGGCATGTGCTTGGCGCGCAACACGCCGATGTCGCGGATGCGCGTGGTGACGGGGAAGCCGTCCTCGTCGGTGGCCAGCTCCTCGGAGAGCGCGTAGCCCAGGCCCATGTGCACGGACCCTTCAATCTGGCCCTGGCACAGCGCGGGATTGATGGCCCGACCCACGTCATGCGCGGCAATCACGCGCTCCACCTTGCCCTTGGCGTCGAGGATGACAACCTGCGTGGCAAATCCGAACGCGGTGTGCGTCTTGACCTTGTCAACCTTGGCGCCGAGTGGCGTGGTGTCATTGCAGAGGAAGTCACCGGCGTAGACCTTGCCGGAGAGGTCCTTCAGGGTGGCGCCCCCGTCGAGGTCCGCCTTGAGCTGCTTGGCGGCCATGATCACCGCGTTGCCGCCGAACAGCGTGGCGCGGGAGCCCGTGGTCTGCCCGGAGCCCAGCGGATAGATGGTGTCCACCTTGGCACGGAACACGCTCGCGGGAAGGCCCGTCACCTCGCACGCGCACTGGATGAGGATGGTGAGCAGGCCCTGACCCATCTCGGTGTAGCCGTTGTACAGGCTGACGGTGGCATCCTTCTCGACGACGAGCCGGCACCGCCCCCACTCCGGCACACCGTTGCCGATGCCGCTGTTCTTGATGCCGCAGCCAATGCCCACCGCTTTGCCTTCGGCCTTGGCCTTCTCGTAGTGCGGCTTCACGGCTTCCAGCGTCTTCTTGAGGCCCACGCTCTTCTCGAGCACCTGGCCCGTGCAGAACACGCTTCCCACCTGCAGCGCGTTGCGCCAGCGGATTTCCCACGCATCCAACCCCAGCTTCTCGGCCAGGAGGTCCATGCAGCCTTCCATGGCGAACGCCGCCTGGTTGGCCCCGAACCCGCGCATGGCGCCGCAGGGGAGGTTGTTGGTGTACGCGGCGATGGCCTCCACGTCGACGTTGGGCACGTCATACGCACCACACGCGTGACCCGCCGCGCGCTCCAGCACCTTGCCACCGACGGAAGCGTACGCGCCGCTGTCGCCGAGCATGCGGGCCCAGACGGCGGTGAGCTTGCCGTTCTCGTCGGCGCCCACGCGGTAGTGCAGGCGGATGGGGTGCCGCTTGGGGTGCATGCGGATGGAGTCATCACGCGTGAGGGTGACGCGCACGGGCTTGCCGGTCATCCTGGCCAGCAGGCACGCGTGGGCCTGGACGCTCATGTCCTCCTTGCCGCCGAACGCGCCGCCGTTGGGCACCAGCACCACGCGGATCTTGTCCTGCTCCACGCCCAGGAAGCTGGCGCACTGGCGCTGGTCGTCGAAGATGCCCTGGCCTTGCGAGTAGAGCGTGATGTCGCCGGTGGCCTCGGGAACGGCGAGCGCGGACTCCGGCTCCAGGAACATGTGCTCAATGCGCTGCGTCTGCCACGTGCCTTCCACGACGTACTTGCTGTCCTTCAGCGCGTCCTCCGCGTTGCCGCGGGTGATGACGCTCTTGCTGAGCACGTTGTTGGGCTTGGGCGAGATCTTGGGCGCGCCGGGCTTGATGGCCTCCTCGGGGTCGGTGACGGGAACCTTGACCTCGTACTCCACCTCGACGAGCGCCGCGGCATCCCGCGCCTGACGGGGCGTGTCCGCCGCCACCACGGCCAGCACGTCCCCCACGTAGTGCGTCTCCTCGCCCTCGGCGATGAAGCCGGGCCAGTCGTCGTAGAGGATGCCGTAGCAGCGCTTACCGGGGACGTCCTTGTACGTGGCCACCGCGCGCACGCCAGGGGCCGCCAGGGCCTTGGTGACGTCGATCTTGATGACCTGCGCGCGCGCGTGGTCGGAGAAGCGGACGGCGCCGTGCAGCATGCCTTCCACCTTCATGTCGGCCACGTAGGGGTTCTCGCCCAGCGCGCGCGCCTTGCCGTCCACGCGGTCCAGGCTGGTTCCCACGCGACCACTCTCGTCGCGCGGAGGCAGCGCCTCACCACGCTTGACGGCGGCCGCCAGCTGGATGGCCTCGATGATCTTCACGTACCCGGTGCAGCGACACAGGTGCACGTCGAGCTTCTTGGCAATCTCCGCGTCGGTGGGATTGGGGTTCTTCTCCAGGATGCTGTACGCGCGCATCACGATGCCGGGGATGCAGAACCCGCACTGCAGGCCCGCCTTGGCAACGAAGCAGTCCGCGAGCAGCCTCCGGTCCGCCTCGGGGAGTCCCTCCAGCGTGGTGACCTTGGCGCCCTGCTGCTTGGAGCACGGGACCGCGCACGTGGTCACTGCCCACCCGTCGACGAGCGCGGTGCAGCAACCGCATTGCCCCTGCGGCGCGCATCCGTCCTTGACGCTGGTGACTCCGCACTCTTCCCGGATGGCCTCCAGGAGCGTGCTGCGGTCATCCACCTGCAGGGACTTCTCCTGGCCATTCAGCGTGAACTTGAACTCCATGCGCGTTCCTCCCGGGCGTCGGAAAACCAGCGGAGGCTACGGACAGGAGCAGCACGGGTCAATCCGCTTTCCTGCTCGCGGAGGGGCCGGTGCGTGTGGGATGGAACGGGCCATGCGTCCCGGTTTCGTGTTGCTGATGCTTGCGTCGTGGGTTGGCTGCTCGGGGGATGCGTCTCCAAGCACCACCGAGGTCCAGGAAATCCGCGGCGTGTGCGCACCCGTCGTCACGCGCAGTGATGAGCGCTTCGAGATCGAGGTGAGCGGCGGCTGCGACCCGGACCGTCAGAAGTACTCCTGCGGCGTGCAGCGGTCAGGCGGCATTGTGGAGGTGAAGCTGCTGGGCCCGTCTCCGTCAGGGAGCTGCGTCACGGTCACCAAGCCCTGCTCGGTCCCGCCGCTGCCGGAGGGGACGTATCGCTTCGAGTTCCTGCGTGGGGAGTCGTTCAACCAGGAGGTGGGCGCCGCGCCGCAGCACCCGGTGTTCCAGTGTCCCAAGCCGGACGCAGGCACTCCTTCCGACGGTGGCGCCGACCCCCGCGGCTGATCACAACGTGCCCGCTGCCTTGCGCAGCACCCCCGCGGGGTCGTCGCGAATGGGGTCGCCGTGGGCGCCCAGGAGCAGCTTGAGCTGAGGCGTCTCCGCCAGCTCGAGGAGGAACTGCTTCAACACGGCCTTCTTGGCCACCTGCCGGAACCGCACAATGCGCGGCAGGCCGGCACCACCGCCGGGCACGCTGAGCAGTTTCATGAGCAGGCCCTTGGCGTGGACGTTCCCGATGACGTCGGTGAAGACCAGTGCGCGGCCTCCCGCGGCGTCGAGGTCCAGCATGATCTCACCGTGCTTGAGGCCGGGCACCACGCGGTGGCGGATGCCCAGCGGGGTGAGCAGCTGATCCGGTCCCCCGTCGACGGAAACCTTGCCGGCGAGCCGCTGCGCCGCGTCTGGCAGGGCCACCACCTTGAGGTCGGGGTAGCGCGCCTTGAAGAACGGGGCGTCCATGATGTGGAACGCGTGCGGCACCACCATCACTTCCGGCTTGCCCAGGGCTTCCAGCTTGCGCATGCCCTCGTCGTGCATGGCCACCACGCTGTAGAGCAGCAGTCCGCCGCTGGGCAGCTTCACGATGGTCATGCTGCGAGGCAGTGGGAAGGGAAGGGAGCCAGCCACCTGCCAGATTCCAGGCGCAATCTCGACGGGGGGCTGGTGGGGATAGATGGTGTGGGCGCTCGTCACGGGCCAACAAGTACTGTGGGTGGCGAGGCGCTGTCACGGTGCCGCGAGGGGGCGCGACGAAATCCCGGGACCAGGTGCTCCCGCGCCGGATCCGCGGTCGTGACCTCGGCATGCCACGGTCAGTCCTGCGTCGCGACGACGCGGCCGGGTGGTGAGCAGGACGTACCCTTTCCCCTTGCCTGCCAATCTCATTGGCGGGAGCCAAGAGCGTCGTCCCAATGGAGCCGCACCCAGTCTCATTGGTGGGAGCCAGGTGCGTCGCTGCAGGAGGGCCCCCAGGGAGCCGGACCCGGTCGCCAAGCGGGTCGGCGGTGAAGCCACGAGCGCGTGCACGACGGTGTCGGCCCAAGCGCGAGCAACGTCCTGGGCAATGGACCCGGCAGCCTGGCGACGTTAAGGGGTGCGGTTGGGCGTTGTTCGTCTCCATCGTGCATCGAGCGCAATGACATCACCTTTGCCTCCCGCCACGTTTCAACGCACCTGGGCCACGCCCCTGGGCAGGTTCCTCCGTGCGCACCATCGGACCGCCTCAGGGATGCGTGGGGCGGCCTACGCCCGCCTTGGCCACGTGCAGTCGTTCCGCGCCCAGGGCCAGAACGTGGTCGTCGCCACCGTCGCGGGCAGCCAGCCCCATCCCTACCAGGTCAAGCTGGAGGTGTTCCGGGAGGGTCTGCTCACCAACTGCAGCTGTCCCGTCGGCTTCGACTGCAAACACGCGGTCGCCGCCGGGCTGGTTCTCGCCACGCAGCACGGGCTGTCGACGGCGACAGACGTCCGCGTTGCACCCTCACCGCGGCCCGTGAGGCGCTCTCCTGTCGTCGTCCGCGCGCCTGCGGCCGCTCGGCGTGAAACACCTCGCGCACTTCCACCGGCTCCAGCGGCCACGGACCCGGCCCCTGCACGTGACGCCCAGGACGTCATCCTCGGCTGGCTGGCGCGCCCCGCTTCCGGCGTGACGACGCATGACCTGGACCTCCGCGTCGAGTGGCACAGCGTGGTCTCGTCTCACGGTGGAATGGCGCAACTGCGCGCAGAGGTGGTCCTGACCCCACCGGGCGGACGCAGCGGAGCCCAGCACCCGGCGGTGGTGGGGCACATCCGGAACGAGATCACACTGGGCCGGCTCCAGCCTGCACGTGCGCGCGAGGGCCACTTCCTCCAGTGGCTGGGCACCACCGGCGCCTGGCGGGTTTCCCACGAGCACGGTGACCCGCGCCATTACGTCGCCGTCGCAGATGCCGGAGAGTGGCTGGCGCGCTGGTCCGGGAGCGGACTGCTGTGGTGGCGCGGCGGCGACGAGGTGGTGGCCGCCCCGGAGGTTGCGCGCTTCGTCGTCCGGACGGAGGACCGGGAGCCGCAGTGGATGCTGGAGCTGCCGCGGGGAGGGCAGGATGCGCTGCTGTTGCCCCTGTCCGACGTCGATCTGCTGGTCAGTGACGACTCCCCGCCCGACTTCCCACGCATCCATCTCCGTCGTGGCGCCGCCCTCCACCGGGTCGATGCCGGCGGACTGACGCTGCCGCTCCTCGAGGCGATTCGCCGCGCGCCTCTGCTCCCGCTGGACCGCGTGCGGCAGTTGCCCCAGGCGCAGCACGTCCTGGCGCCGTTCCTGGACCGGGCCGGTGCGCTGCCGGTGCCGCGCGAGGTGGACGTCCTCCCCAGCGCCGCCTTCAAGCTCAGCCCGATGGGGGAGCTGGAGATCACCGCCTGGGCCGAAGCCGCCGACGGAACGCGGTTCAACTATGCCTTCAACGCGCACTGGACCGTGTCCCTGCCCGCGTCCCTCGACACGACGTTGGAGCCCATGCCCGCCGAAACGCCCGCCGCTCCGCCCGCGCCCGACGCCGCCACGGCGCGCGCGCTGTTTGTCACGCCACGACGGGAGGACGTGGCAGCGCTGGAGAGCTGGCTGCAGGCACTGACGGTGGATGTGCTGCGCGCCGCGCGGGTTGCGGACGCGGTCTTGCGCGGGTGGACGGAGAAGAGCGCGCGGCCGGCGCTCCTCCGGGTCTGGGAGACCCGACCGGGACACGTGCGCTACCTGGGCAACCGCCCATTCCGCGACGCGGTCACACCGCGCCCCCCGCCGCGCTTCCAGGTTCGCGTTGAGCGCAGCGGCATCGAGTGGCTGAGTGTCTCGGTGGGGTTGCAGGAGGAGCTGGAGAGATTGGACCTCCAGGAGCTGCTGCGCGTGCTGCGGACCGCGCAGGACCAGGAGCTGGTCATCCTGCGCAGCGGGGAGATGTACCGGCGCGCCGAGCTGGAGCCGTTCAAGGCGCAACTGGAGGCCCTGGCCGACCTTGGCCTGGAGCCCCGTCGTGACGTCGAGGTCCGGCTCCATGCCGCGCAGCTCGCGGGAGTGCGCGCCGAGACGCTGTCCACGCTGAGCGAATTCTCGTCGGAGCTGGGCGCGCTGGCGGCGGCCATCCGCAAGCACGCGGCGAGCTTCAAGGGCATCCCCAAGGCGGGCGTTCCCGTCGCCACCGCGCGCCACCTGCGTCCCTACCAGCGGCAAGGCGTGGACTTCGTGGCGTGGTCGACCAGCATCTTCGGCGGCGCCCTGCTGGCTGACGAGATGGGGCTGGGCAAGACGTTGCAGGTGCTGGCCGCCCTGACGGCGCTGCGCGCAGGACGCAAGCGCAACCTCCCCACGCTGGTGATCTGCCCGGCGAGCGTGGTGCGCAACTGGGAGCGCGAGGCGCAGCGTTTTGCGCCCGGTCTGCGCGTCGGCCTCCTGGAGCGCGGCCCCGGGCGACAACACGTGCTCTCCCGTCTGGCGCGCCTGGACGTGGTGGTGACCAACTTCGCCCTGGCCCGCATGGAGATTGAAGCGCTCATCGCGCAGCGCTGGCTCATGGTCGTTGTCGACGAGGCGCAGGCCATCAAGAACCCTCAGTCCGGCATTGCGCACGCCGTCAAGCGCCTGCAGGCCCGCCACCGCGTGGCGCTCACCGGGACGCCCATTGAGAACCGTTTGCAGGACCTGGAGTCCATCATGGACTTCGCGGTGCCGGGCCACCTGGGCTCGCTGGACGCGCTCCAGCCCGGGGCCGACGACGAGACCCTGGTGCGGGGCCGTCGGATCCTGCGCGCTCGCCTCCGGCCGGTGCTGTTGCGTCGTCTGAAGCAGGAGGTGGCGCCGGAGCTGCCTCCGCGCATCGAGGAGCGACTGGACTGCGAGATGACACCTGCCCAGCGCAGGCTCTACGCCGCCGAGCTCAAGCGTGCGCGGATGGTGTTGGAGGACGTGCGCGACGACCGGGTCGTTGGGCAGGACCGTGTGCTGATGCTGACGGTGCTCACGCGCCTGCGGCAGCTCTGCTGCGACCCTGCGGTGCTGGGCATCACCGGCGTCGGCTCGGGGAAGGTGGAGGAGTTCCTGGAGCTGATGACGGGCTTGTTGGAGGGGGGCCACAAGGTGCTGGTGTTCTCTCAGTTCGTGCGCGTGCTCGAGCGCCTGCGTCCGCTCCTGAGGGACCGCCGTGTGACGCAGTGGATGCTCACGGGCAAGACCCAAGGGCGGGATGCGCTGGTCCGCGAGTTCGAGGCGCACGAGGGGCCCGGGGCGTTCCTCATCTCACTGAAGGCGGGCGGCAGCGGGCTCAACCTGGTCTCCGCGTCCCAGGTGATCATCTTCGACCCGTGGTGGAACCCGGCGGTGGAGGCTCAAGCCATCGATCGCACGCACCGCATTGGGCAGCGCAAGACGGTCACGGCGTTCCGGCTGGTCACGCGCGACACGGTGGAGGAGCGCATCATGGAGCTGCAGGAGCGCAAGCGCGCACTGGTCCGCGGCGTGCTCGAAGAAGAAGCCTTCAACCGGACGCTGACCCGTGAGGACTTCGAGTTCCTCCTGGCACCCACCGCGCGCCGGGAAGCAGGCGATCACCCCCCGACGTGACCGGGTTGCATCGGGATTCAGGCGGGCGAGTACTGGCACCGTGCAGTAGGGCTCTGTATCGTTTCAGGCATGCGAGCGGTGGTTCTGGATGTGCCGGAAGACTGGCTCAAGGAGCGAGCGCGCCTTGGGCTGGACCGTCGGGATGAGATGTGGAACGGGGTTCTTCACATGGTTCCACCGCCGTCGTTTGAGCATCAGGACCTGGCTGGACAGCTCTTCGGGTTCCTGCTCGTTCGGCTGGCGTCTCGTGGCATCCGCGTCCTGTACGAGACCGGTGTGTTTCGCCCGGGCGGGGGTGGGAAGGACTACCGTATCCCTGACATGGTGTTTTTCCGCGCGTCGGACAAGCACCTCGTCACGGACCGCGGGATCGAGGGTGCGCCACTGGCCGTGCTCGAAGTGCTTTCACCCGACGATGAGAGCTACGAGAAGCTGGACTTCTGGGCAGCGCTGGGCGTTGCGGAGGTCATCATGATCTCGCCGAAGGACCGCGCCGTGGAACTCTACCGGCTCGCGGGGACCGGCTACGTGGCGACGTCAGCTGACGCGTCGTGGACGCTCCACGCCGCATCCATCGACGTGCGCTGGTCGCGCCTGCCGCGGATTCCAGCGTGCCTGCGTGTTGAGTGCGGTGGCGAGGCCATGGAAATCTAGCGCTCGGCGGAAACATGGTTGCCGTCACGCCCTTTGCGCTCGAGCCCGCGCCCCCCGACGAAGACCAGCGGGTCATCCTGCGTGGCGTCAGTTGGATGCTCTACGAGATCCTGCTCGCAGCTCGCGGCGACTCCGCCGTCCCGCGCATGACCTATCTGAACGGAGCGCTTGAGCTCATGCGCCCGTCCATCAGCCACGAGGAAATCAAGAAGCGGATCGCCCGCATGGTGGAGGCGTAGGCGGTTCACGTCGGCAAGGACCTGAATGGGTACGGCTCCTGGACCCTGAAGGACGCGTCCACCGAGCGCGGCCTGGAACCTGACGAGTGCTACGTCGTCGGTAGCGGCAGCGATGTTCCCGACATTGCCATCGAGGTGGTGTGGACGCGCGGTGGATCTGGGAGAAGGGCGTCATCACCCCCTGCGTCTTGCGGAAGGAGGGGTACCAACCTGTCTCTCGCAGTGAGGTGCTGCCGGAGCTGGACCTCGCGTTGCTCGCGCGCTTTGTCGAGGAGAGCAGTCAGGCCCGCGCCGTTCGTGCCTACCTCGACGCGCTGAAGGCCGCCGGCTGACCAGGCATCACGGCGTCGTCGTCGTCCGCGCGGGGCCGCTCAGGAGCGCGCGGGCGGCACCGGTCACGCGCTCGGCGTAACCGGCGTTGTCGGGACGGTCGCGCAGGCGCACGTAGCCCTGCTCGTCGATGACCAGCGTGGTGAACGTGCCAATGCCCAACGGACGCACAAGCGCGCCGCCGCTGGGGTCGAACACCAGGCGCTGGTCCAGCCCGAACTCCTGCGCCCACGACGTGCTGGCCGACCCGTACGCCACATTCACCACCGGCAGCCCCACGTCCATCCCGCCACGCGCTTCCAGCGCCTTGCTCGCCTCGAACGCGGGCATGCAGTCCTGGCACCCCTGCAACCACACCTGGATGACCGCGGGCGTGCTCATGGGCAGCGTCACGGGGCCACCGGGGCCCTGC
>JBFMGU010000239.1:0-16413 GCA_040752415.1 Myxococcota bacterium
CGGGCCCTCCCGGCCCCCCGTCCGCTGGAGCGCCTCCCGGTCCACCGCCGGGCCCACCGTCGCTGAAGTTGAGGAGGGGAAAGAGCTCTTCGGCAGCGGGCGTCTGGCACACGCCGGCCCCGTCAGCCGCTTGGTCGTCAGTCGCTTGGTCGTCAGCCACTTGGTCATCAGCCACTTGGTCAGGGCACGCGGTGGCGCCAATGAGCGCGACTGCAACCACAGAGCACAGTCTCATCATGTGGGGGCCTCTCTCGTGATCTTGCTTGGCTCGGAGGATCGCAGCTGGTCGTGTCTGCTGTATGTTCCTGATGTGTCCGAGTATTTCAGGCAGACGCGGGCGCGGACTAATACTACGTGGTCATCTGACGTCGTCACGGCAGTGGCCGGGAAGCACTCGCGCCGCCGGTATCCAGGGCGTGAGCCGACGCGCAGCCGTAGGGGCTGGGCATTTCCACGTCGTGGAAGTGGCCAAGGTGGAAGGAAATGCCTAGCCCGGGGGCAAGAAGTGAATCGACGCGTCCAAGAAGAATGCGCCTCCTCAAGATTGCCCGAACGTGTCCGAATGTGTCCGGAGGGAGAGGCGGAACGTGCTTCCTGCGTTGGGTTCGCTCTCGACCGAGACGGCGCCCTGGTGAAGGGTCGCCACCAGCTTCACGAACGTCAGCCCGAGCCCCACGCCCCCGGTGGCTCGCGTTCGGCTGCGATCAGCACGAAAGAATGGCTCAAAGACGTAGGGGAGGTCTGTCTGATCGATGCCCTGGCCACGATCCGAGACGACGACGTCACCACTCGTTTCGAGGGCGAGGTGGATCTCCGAGCCGGGCGGCGAATACTTGCGCGCGTTGTCGAGCAGGTTCATGACAGCGCGGCGGACGAGCGTCCGATCCACACTGCGGACGACTGGCGTCGCCGTGATGGCGACTGTGAACGCGTGCCCGGGTGCGCGGGCGCGGAAGTCGTTTGCGAGCTCTTCGACGAGCTCGCGCAGGTCGAGATCGACGCGCTGCATGGGCCACGGTTCGCGAGCACGAGGCGAGGCGAGGTCCAGACGGAACGTCTCGATGATGGTTTCGAGCAAGGACTCCAGCTCGCGAAGGTCACGCGCCAGCTCACCCAGGTAGCGCGTCGCCTCGGCGGGGTTGTTCTCAGTGAGCTCGAGCGCCACGGCCATCCGCGCCATCGGAGTGCGCAGCTCATGCGAGACGTTGGCGACGAGCTCCCGCTCGCGCAGGCGAAGGTCGGCGATCTGCGTGGCCATGGTGTTGAAGGCCGCCGCCGTCCGGCTCACCTCGTCCGAGCCCGACGCGTCGGCGCGCTGGTTCAGATCACCTTTGCCGAACCGACGCGCCGCCTCGGCGAGCACCTCGAGCCGACGGGTCATCGCCGCCGTCACCGGAAACGAGAGGAGAACCAACACGACGAGCGACACCAGGAGAGCGATCGCGAACGGTGTGACGGGCGCCTTGTATTCGGACGGGCGCACCAAGACCTCCGTGCCCGCGATCATGAACCGCTCCGGCATCGTCCGTCCCGGTCGCGACATCATGGGCAGATCCGGCCGCGTTCGTCGCGGTCCTTCGAGCGGAGGAAGTCTGTCGAACGAACGCGGTGAGTCTGGCGGTGGTGGGAGGTTCGGGTGCGGCGGCAGGGTCGGCCAGCGTGGAATGGGGGGATCAACGTTGCTTGCAAGCAGCGAACCGTCTGGAGCGTACCATGAGACCTCGGTGCCTGCCTCGAGCGCCTCCGTGAGCATGCGCTGCCTGCCGGGCGCGTCCGCCGAAACGAGCTCGTGAAGGAATGATGCGCTCATCGGGGACGGGCGCTGCGACGCCGTATGGCCTATCACCCAGAATGTAGCGATGGAGATGACCATCAGGATGACGAGCACCGACACACCGTAGGCAATGATCCGTCGTCTCATGTGTCGTCATCGTCGGCCAACATGTAGCCGGCGCCTCTCACGGTGCGGAGGAGCGAAGGTCGACGCGGAGACTCGCCGAGCTTCTGACGCAAGCGCGAGATGCGCACATCGATGGAGCGGTCGAACGCGTCCTCCGCGGTTCCCTGTGTTAGCTCCAAGAGCTGCTCACGGCTCACCACGTGGTTCCGCCGCTCAGCCAGGGCTCGCAAGATCTTGAACTCGTATGTGGTCAGCTCCAGCGCGCGACCAGCGAGCGAGCCCGTCATCGACTGGAGGTGCAGCACAAGGTCACCGACCTTGAGCGAGCTCGCACCAGGTCCAACCTGTCCGCGCGCACGACGCACCACCGCTCGGATCCGCGCTAGGAGCTCTCTCATCGAGAAGGGCTTGGTGACGTAGTCGTCCGCGCCCAACTCGAGCCCCATCACGCGATCAAGCTCGGCGGTGCGAGCGGTGATCATGAGGATCGGCAGCGTCTGGCGCTCGCGCACGCGCCGGCAGACCGCATACCCGTCGAGGATCGGCAGCATGATGTCGAGCACCATCGCGTCGAACGCGGTCTTGTCCACCTCGCGGAGCGCCGCCGCCCCATCAGAGACGACAACCACATCGAGCTCGTTCTGCTCGAGGAACTCCGACATCATGGCCGCCAAGCGGCCATCGTCCTCGACCAGAAGCACCTTAATGCGCGATTCCATCACCTAACCTCACCGACTCTACCACGGAAAACCAGTTCGACGTCGTTGTTCTGTCGCTCGCCGGACTTGGTCATGGGTCTGCTCGCATCTGCTCCTTGAACACCGTAGCTCTCTCGCATCCTCGAGCGCGCCTTTCCCAAGGATATGTCTCGTACGTGTCCGATTGTGTCCGCCCCTCTGGGCGCCGTCGCCTCGTACGAAGCGCTGGCTCAACCTGGTCCTGAAGGGTCGCTCAACGCGTTTCACGGCGCGCCTCGGCGGGGTCGCGGGTGGTGCACACCTTGACCATCGCTGCGGGGGTCCTGGTGGGTCCCACGCATAGGCTTGATCCCACCTGCGCGCTCATGGCCCAAAGCCCTCTGCCGGGACCGAGCTCCATCCCGCTCGGAGCCCGTGAGCGACACCGAGAATACTACCTGGGGGGACGGCCCACAGGGGTCCGGGTGCGACACCGACCGGAGAAAGCCGTGCTGCACCGCGTGGTGCGGGGGCACCTGCCGGCGTTCCTGCGTGCCGACGAGGAAGCGGACAGCGGACTGCCGGCGTTCATCGCAAAGACCTTCCGGGCCTATCTGCGCTGCGGGATTGCCGAGCACTGATTCATCCGGCTGCACTACGATGGTTGTGGTCACGACGACGTCGTGGCGTCGCGCTGCGGGGAACGCATGCGACCGCTGGCGGTGATTGAAGAGCCGGAGGAGGTCGCGGGCTTTCTCGCGCACACCGGGCGACCACCGCGTACCCCGACTGCACGGGGGCGGCGTGACGCACACACCGCGCAGCACCAGCGGCCGAATCAACGCGACCGCGCGGCCGCCGCTTGCCCGCCATCCGGTGATGACAATGTTCCCCGCTCCGATGACGTCGCCAAGCTCGTGCAGACCCGACGCACAAACACCGGCGAAGGGATTCCTACGCGACGCTGCTTGAAGCTCACCCCATGCGAGCCGCGCTGCACAATATCTCAGCGTGATCCCGTCTTTGGCACCATCCACGACGTCACGGAGATCTCCCGCGTCACCGGCATTCCCCTGCCGCACCTCCGCACCGACGTGCCGACCCAGACGGTTTCCACCGGCCTGCCCATGTGCGTGGTGCCGTTGACGTCGCTGGCGGCGCTGCAGGGGTTGCGGCTCAACTGGGCGAGCGCACGCGCGTACCTGGAGAAGACGGATGCGCGGTTCTTCTACTTCGTCACGCGGGAGACAGTGAACGTCGACGCGCACCTGCAGGCGCGGCAGATCTTCTACAACGGTGAAGACCCCGCCACCGGCTCGGCGGCCGGCTGCACCGCGGCGTGGATGGTGCGGCACAACGTGGCTCCCTCCGGGCAGCGCGTGATGATCGACCAGGGCCTGGAAATGCGTCGGCCGAGCCGCATCCACGTGCGCGCCACGCTGAGCGGTGACGTCGTCACGGACGTTTACGTGGGTGGGTTTGTCGTGGAGGTGGCGCGCGGGAGCTACACGCTTCTCTGACGGCGCAGCCGGTAGAGCACGTGACGACGGAGGGGATGCCCCTCGGGAAGGCGGGGATGGTCGAAGTCATCCGCCGCGCGCCGGGTCATGCCCAGCTTCTCCATCACGTGACGCGACTTCACGTTGCGCGGCACCGTCATGGACACGATCTCCTCCAACCCCAGCACCTGGAAGCCGAAGCGGACCGCGGCGCGTGCTGCCTCGGTGGCATAGCCGAGACCCTGGTGCGCCCGGGCGAGTCGCCAACCCACCTCCACGCACGGCGTGAAATGCGCTTCAAACGTGGGAACCAGCAGCCCCACGAACCCGACGAATGACGCACCGCCCACGACCTGCACCGCCCACAACCCAAAGCCGCGCTGCGCGAACACCGCGTTGATGCGGTCCACCATCGCGTCGCTCTCCGCGCGGGACAGCGTTGCAGGGAAGTGCTCCATCACCAATGGGTCCGCGTTCATCTCCGCGAAGGGCGCACGGTCGTCGTCACGCCAGGTGCGGAGGATGAGTCGTTCCGTCTCGAGCCGGGGTGCGGCCATGGTGGTGTCCGGAGGAAGTGGGCGCCGCTATGATGCCCTGCCATGGGACTGCTGCGGAAGGCCGTGTGCGCGTTGTTCCTGCTCAGCTGCAACGGGCGTGCGGAGCTCGTCGAGCACTCCATGGACTGGCAGGGCGCCAAGCGCATCTACGAGGTCCATCTCCCCCATGGAACCCGACCGGAATCACCCGCGCCGGTGGTGCTCATCTTCCACGGCGGCGGCCCGCTCGACGCCGACGGGGAACGGACCGGCAACTACACGTCGATGTCGAGCAAGGCGGACCGCGAGGGCTTCATTGCCGTCTACCCGCGCGCGCGGGAGGACAACTGGAATGACGGCCGCGACAGTCCGAATCTCCAGGAGCAGAAGGACAACGTCGACGACGTGGGATTCATCCGCGCGGTGCTGGACCAGCTGGAGCGGGACTACCCGGTGGACCGCAAGCGCATCTACGCCACCGGCCTCTCCAACGGCGGCATCTTCTCCTTCCGCCTCGCCTGCGAACTCTCCGACCGCATCACCGCCATTGCGCCGGTGATTGGCGCCGTGGCCGAACCGCTGGCACCACGTTGCGCACCCACGCGTCCCGTACCGGTGTTGTCGCTGCATGGTACGCGGGACGGGTTCGTGCCCATTGGCGGCGGAACCGTGACCGCGCCGGGCACACGACAAGACCGCGGCAAGGTGCTCTCCGCCGACGACAGCCGGAAGCTCTGGGCGCGCCTGAACGGCTGCACCGACGACACCACGCGCAGCACGCAGGACAAGGACCCCCGTGACGGAACCGCGCTGGAGCGGATTGAGCACGTGGGTTGCCCGGAGAGCGCACCGGTGAAGCAGCTCCTCCTGCACGGCGCGGGACACACCTGGCCGGGCGCGCGCTGGTACCCCTACCTTGGCGACGTCAGCTACGAGGTCCACGCCGAGGACGAGATCTGGTCATTCTTCAGGAACCACGCGCTGCCTTAGTACTACCTGATGACCTGAGGGGCTGCGCCAAGATCAATTGCCCATCTGGTCCTGACCGCGCCCAGCGGGCCACGACCTGGAGTGCGGCGGGCCCTCGCCGCCCTGGTCAGCGTCGAGCGGTTTGGACAACCGTCAAGGGTCCAGGCGCCTCGCCCGACGTCATTGAGCCCCAGGCCTGTTCGGCCCGTTGTGAACGCGATCGGCGCTGGCCAGGGCGGCGAGGGCCCGCCGCACTCCAGGTCGTGGTCCGCTCACGACGTCTGCAACTCCACTGGGCATCTGGTTCTGACGCAACCCCTGACGTCGTCATGGCAAGGGCCGGGGAGGACTCGTGCTGCCAGTATCCAGGGCGTGACTGCTCCGGGGACACGGTGACGACGTCAGGTAACCAGGTAGTATTAGGACCCGTCGTCACGAGCCGTTTCCCGTCGGGCGGGGGCAGCGAAGGACCTCCACCAGCGGCACATCCCGCACCGTCACCCGGTGCACCCGCGGACAATCCGGCGCCTTCTCCATCTGGTAACGGAAGTTGTTGACGACGACATAATCCGCGGGCGCTTCGCGCACCTGCACCAGGTCGTCGCGCAGGCGCGCGCGGGTGCCGGCAGGATCCACACGCATGTCGACGACGGAACCGGGGGCGGCATGGACGTTGAGGTACGCCACCGCGTCGCCAATGCCTTCCCCCCACCACGCAATCTCGAAGGTCCGCTTCTCCGCCACGCCCCTCGGCCCGCCCACGAGCTCACCGTAGTAGTCCAGCGGATACGGCTCGACGAGAACCAGCGCCACCGCGGTGTGCATCACCAACGCCACGCCCAGCACCGTCGCGCCCGCCGACCTGGCACGCTCCGTCAGTCCGCTCAGCCAGCGGTGCTCACCCGACGCCAACCACGCCACCGGGAGGGAAGCCAGCACTCCCAACGCGGGCCACGCCTGGCTCACGTACCGCGCCATGTCCTGGCGGAACGTGGTGATACTGTGCACGAAGGGGAGCAGGAACGCCGCCACCAGCACCAGCGTGGGCCGCCGCCACGTCGGTGAGCGCAATCCCACCACCGCGCCCACCCCGCCCGCGACGAGAACGGGCACCGGCGTCATGGCCAGGAAGCTGGTCAGGAAATAGAGCGGGCCGGGTGGTCTTGCTTCCTTACCGAAGTACCACTCCGTCGGAAAACCGCCGCGCCAGTGACCCGCGGTCTTGCTGAGATTCGCCAGCGGACTGTCCCAGAGCCACATCCACAGCGCCGCCACGACGAGCAACGCGCAGCCCACACCGGCCACACCCGCCAGGGGAACGGGAAGCCATCCCCGGCGGAGCACATCGCGCGCGGCATACAGGTACGCGCCGAACACCAAGGGCATCAGCCACAGACCCGTCAGGCGGCTGGCCATCCCAAGAATCGCCAGCGCCACGACGAGAAACGCGGCCACGCTGTTGCCACCCGGCCGCTCCGGGTCCATTCGCCACGAGATGCTCCGCAGCCAGATGAGCAGCGCCAGCACCGACCCTGTCCAGAAGAACAGCACCGCGGACTCCAGGCCGCTCAGCCGACCATGCGCCACGAGATGCGGCAGGAACGCGAGGACGGCTGCGCTGATCAGCGCCGCGCGTCGACCGAAGGAGAGGAGCGCGAACGCGAAGGCGAACACCACCATGAACGCATTGAGGCCCGCGGACCAGTAGCGCGCACCGTCGTGGCCACCGAGGAGCGAGCCCACGCCATAGAACCACTTCGCCAGCGGAGGATGCTCCTTGTTGAAGCGGTAGGACTCCGACGTGAAATCCCCGAGCATCACGTTGCGCACGTAGTGCTCACCCGCGCCCCAGTAGAACCCCTCGTCCCAGGTCACATCCTGCTGCGGGATGGCATACGCGCGCACCCCGAACGCCACCAGGAAACACGCCACGCCCAGGCCCACGTCAATGCCCGCAAGCTCCAGCGGTTGCCGCGCACGCATGGCGCGGAGCGCGCGCAGGAAGATCCACGTCGCCACTCCCGCGAGCGAAAGCAGGAAGAACCCGACGAGCGACGACGTGGAATCACGCGAGAAGGAGCGACCATCCGCCAGCGCCGCCTCCGCGTCCTCGCGCGCCAGGAAGAAGCGGTTGGTCTCCAGCGGCAACGCGCCCTGCATGTGGGGATCCAGGTGGTCATGCGCGAAGAGCCGGAGGAACGCCCAGCCTTCTCCCTGCTCGAAGTTCACGCGGAACTCGTGGACGCCACGCTCCAACGTCACCTTGCCGAACGTGGTGATGCGTGAGTGCGGGAACGGCGCATCCAGCACGCGCGTGCCATCCACCGTGACGGAGCCGCCGTCGTCGACGTCCAGCTCCAGCTCCAGCTCCATGCGGCGGTCGGCGACCATGTACGCGGTAAAGCTGGCGCAGAACGGCTCGCTGCGCAGGAGGTTCACATACGGTTCTCTCGACGTGCCGGCGGGGACCGAAGGCTCCGCGCAATCCAGGATGCCCACGCTGCGACGCACCGTGAATCCCGTGCCCGGCGCGGGCTGCGCAGCCATCACCAGCAGGGCCACCAAACCCAGCAGCGACGTCGTCGCCACCAACGCTGACAGGACCGCGGCGCGGCGGGGATGGTTCACAACCATGCAGCAGAGGCGTTTACGTCAACGGCGTTCCCGGCGTCACCTGTCCACGTCGTCAGTCGCGACAGCACAACACGCCGCCCTTGTCGGAGCTGCCCACCGGGCTTCCGCTGTACGAGCACGAATTGCCCGCGCAGCCGTTCTTGGTGACCAGCGAACCTTCGTGCAGGTGGCTGTCCGCTCCGCCAAGGCACTGCCACGGACCCAGGTTGGGCTCCGCCTCGTTGTAACCGCAGCTGTTGGGTTGCGTGCTGGCCAGCGCGCGGTTCAGCGGTCCGCAGTTGCGCTCGGCGGTGAGCTGCACGCCCAGGTTGCCGCAGCCGAAGACGTCGTTGTCGTTGGTGGAGTCGTCGCAGGTGGTGTTGTTGGTGCTGTTCTGGGACACCGCGAAGAAGAGCGCCTTGTCCGGCGTGCCCGGCGGCACCGCGTCGTTGCAGCCCGAGGGTGCGTTGGCGGCCACCTCCGCCTTCCCGCGACAGACGTGCCAGCCCACGGCGCACAGGTCGGCGGACGCGCAGCCGGTCCCCTCGACGTTGCTCCCGCTGTTCCCCGCCGCGCGAGCGCACTGCGGCGCGGGGTTGCTCAACGTGACGCCGGGAACCGACCACGCCCCGGAGCACCCCGCGATGGCGGGATACGTGCTCTGTGAGAGGAAGCCCTCGCGCGTCCCGTCGGCGCAGCCCACCGGGTCCGCCACCACCGGCGTCTCACAGTTGCCGCTGCGACACACCTTGTCCGCCCCGCATGGCGTCCCTTCGGGAGACACGTCCACCACCGGTGTTCCCGACTCACACCCGGAGATGGTGCGACACAGCCCCGCCGTGGCCACGGTATTCTCCGTCGGGCTCGTGCACACCGCGCTGTTGGGCGCCACGCACTCTCCGGCGTCGGTGCAGCGGTTGCTCGTGACGTCGGCGTAGTCGATCAACACGCACGTGGACTCTCCCTCGGCGGTGTTCTGTCCTCGGAGCTCGTGACGGTCCAGCCCGTCGCAGTCGATGGTGCCGCAGCGCGCGTCGTCGTCGGCAACCACCTCCACGTCGGAGACGCACTCGTGACAGAGGGCCACGGCCTGCGGGTCACATCCCGGCGGAGGCACACATTCCCCGGAGACGCAGACGTTTCCGCCGCCACAGTCGGTACCATCCGGCATGCGGACCACCACGGGATTGCCGGTCTCACAGCCCTCGAGAACGTGGCACACGCCCGCGGTGGCCAACGTCACTTCCGACGACGTGCACAGCTCGGAATTGGGCCCCACGCATTCACCCCGCGTCACGCAGCGGTTGGCGGTGAGGTCCCCGAAGTCAATGTGGATGCACTGCGCGGTTCCCACGGCGGTGTTCTCGCCGCGCAGCTCGTAGCGGTCCAGGCCGTCGCAATCCACCTCGCCGCAGCGCGCGTCGTCGGTGAGCTCGCGGTCAAAGCCGTCACGACACTCCGAGCAGATGGGCATGTCCAGCGGCTCGTCGACACGGCCGTCGGAGTCATTGTCCAGGCCGTCACAGACCTCGGCGGTGATGGGCACGCCGCCGGCCAGATCCACGCGCACCTCGGTGGTTTCCGTGGAGCGGATGAGGACGTCGCTGACCCACACCGCCGTGATGGGCGCGCCACGATCATCCCGCGCCAGCACACGCACCTCCCAGTTGCCGGCCTCCAGCTCCTCGATCACCACCACCGTCTCCGGTCGCGCGGTCAGCTCCGTCTGGTCCTTCTTCACCGTCTCCGACTGCGCCGTGACCTGGATGGCGGGCGCGTTGGAAGGCGCGTTCACCACCGTCACGCGCAGGGTGCCCGTGGTGGAGGTGAGCTGTTCCTCACAGGAGCAGTTGGCGCCGGCGAGAAGCGCACCGACGAGAAGCGAAGCAAGCAGGTGGCGGGTGCGAGGAGCTGCGGGGTGGAGCATGACCGTTCTCCGTCGGGGAGTTTGAAGCGCGCGGACCCCACCACGCTGCGCCCGCCCGGTCAACGCACCGCCGACCGATGAGCACGCGGGCTGACGGCCTGGACCATCTCCCGACGCAGCCCCTGCCAGCCGCGCCCCGACTGCTACCCGCGATGAGCAGCGGACCGGCGGTGATGCGCGCACGCAGCACCCACGCCACCGGGAATCCCCCGTCTTTCCGCGGAACTCCCGCCTTCGCGCGCTGGCACTCCCATTGCTCCGTCACCGCCGCGTGACCATGGAGGCGACCATGAAGCGGAACTGGAAATCCACGAAGCGTCTGTTGATGGCGGGAATCCTGATGGAGCTCTTGTTCGGCTGTCCCATGCGGCCGGACGTCCGCGCCGACCTGGAGGGCCTGACGGCGGAGAAGCTGGCGCGGTTTGGCACCGAGCAGGATTTCGATGACTACGTGAAGCGGATGACCGACGTCCGTCGTCGCTACTACTGGCAGGCGCCGCCCGCGGTGGGATGCGCTGACCAAGCCGCGCCCAGCGAGAGCGCCCAGGCCGACGGCGCCGCACCCGCCCAGGAATCCATCACCAACAACCAGGAACAGGGCGTCGACGAGGGTGACATCGTCAAGGCGCACGGGGATTTCCTGGTGGTGCTCCGTCGGGGTCGCCTGTTCACGGTGCGCCTGGCGGACGCGGCGCAGCCCACGTTGTTGCCGGTGGACCGCATCAACGCGTTCCCGGAAGGCTTCACGCAGGGCACCTGGTACGACGAGATGCTCATCCACGGGGACCGCGTCGTGGTCATTGGCTACAGCTACCAGGTGAGCGCCACCGAGCTGGGCCTCTTCCGCCTGGGCGACGACGGCACGCTCACCCACGAGGACACCTACTTCCTCCGCTCCAACGACTATTACTCCTCGCGCAACTACGCGAGCCGTCTCGTCGAGGGGAAGCTCATCCTCTACATGCCCATCCCCATGTTCGGCGGCGGCGGGCTCCTCGGTGAGGGGGAGGAAGCGGTGCTGCCCTCGGTGAAGAAGTGGGTGCAGGGCAACGAGACCACGGAGTGGAACCAGATCCTCAACAAGGTGGAGGTGTTCCGTCCCGTGCAGCGCACCGTCGAACCGGTGTTGCACACCGTGGTGCAGTGCGACCTGGAGCAGGAGGAGCCGCAGTGCACCGCGCGCGCCGTGCTGGGACCGTACGCGCGCAGCTTCTACGTCTCGGGCGAGGCGGTCTACGTCTGGGTGGGCCCCGCCTACGAGGATGACGACGGCAAGGGCCCGTCCTTCCTGTACCGCATGCCACTCCGGGGCGGGGACGTGACCGCGGCCCGGGTGCACGCCATGCCGATTGACCAGTTCTCCTTCAAGGAGGACGCGGATGGCTTCATCAACGTGCTGCTCTCGGATGTGGGCGGTGGCGACGAGATGTGGAACCCGGAGATCAACGCGGGCGACATGGCGCTGCTGCGCGCCCCGCTCTCCGAGCTGAATGCCGACCTGCCCGAGCTCTCCGACGAGCGCTACACCAAGGTCCCCTCCGCCGGCAGCGCGTACTCGCGTCAGAACCGCTTCGTGGGCAACCACGTGCTGTGGGGCAGCGGCGGCGGGTGGTTTGCCACGGGAGAGGGCGCGGAGCGTCGCGTGTTCGTCACCGAGTACAGCAACGCGGGCAGTGTGCGGGAGGTGCCGCTGAGCCACGGCGTGGATCGCATCGAGGTGCTGGGTGACGCGGCCATGGTGGTGGGCGTGGGCGACGACGCGCTGCGGTTCAGCGCCATCAGCCTGGGAGAGACGCCCGCGGTGGTGAGCACGTTCTCCAAGGAGGGCGCGCGGCAGGGTGAGACCCGCAGCCACGGCTTCTTCTTCAAGCCCGACGGCACCGGTGGCGGCATCCTGGGCCTGCCCGCGCGCCTCGACGGAGAGGCCTACCGGCACCTCACGCACGGCTCCGCGGAAGTGGTGTTCCTGAAGGTCACGCCCGCCTTGCAGCTGGTGAACCTGGGCAGCCTGGTGGCCGCCAACACGCAGCAACCCGACGACGAGTGCACGGCGTCCTGCGTGGACTGGTACGGCAACGCGCGTCCCATCTTCCTGGGCGGCCGCATCTACGCGCTGCTGGGCTACGAGCTGGTGGAGGGCGACCTGCGTGACGACGCCATGCGCGAGATCGACCGCGCCGACTTCCTGGCGGTCACCGCGGAATGAGGACGGAGACGGTCAACGGTACCGCGCATCCACGGCGCCATTGTTGGGATAGAGGGGCCAGACGTCGTCGGTGCTCGGGAGGCCCAGGTCACAGACCATCTCCGTGGTTCCGTAGATGTGCAGGGTCCAGTTGCCCTGCTGCGGAGAGGTCAGCTCACAGACCGTCATGAGCAGGCCCTGGCCGGTGTGGCAGGGGAAGACCTCGTGTGGACCGGCGGGCAGTTGGCGCACGTCAAAGGAGGTGTCGCCGGTGCGGATGTACAGCTCCCTGCTCTCCGGACGGTACACCGCCACGTCGGTGACGCCGTCGCCGTCGTAGTCCGCGGGCAGCACCTGGTCATCGGCGAGACCGAAGTAGGCCACCACCGTCAGACCCATTCCTCCGTCGGACGCGTACCATTCCAGCGCGGGGACGCCGCCGTCGACGGGAACCTTGCGCACCACCGCCACGCGCGCTTCGGCAACATTCGCCAAGTAGCGCCCCGCCACGGGGAAGTCCGACGCCAGACCAAACTGGATCGCCATGACAGGACCGGAGGCCACCCAGCGCCAGATGCCACTGTCGAACACGGCCGCGTTCCACGCTCCGTCTCCGTCGAGGTCAGCCCAGGCAGGAATGGCCTCGCCCGAGGTGTCGGGCAGGTCCACCGGATCCCCGACGCCTGAAGCCGACACCGTCCGGAAAGAGATTGTCCCCTGGTTGCGATAGGCCACCGCGAAATCACTGACGCGGTTGCCGTCCAGGTCGACGACACCGGTGCCGATGAGCGTGCCAGGCCCCGTGGGCGCCACGACTGAGATGCCGGGGATCAGCGGACAGTCCGGCGTCGCCGCGCCGCCATGGAAGGGGACCAGCAGCCCCGTGGTGCGGTCGTGAATGGCGAAATCCCCCACCCGGTCACCGTTGAAGTCCATGGCCAGGAACGCCGGCGTCCCCGACGAGGAGGAGCTGCTGGCGCTGGACAACGTACCCGACGAGGAGGAGGCCCCGCTGCCAGAACCGCTCGTGGAGCTGCTCGCCGACGCTGACGATGACGATGACGATGACGATGACGAGGACGAGGACGAGGACGAGGACGAGGACGAGGAAGACGAAGTTGCCCCCGAAGACGAGGTGCTTAACGAGGACGAACCAGCGGAGGACGACGACGAGGCGCTGGATGACGAGCTGGACGACGACGAGGCGCTGGACGACGTTGACGCCGAGCTGGACGAGCTGCTGGTCGATGCGGCGGAGGACGACGTGACGCCCGAGGATGACGTCGAGCTGGTCGGCGGCGCGGGCTCCCGGCACTGCTGGTCCACGCATTCCCAGCCGTCGGGACAGTCGCCGGGGTTTCCGTTGCAGCGGTATTGCTGCGTGCAGGAAACCAGGACACCCAGGAGCAATACCGGCGCACAACGTGCCAAGTGGTGCGTGGTCAGGGCGGTCAACGGCGACGGTGTCGTCGGACGGAGCGGCTGGAACGGCATTGCGCGCGCCATCCTGCCCGTGAGCTGGAGCGCAGGCAAGACCGGGCCTCCACTGGCGGGCATGCGCCGCGTGCTAGGCTGGCGCCCATGGAGCTGCGTGCACCGCCGGAGGGATTTGCGCTGGGGCTGGGCCTCACCAATGAGTGCGACCTGGCCTGCGGCCATTGCTACCGCGACCCCACCCGCCTGGACCGCCTCTCCCTCGACGACGTCCGCAGGGTCCTGGACGCGGTGCCGGTGCGGAGCGTGAACCTGGGCACGGGAGAGAACGGGCTGCACCCGCAGTACGCAGAGATCCTCGACGAGCTGCACGCGCGCAACATCAAGGTCAGCATCACCTCCAACGGCTACAGCATCGCGAAGCTCAGCGACGCACAGCTGGCCCGCTTCACGGAGATCGAGGTCTCGGTGGACTTTCCCACGGAGGCGGAGCAGGACCGCTGGCGCGCGCCCGGCAACTGGGCCCTGTGCATGCGTGCCCTGGAGCGCGCCCGCGCGCTGAATGTCCGCGCCGCCGTGATCTCCGTGATGATGCGCACCAACCACCGCGTGCTGGCGCAGGTGGCGCACGTGGCGGCGGCGCACGGCGCAAGCTTCCGCGTCAACGTCTACCAATCCGTGCGCGGCGACACCTACGCGCTCACCTACGACGAGTTCTGGACCGCATGGCGCCTCCTCCTCGCCGAGACGCAGCTGGTGGTGTGCACGGAGCCGGTGGTGAACGCGGTGCTGGGCCGGTCGGGGCCGGCGTGTCGCTCGGGCTGCGGGCGGACCACGGTGCGCGTCACACCGCGCGGTGAGGTGCTGCCCTGCGTGTACTGGCCGGAGCGCACCCTCTCCGTCGAGGAATTGCGTGGGCCCATCCTGGACTCTGAGCCGTTCCGGCACGTGCGCGAGGTGCCGGAGGCGTGTCGCGCGTGTCCCATGGTGGAGAGCTGCGCCGGCGGTTGCGCCAGCCGGAGGATGCTGCGCTCTCGCCCCCAGGAGCCCGACGAGTACTGCCCGTTCGCGCGCGGCGAGAGCATCACCCTGCTCCACACGCCGGCGCCCACGCGGGAGGTCCTCAAGGCCTCCAGTGCCTGCACCACCGTGGTCCTGGGTGATGCGTCCCGCGCCAACCCCGCGCGGCGCATCCTCGACGAGCGGGCCTGATCCCAACGCACGGGTGCCACCGCCGCGCGTGAAGACGTCACGGCCGTGGTGGTAAGGGTGTCCCGTCGTCGTCGGATGGGAGGCGTTGGGGCATGGAGATGCTGCAGCGGGAGGACGGTGCGGAGTCGCACGCGATTGGGACCTGGCGAAACCTGGTGCTCTCACTGTGGCGCGTGACGCCCACGGTGGAACAGGTGGAGAAGCTGCGACGCGCGGTCAACACGGCGCTGGCACGCCACCCGAAGGGAATGGGCCTGGTGGTGATTGCCCAGCTCCCCGCCAGCCCGCCCGCGGAGGATGCCCGCAAGAGCTTCATTGCGCTGACCGAGGAGGCACAGTCCGGCATGAAGGCCGCCGCGGTGGTGGCGGAAGGCAAGGGCTTTGGCGCCGCGGTGGTCCGCAGCGTGACGACGGGAGTGGTGCTGCTCGCGCGCTCCCGGGTGCCCACGCGCGTGTTCGCGGAGAGTCCGGAGGCCAGCGCGTGGCTGAGCGACGAGCTGGGTCGCGCCCACGCGGGGTGCGGCAGCGCCACGGAGCTGGAAGCGGCGATCCAGGCCCTGCGCGCCATCCGCTCGTGACGGGGATTCCCGACAGAGCCCAAGAGGCAGGGGCGCCTCCGCGACGTCGCCAGGTGAGCACCACCTGCGTCACGCTCGGCTCGTGGTGACGACGACCTACGCTTCCTGCCCATGAGATTGGGTGCGGCTCTCCGCAGGTGGCCGGCAGTGGTCAGCCCGGGGCCGCGCTGTCATGACGACGGAGAACGCCCAGCGCCGCCATGGACCGCCTCATTCAACGCGACGGAGAAGGGACCAGCAATGTAGGGGCTGCCCGTTGCCGGTAACGCGTGACCGGTGGAAGTGGCCGGCAATGGTCAGCCCCGGGCCGCGCTGTCACCACGAAGGAAAACGGCACGCGATGCGACCGGCCCGACCGGTTCAACGCGACAGAGGACCGGACAGCAATGTAGGGGCTGCCCGTTGCCGGTACCGCGTGAACGGTGGAAGTGGCCGGCAATGGTCAGCCCCGGGCCGCGCTGTCACCACGACGGAAAACGGCACGCGATGCGACCGGCCCGACCGGTTCAACGCGACGGAGGACCGGACAGCAATGTAGGGGCTGCCCGTTGCCGGTACCGCGTGAACGGTGGAGGTGGCCGGCAATGGTCAGCCCCGGGCCGCGCTGTCATGACGACGGAAAACGGCACGCGATGCAACCGGCCCGGCCGGTTCATGGGCGACACTTGGGGCCCTCGTTTGTGTCGCTCGATCCGACTGACGAACCGCTGCCACCGCACAACGTCTTCACCGGTCGACGCAGCTCGGAAGCCCCATATTGCGAGCCGGTTTCCGGCGTCATGAGCCGCTGGGCCGACGTTGCAGGCCAATTCCCGTCGTCACGAACCACTGGGCCCGGGGCTGACCATTGCCGGCCACCTTCACCGTTCACGCGGTACCGGCA
>JBFMGU010000024.1:0-66332 GCA_040752415.1 Myxococcota bacterium
CGCGGGCGGGGTGGCCGCGGCGGCCGGTCCGTCGCCAATCACGGCGATCACCGTCTTGATCGGGACGGTCTTCCCCTCGGGGACCTTGATCTCCTGGAGGACGCCGGCGGCCGGGCTGGGCAGCTCCGCTTCCACCTTGTCCGTCGAGACCACCAGCAGGTCCTCGTCGCGCTTGACGGGGTCCCCCACCTTCTTGAGCCATTTGACAATGGTGCCCTCGGCAATGCTCTCGCCAAGCTGCGGCATGATGACGTCGGCCATGGGTGCTCCTGAAGACGGGTGTGACGCCTGCGGGTGGAAGAGGCGCGGGGCAATCGCACACAACTCCGCCGGCGATCAAGATCAGGTTGTGGATGCGTGGTCTAGCGATGGGCGGTGGCGTCGTCCGCCGGGGCCGGCTTCAGCTCGGTGGCGGCGGGGGCGCCCTTGCGCTCAGGCAGCTTGATCCGACCGGTTGCCACCAGGCCAAACGTCACCGCCATGAAGATCACCGCCGCCGTCAGCATCCCCAACAGCGTGGCCTTCATGCGCCCCATCCCGACGGTGGGCGGCGGCGCCTCCTCCACCTCCGGCGGCGGACGCACCAACGTGGTGGCCGCGCGGTGGGGAGGCGGGACCTCCCGGCGTGGGGGTGGTGCGGGCGGCTCCGGCTCGGCGGGGAGCTCGGGACCCAGGTCCAGGTCTTCCAGCTGCGCCACCGGTGGCGGTGGCAACGGTCGGGGTGGCGGCGCGGCCGGCAGCGAGGGAGCGGAGGGCGGCTTGGCGCGCGCCGGCGGTGGTGGCGGCGGCGGTGGTGGTGGCGCGGGCTCGTCGCCGGTGTCGTCGGAGGCTTCCAGGGCTTCCGCCTGGGCCAGCGCGCTCTGCACGGAGATGGCGCTGACCTCGCTGAGCTCCACGAGGTCCAGGTCGTCGCCGCCATCCAGCGTGGGGCCGGCGGGGGGCGGGGACAGGGAGGGGAGCGCGCGCTCCGACATCGTCGGGTCGCCGCCCTCGGCCATCATCACCTGGTCCTCGCCCACGTCCTCGGCGCTGTTGCTGTGGATGGCCGCCAGCTCCGCGCTGTTGAGCTCAATGGCCTCGGTGGCCTGCGCGTTGGCGTCGGCCAGGGTCACCACGCGACCGCCCTGCGGCGGCACCGGCGAGGGCACCACCTCGGTGGAATCCGGCCGCTCCGCGGGGGCACGCTTGCTCAGCACCGCGCCCTTGGCCGCGCCGCGCTCGGTGGGCGGGATGCTGACCTGGCCCGGCGGGCCGTCCATCATCGCCTCCACCTGCACCATCTTGCTCCACGCCGGGCCGGAGGGACGGGTGGTGACCTTCTCGAAGTCGCTGGCGCTCTCCTCGACGAGGTTGCGCGGCTTTGGCACCGCGCGCTGCTCCCCGGTGGTGCCGCGCTTGGCGGCGGGAGGCGGCGCCTTGCCCGGCGGAGCCACCTTGCCGCTGGGCACCACGCTGGCCCCGCCCGTCCCCCGCCCGGAGCCCGGCGCGCGCGCCGCCGCTTCCCCCGCCGGGGCGCCCTCGTCGGCGGCGCGGATGAGGTCGGCCACGCGCAGGCGGTCCTTGTCGGTGGTCTTGGGGAACAGCGCGTCCATGAACGCGCCCAGGTGCTGGCTGCCCGCGCCCTTGCCGGTGGAGCGGACGTAGTCCTCCAGCGCGCGCCGCATCTCCCCCGCGCTCTGCCAGCGACGGTTGCGGTTCTTCTCCAGCGCCTTGAGGCAGATGTCCTCCAGCGTGGCAGGCACCGAGGGGTTCAGCGTGCGCGGCGGCGGCGGGTCGCGCGTGGAGACCGCGGTGAGGATCTCCATCTCGTTGTTGCCGGCAAAGGGCACCGTGTACGTCAGCAGCTCGTAGAGCGTGACGCCCATGGCAAAGATGTCCGCGCGACCGTCCAGCTTCTCGCCGCTGATGGCCTCCGGCGCCACGTAGCCCAGCTTGCCCTTGATGACGCCCACCTGCGTGCGGCCCTCCATGTTGGCCGCTTTGGCAATGCCAAAGTCCACCACCTTCACCACCCCGCCGTAGGTGATGACGATGTTCTCCGGGCTCATGTCGCGGTGGACCAGGTTGAGCGGCTCCCCCTTGGGGCCCTTCTGGTTGTGGGCGTGCTCCAGCCCGGCCAGGCTGTCGGCGACGATGCGCCCCATCAGCTCGTAGGGCACGTACGCCCGGCGCTGGTAGCAGGCGCGCGCCACGCGCAAGAGGTTGCGCCCGTCCAGGAACTCCATCACCAGCGCGTAGTTCTGGCCGTCCTGGCCCACCTCCATGACGCGCACCACGTTGGGGTGGTTGAGCATCTGGGCCAGGCGCGCCTCGTCGCCGAACATCTGCACGAACTGGGGGTCATCCAGCAGCGTGGGCCGGATGCGCTTGACCACCAGGAGCGGAGCGTCCCTGGGCGCACCCAGCTTGCGCGCCAGGTACACCTCGGCCATGCCGCCCTGGGCCAACAGCCCCAGGATGCTGTAGCCAAGGACCCGGGAGCCTGCCTTGAGCTCCGCCGCCGCGCCTTCCATGCCCGTCCTGTCCCGCCCGTACCCAGAGGAGGGACGGCACAGCCTAGTGCAGGCAGGCGGCGGTGCGCAGGTTTTTGCACGTGCCCCAGCCCACGCCGGCGGATCGGACGTGTGGCGCCACGCCGGCATCCGACGCCGGAACATTGCGCCCACCGCCCCGGCGAGGGAGCATCACCGCCCCGCGCCAGTTCCGGTCACGCGCGGCCACCTGCCCATGCGACTCCACGCCACCCTCCGCCTCCGTCGTCCCGCCCTGCCCCTGTGCCTGGGGGCGCTGAGCCTGCTCGCCTGCGAGAAGCCCAGGGACGCCGCTCCTCCCGTCGCCACCGCGCCCGCCGCGCCGGTGGGGCCCGCCTCGGTGCCCGCCGGTGGGGACCAGCCCACCAGCATGCCGGCGGAGGTGCAGGCGCGCACCGCGTTCGTCGCCACCGACGGAGGCAAGGCGCTGGACCCGGAGATCGCGGAGCTGCTCAAGACCACTCCGCCGCCGGCCAACCCGGACAAGGTCCACACCGCCGCCGACGGCGTGGGCGGGATGCAGCTGCAGATCATCACCTTCAAGCCGCTGGACCTGCACTTCACCATCCCCAGCAACTGGGAGGTGGCGGAGACCAAGGACGCCTACTACCTGCGCGCGCCGCAGAGCCATAAGCTCGCCGGCACCGCGGTGAAGGTGCAGGCGGTGAAGGCCGGCGCGGGGGAGAACGCGCAGGTGCTGGCCAAGCGCGTGGAGGAGGACTCCCGCAAGCGCAAGGACCTGGAGGTGGAGCGGGTGGGCACGCCCACGCTGGCCGAGGGGCTGAAGGCCCACGTGGTGCAGGTGGCGCAGAAGGACAAGGACGGCAAGGCGGTGTTGCGGCGCGTGGGCGTGTTCGTCGACCGGCCGGAGAAGATCATCACGCTCACCTACGAGGTGCCCATGGAGAAGGCCGACGCGGCCAGCTTCACCTGGGCGGGCATCCTCAACAGCATGGTGTTCATCACCGAGGAGGACGCGCGCCGCATCAACGAGAAGCAGCAGCGCATTGCCGAGGCGGTGAAGGCCAACAACCCCACCGACAGCCACCCCAAGCTGGACCCCGGCGCGCACGCGGACGGGCCCCACAGCCAGCCCAGCAGCGGCGGTCCGGCCAGCCAGCCGGGGCCGGGGCACTGAGCCATGGCACGCGCACGCCGCTCCGCCCTCGTCGTGGCGACGCTGGCGCTGACCGTGCTGGCGCTGCAGTGTCGTCGGGAGGACAAGCCGTTCACGGTGGGGAAGTTCCAGTCGGTGTTTGCCACCACCGGCGGGCAGGCCATCAGTGAGGCGCACCTCAACCTGATGGGCGGCGGGACGCTGGCCTACTTCTTTGACCCCAACGTCCCCCAGGACCTGCTGGGCCTGCGCGACGTCACCAGCATGGCCATGATCGAGCGCGACCGCGGCCTGGTCTGCTACACCTTCACGGTCACCGACGTGCCCAAGGACTTCTGGAGCAAGTACATGTCCGGGCGCTCCTGCCTGCTCATGAAGGCCACGCCGGAGGTGCTGGAGGCCTTTGGCGGGCCCCCGGCCGGCACGGTGATGATCCTGGACCGCATCAACCAGGTGTGGTGGCAGCAGGAGCGGCCCTTCAACCTGCAGATGCTCTCGCAGGCGGTGGCGCACCATCGCGTGGAGGGCACCCGGCAGGCCATCGAGCGCTTCAAGGCGGCGCAGGACGCGCGGCTGCGCGGCGACGGCGGCACCCCGGTGATGCCGCGGGAGCCCACCGAGCCCGCGCCCGACGCCGGCCTGGTGGTCCCCACCCGCTGAGTTTCAGCCCGGCAGCAGGCGCTGGCACAGCGCGGCCGCGTCGTGGGCGGGGCGTGCGCCGGGGCCGGAGAACACCCCCTGCAGCCGGCCCTGCGCGTCCACCACCGCCACCGCCGCGCTCTTCAGCGGCAGCCCCACGCCCACCGCGGCAAACAGCCGACCGTCGTAGTCGGGGAGGAACCAGATGAGGTCCTCCACGTCGGGAGGGAGCGGCTTGCCATGGCGCTTGAAGGCGGCCTGGAACTGGCGCACCGCGTGGCTGCGCAAGGTGGCAATGGCGCTGCGGGCCACCGGGAGCAGCATGCGGGGCACGTCGGTGCCGTCCAGCAGCGTCACCAGGAGCACGCGCTCGTCGCCCGCCAGGTGCTCTCCCAGCGTCTCCGCCAGCAGCTGCGCGTGGTCCTGCACCCCGCGGGAGGCGCACAGGATGCAGGAGAGCCGGCCGCCCTGCGCGCGCAGGTCAAAGGTCTTCCCGCGGCTGTCCTCCGCGCGCAGGTCCAGGGGCTTGCCGGGCGGCAGCGCCACGTCGGGAGTGGGGAGCGCGGGCGGCGGGGTCTGCGCGGCGTGCAGCTCCGGTCCCTCCCCCGCGCCGGGGAAGAAGAGCGAGGCGTCAAAATACGTGCGCGCCTCCTCCACCTTGCCCGCGCGCGTGCGCAAGAGCGTCACCGCGTCCAGCGTGTGGCTGCGCGGCGCGGGCAGCTCCGCCACCCAGCGCGCGCAGGCGGCCTCGTGGTCGGCCAGGATGTCCAGCGGGGTGAGCGCGGCGCCCTGCAGCGCGTCGCACAGGGCCTGCAGGTGCTCCCGCACCGCCGCACTCCCCGACGAGACGCCGGTGCGGCACGGGTCCGAGTACGCCGGCGTGTCCGCCACGAACAGGTCCAGCAGCGCGGGCACGTCCCGTCGGGAGAGCGCCGCCAGGTAGGCGTGGGTCAGGCGGATGGTGTCCTCGCGTCGCACGCTTCTGTCCGTCCGTCCCGGGCATTTCTCCGTCTGGAGCGTGGGCGTTGTGGCGCCGGTGCGGGAAGGCGTCAAGCCGCCCCCGTCCGCCGCCGGATGGCCCTCCTTAACGTTTGACTTCCGGAGCGGCTGCCGGTACCTGCCGCGCCCCTGGTGCGCGATCCCGCGCCCGACCGTGACAAACCATCCGTGGCCCCGGGCGGAGGTACCGGGCCTGTGATCTAGAGGGAGTGCCCCGTGCTTGAGCGTGATTACCTGTTCACTTCCGAGTCCGTGACCGAGGGTCACCCGGACAAGATCTGCGACCAGATCTCCGACGCCATCCTGGACGCCATCCTGGCGCAGGACCCCAAGGCGCGCGTGGCCGCCGAGACGCTCACCAAGACGGGCTTCGTGGTGATTGCCGGTGAGATCACCACCAGCTGCTACGTGGACATGCCCTCCATTGTCCGCAAGACCATCAAGAAGATTGGCTACAACCAGAGCTCCATCGGCTTTGACTGGGAGACCTGCGGCGTCCTCACCGCCATCGAGAAGCAGAGCCCGGACATTGCCATGGGCGTGGATGAGAGCGGCAGCCACGAGCAGGGCGCGGGCGACCAGGGCATGATGTTCGGCTTCGCGGTCGACGAGACCCCGGAGCTGATGCCCATGCCCATCAGCTTTGCCCACAAGCTGGCGCGGCGGCTGGCGGAAGTGCGCAAGAGCGGGGAGCTGGACTTCCTGCGCCCCGACGGCAAGAGCCAGGTCACCGTGGAGTACAAGGGCGGCAAGCCGGTGCGCGTGGACACCGTGGTGGTGAGCACGCAGCACAGCCCCGACGTGAAGCCCAAGGTGCTGCGCGAGGCCATCCTGGAGACGGTGATCAAGCACGTGGTGCCCGCGCACCTGCTGGACAAGAAGACCAAGTACTTCGTGAACCCCACCGGGCGCTTCGTCATCGGTGGTCCGCAGGGCGACAGCGGCCTGACCGGTCGCAAGATCATCGTCGACACCTACGGCGGCATGGGCCGTCACGGCGGCGGCGCGTTCAGCGGCAAGGATCCCTCCAAGGTGGACCGCAGCGCCGCGTACATGGCGCGTCACGTGGCCAAGAACCTGGTGGCCGCGGGACTGGCCCGGCGCGCGGAGGTGCAGCTGGCGTACGCCATTGGCGTGGCGCAGCCGGTCAGCGTGATGGTGGACAGCTTTGGCACCGGCGTGCTGGCCGACGACAAGCTGGCCGACATCGTGCGCGCCGCCTTCCCGCTCACCCCCAAGGGCATCATCGAGTACCTGGACCTGCTGCGCCCCATCTACGAGGCCACCGCGGCGTACGGTCACTTCGGTCGCACCGAGAAGAGCTTCACCTGGGAGCGCACCGACAAGGTGGCCGAGCTGCGCGACCGCTCCGGTCTCACCACCGCCACCGGCCGCGTGGCCAAGGCCAGCAACGGGCACGGCGTGAAGGCCAAGCGCGTGGGCAAGCAGCCCCGCCTGGCCGCCGAGGCCTGAGAAAAACTCCCCTCATCCCACCAACATCCGCGGTAACCCTTGCGTTTTGTGAGGGCGAGGCGTACACGTGACCCGCGTCACGGGTGCGTTGTGGCTCGCTTGGCGCGGGGGAGGGACGCATGGAACGGGGGGAAGGGCCCATGGGCTCCCGTGGACCAGACACTGAGCCCAACGGTGGGGTCCTGGTGGTGGAGGACGACGCGGGCGTGCGCCTCCTGTTGCAGCGGGTGCTGCAGAACGCCGGCTACCGCGTGGTGGTGGCCAGCGGACCGGAAGAGGCCCTGGAGCTGGTGGAGCGCGGCTGCGTCCGGGTGGACCTGCTGGTGAGCGACCTGGTGATGCCGGTGATGACCGGGCGCGCGTTGGCGGAGCGGCTGGCGCGCTACCTGCCGGGCCTGCGCACCCTGCTCATCAGCGGCTACCCCGACGACAACGACCCCGAGGGCGAGCTGCCGGTGGCCTTCCTGCAGAAGCCCTTCACGCCCCTGACGCTGACCCGCACGGTGGAAGCGGTCCTCAGCGCCGGCTGATCCCAACGGGCGAGATTTCCGATGCGCCGGAGCACCGGTCGAAAAGCCCGGGGCGTGACCCGGTGTTGCGCCGGACCACGCCCCGTGGAAGTCACTCTTGTGTTGGGTTTCAGGCGCTGGTGGCGTCCTGCAGCACCGCGCTGTGGGCGGTCAGGTAGCCCTTGATCTTCTTGATGGCGCTGGCCTCGATCTGGCGGGCCCGCTCCCGGCTCACTCCCCAGCGCTCGCCAATCTCGCGCAGGGTGGGGCCGTCCTCCTCCATCAGGCGCTCTTGGACAATGGTGCGCTCCTTCTCGTTGAGCACCTCCAGCGCGGCCTCCACGTCCCGCTTGAGCAGGCCGCGGACCTCACGCTGGGCCACGTTGTCCTCCTGGCTGGCCTGCGCGGAGGGCAGCAGGTCCAGGTGGGTCTCCTTGCCGTCCTCACCCACCTCCATGTCCAGCGAGAAGTCCCGGGCCGCCAGGCGCAGCTCCATCTCCATGACGTCGGAGTCCTGGACGCCCAGCTCTTCCGAGAGGCGCTCCACGCGCTGCTCCGGACTCAGCTCCTCCCCGCCGGCCTCCGCCTCCAGCTTGGCCCGGGCGGAGCGCAGCCGGAAGAACAGCTTGCGCTGGGCCTGCGTGGTCCCCAGCTTCACCATGGAGTAGCTGCGCAGGATGTACGCCTGCAGGAAGGCGCGGATCCACCACACCGCGTAGCTGATGAGCCGGTAGCCGCGGTCGGGGTTGAACTTCTGCACCGCCCGCATCAGGCCCATGTTGCCTTCCTGGATGAGGTCCAGCATCCGCATCCCATAGGAGCGGAACTGGTAGGCAATCTTGACCACAAACCGCAGGTTGGCGGTCACCAGCTTGTGGGCGGCCTGCACGTCGCCCTCGTCGCGGTAGCGGCGCGCCAGCGCGTCCTCCTCCTCCCGCGAGAGCATGGGGATGCGCTTGACCTCCGCCATGTACCGTTCCAGTGCCGCCCCTTCCTGACTGACCAGCGCGTTCATGAGCCTGCCTCCCTCAGTATGGCCTGGCGTCCAACCGCCACCTGCAATCCCATTGCCAAAGCCGACCGTTCAGATGCGGATCTCGTGAGCCGGTTGCGGGGTTCATCAACCCTTCACAATCGTCCGGCGGGGGTTTCCCTGGCGTCTCGCGAGTTTAGCACTCACGGGGCGAGAGTGCTAACCGGTATCCTACCTGTCGTCAAGCGGGGCCGACGGCCCCAACCCCCGTGGGCGGGCTGCCGCACCGGGGGGCGGGCGAGTATCATGGGACACATGCCCAAGCTCCCCGACTACCGCCTCCAGACCCTCTTTGACATGCGGGAGAAGGCCCGCAAGGAGGCGGAAGACGCCTACGCCGAGGCCATGAAGGCCAAGTTGGCGGAGGAGAAGAAGCTGGAGGAGATGAAGCAGGAGCTGGAGCGGATGATCCAGGCCCGGGAGGCCAAGCGCCTGGAGTACGCGGAGCGCGCCGCCAAGGGCGAGTACAACGTGAGCCAGATCCAGGCCAACCACCGCCACATCGACCGCATGAAGGAGAAGGAAGGCGCCTTCAAGATGGAGATCGAGAAGCAGAAGGACGCCATCAAGCGGGCCGAGGAGGTGGTGGAGGAGAAGAAACAGGCCATGATCGAGGCCACCCAGGAGTTCAAGGCCCTGGAGAAGCACAAGGAGAAGTGGGCCCAGGAGGTCAAGCGCGAGATGGCCATCAAGGAGGAGGACAACCTGGAGGACATTGCGCAGACCATCTTCCTGCGTCGCATGCGCGAGGCGAAGGAGGACGAGGGCGGCTGAGCCCCGCCCCGGTCGGGATTGGGCGTGGGGGGTCTCCCAGGCCTTTGACCGCGCGGCCGAGGCGATGAAGGATTTGCGCCCGCCGGAGGATGCGCTCCGGCAGGGGGCGTCCCATGACCACGGGGAATGGAAGCACGGCGCTGGCGGTCTCCGGACCCACCGCGCCTCGTCGAGCGGGCGACCCGGTGCGGGTGGTGGTGCTGGGCGGCGGCTTCGCGGGGGTCTACACCGCGCGGTACCTCACCCGGTTCCTGCGCGGGCGCTCCGACGTGCAGGTGGAGCTCCTCAGCGAGGAGAACTACTTCGTCTTCCAGCCGCTCCTGCCCGAGGTGGCCGCCGGCGGCATCAACGCCACCCACGTGGTCAATCCCATCCGGGAGCTGGTGCCGGGGGCGCGGTTCCGGTGTTGTCGGATCCGGCAGGTGGACCTGGAGCGGCGCTGCGTGCTGGTCAGCCAGGGCCAGGGGCTGGAGGTGGTGGCCGTTCCGTATGACCACCTGGTCTTCTGCCTGGGGAAGGTCAGCAACTTCTCCGCCATGCCCGGCGTGGCCGAGCACGCGCTGGCCATGAAGGACCTGGGCGACGCCTTCCGCCTCCGCAACCACGTGGTCAACTGCCTGGAGACCGCGGACATCGAGACCGACCCGCAGGTGAAGGAGGCGCTGACCACGTTCGTGGTGGCCGGCGGCGGCTTCTCCGGCGTGGAGACCATTGGCGAGCTGCATGAGCTGGTGGAGCGCAGCCTCAAGTACTTCCGCAACATCCCGCAGGTGCGCTTTGTCCTCATCCACTCCCAGGACACGCTGCTGCAGGAGATGCCGCCGGCGCTGGGAAAGGCCGCGCAGCGCATCTTGGAGAAACGCGGCATCCAGATGGTGCTCAAGGATCGCGTGCGCTCCGCCTCACCGGACCGGGTGTACCTGCAGAGCGGGAAGGTCATCCCCACGCGGACCTTCGTGTGCACCGTGGGAAACGCGCCCAACCCCGTGGCGAAGGCGGTGATGGCCAAGGGCGGCTTCACCGAGGCCACCGTCAAGGGCAAGGGCGCCGGCATCTTTGCCACCGAGCGCACGCTGCAGTGCGTGGGCAAGCCCGGCTACTGGGCCGTGGGAGATTGCGCCGGCATCCCCGCTCCCAGCGGTGAAGGGTTCTGTCCGCCCACCGCGCAGTTCGCCATCCGCGAGGCGCGGACCTGTGCGCGCAACATCGTGGCGGCCGTCGACGGGAAGCCGGGGGAGGAGTTCCGGTTCAAGGCGCTGGGCTCGCTGGCCTCGCTGGGCAAGCGCAGCGCGGTGGCCGACATCATGGGCCTCAAGCTCACCGGCTTCCCGGCGTGGTTTGCCTGGCGCACCATCTACCTGATGAAGCTACCCGGACTGGTGCGGCAGGCGCGCGTGGCGCTGGACTGGACGCTGGACCTGTTCTTCCCGCGCGACATCACGCAGCTGCAGGTCTTCCGCAATGACCGACTGCGCATGCACCACCACGAGCCCGGAGAGATCATCATCCGCAAGGGACAGGTGGGGCGCGAGTTCTACATGATCGCCAAGGGGGAGGTGGAGGTGTTCCTCCCCGACGAGGATGGCGGCGGAGAGAAGGTCCTGGCGCGGCTGAGCGCGCGGGATGTGTTCGGGGAGCGCGCGTTGCTCGAGGATGCGCCGCGGAATGCGTGCGTGCGCGCGGCGACGGCAGTGGATGTGCTGGTGATGTCGCGCGCGGATTTCCGGTCCGTGGTGGCGCAGTTCCCGGTCCTGGAGGAGCACTTCCACCAGCTGCTCAAGGAGCGGCACCCGCAGCAGGTGGGGGACCAGCGGCTGCTGGAGTCGGTGGCGGAGCACCACTGAACGCGCGAGGGCGTCGTCCGCGTGGGCGACGGGCTCACCGCGGGTTGTCGACGAGGAATGGCGAGCGAGGAGGGCTCAGCCCGGAGAGGCTTCCACCGGCGAGGAGCTGCTGGCCACGGGCGCGGGGGCGACGGGCGCCTCGGCGGCCACCGGCTCGGCGTCGATCTTGCCCACGCGGGCGCGGCGCTTCTTGATGGCGTCGGCCTTGATGGGGGTGACGTCCACCTTGCCCGCGAACGCAAAGTCCGTCCGACCCGGCGCCAGCGTCCACACCGTGTTGCCGGTGCGCAGGTCCACCAGGCGCTCCCCGTCCTCGGTGTAGCAGGTGCCGGTGCGGTAGAGCGCCTTCAGCGCCTGGAAGAAGCCCATGGTCTGGTAGCGGTTCCCGTAGTGCTTGCGCAGCAGCTCCGAGAGCATGGGCGCGTAACGCACGTCCATGGACGGGAACAGGTGGTGCTCCACGTGGTAGCCGAAGTTGCCGTGGAACCACTGGAACGGCTTGCTCGTGATGATGGTCAGGCTGTTGTACAGCGGGTCATTCACCGGCGCGCGCGGGCTCAGGTGATGGTTGCTGTGGATGTAGATCATGTTGAACCAGTTGGCGATTGCGTGCGGCAACAGGTTCACCAGGAACACCGCGGGCCAGCCGTAGAAGTAGAACAGCACCGCCCACGGGCTCATCATGATCAGCGTCTCCACCACGATGCGCAGACGCTGCCCCTTGGCGTTGCCGTGGCTGCGCGCCGTCAACAGGCGGAAGGTGGCGAAGTTGTAGTCCAGCGTGAAGGTGTAGAACGGCGCGACGTAGCTGAGCAGCCCGCCGTGGCCGGGAACCAGGCGCTGCGCAAAACGCATGGCCGGGTCGGTGCGCACCAGGTCCAGGTAGGGGAGCGCGTCGGGGTCAATGCGACCCACCTGGGTGTTCCGGTGGTGCGTGTCGTTGTGCCACAGCTTCCACGCCGTGGGGCTGGCCGCGTTCAGGATGGAGAAGAAACCACCGGCCCAGTGCTCCAGGAAGCCGCGCTTGAGCACGCTGCCGTGCCAGATCTCATGCGCAAAGAACCCCAGGATGGCGTGGCTGTGGCCCGCGACGACGGCACACAGGATCTTGGCCCACAGCGGGACGTCCGTCTCCAGGCACACGTAGCCCATGGCCACCACGATGCCCATGTGCATGAACCCGAAAGCCAGACGGTCCGGGTTGGGCTGGAACGCCTTGTCCGGCATCTGCTTGCGCAGGAACTTGCCGTAGTGCGAGGTGCGGTAGGCCTGATTCGGGAGCGTCTCGGGCGCCGTGAGGTTCTCGGTATTTTCCATGGCCATCCATTGCCGCGCCTTGCACTGGCGAGGGCCCCATGCCCTTCCCTCCGTCGCGGCGCGCGCGCCCCTGTACCAGGCCCGCTCCGAAAAGTCAGCGCCCAACGACGGCAAATCAATTCAATGTGAGGAGAATTCTGCGTGGGACCGGCAAATTCAGCGTGAGCGTGAATTCCATCCTGCCGCGGTGACGACGTGCGAAGCGCGCGCTGTGCTGTCGGTCACGCGGCGGGTGACGCAACCCTGGCCGGCAACCTGGGTCAGACCGGCGTGATCTCGCGACGGCGCGGCGGCCGCTCCACGGTCTTGTTCACGGTGGTGGCCAACGCGTGCGCCACCACGGCGCGGGTCTCGTGCGGGGCAATGATGTCGTCGATCATGGCGAGCGCGGCCACGCGGTAGGGGTCGATGGCGGGACGGATGTTCTCCGCCAGCTGCTTCTTCATCTCCGCCTTGTTCTCCGCCGCCTCCAGGATCTTGTGCGCGCCAATGGAGACCATGCCCTCCGCGCCCATCACCGCAATCTCCGTCGTGGGCCAGCCCACAATCAGGTCCGGCTCATACGCGCGACCGCACATCACGTAGTACCCCGCGCCGTAGCTCTTGCGGACCACCACGGTGATCTTGGGAACCGTGGCGGTGGCCACCGCGTAGAGCATCTTGGCGCCGTGCCGGATGATGCCCTGCTGCTCCACCTTGCTGCCCACCATGAAGCCCGGCACGTCGGCAAGGAAGAGCAGCGGGATGGAGTAGGCGTCGCACAGGTTGATGAAGCGCGCGGCCTTGTCGCTGCTGTCCACGTCCAGGATGCCGCCCAGGTGCATGGGGTTGTTGGCCACGATCCCCACGCTCCACCCGTCAATGCGCGCCAGCGCGGTGATGATGTTGCGCGCCCAACGCGGCTTGATCTCCAGGAAACGCCCACCGTCGACGAGGTTGGTGATGACCTTGCGCATGTCATAGGCCTGGCGGCTGGACTCCGGGAGGATCTTGTCCAGCTTCTCTCCCGCTCCCTCCGGCGGCGGCACCGGCGTGATGCGCGGCGGTTTCTCCATGCAGTGCGAGGGGAAGTACGAGAGATACTGGCGCACGGTGTCGATGCACTCGTCGTCATTGGGGACTTCCAGGTCCGCCACGCCGCTCACCTCGGTGTGGATGCGGCTGCCGCCCAGATCTTCCTCGCTGATCTTCTCCCCCACCACGCCCTCGACGAGGTACGGCCCGCCAATCGCAATCGACGACGTGCCCTTCACCATGGGGACGAAGTCGGCGAGGCCCGGGATGTACGCGGTGCCGGCGGCGCCGGGGCCCATCATCGCCGAGACCAGCGGGATGACGCCGCTCATGGCCACCTCCTCGCGGAAGAGGTAGCCGGTGTCAGCGAAGCGGCTGATGGACGTGGACATGTGCTGCGGGTCCATGGTGTCCGTGTTGATGCGCGCGCCGGCGCTGTCGATGAGCCAGACCATGGGGATGCGGCGCTTGAGGGCCTGCTCGCGCAGACGCGTCACCTTGCGCTCGCCGATCTCGCCAATGGAGCCGCCGAACACGGTGAAGTCATACGCGGCGCACGCCACGGGCCGACCGTTCACCATGCCAATGCCGGTCACCACACCGTCGGCGGGAGCGAGCGTCTTCATCTCGCTGGCCAGCAGGCCGCGGTCCCCGGCCAGCAGGCCGTGCTCCTGGAAGGTGCCCTTGTCAAAGAGCTTGTCGATGCGCGCGCGCACGTCGAGCTTGCCGCGTTTGTGCTGTCGCTCCACGCGCTCCGGGCCGCCCATCTGACGGTACTGCTCCCGGCGTTGCATCAGCTGCTCAATGCGCTCGTTCATCTTCATGGCCGCGCCCCGTGGTAATGGAGCGGGAGAGTTGCCACGAACTGGCGGGGAGACGCCAGCGGACGCAGACTCCTGGCCATGCCTGAACGCCCGGACCTGGAATACGTCATCCCCATCCTCGACAAGCAGCTCACGGGCCAGCGCATCACCGGCGTCAAGGTGGGCAAGCCCGTGGTGCTGCGCGTGGCGCTGCCGGGAAAACCCGACGAGCTGCTGGTGGGGCAGACCTTCCGCTCCGTCGGGAGACGCGCGCACTTCGTGATGTTCACGCTGGAGGGACCCACGCCGCTGGAGCTGGTGGTGAGCCCCATGCTGGCCGGGCGCTTCCTCATCTGCGAGGCCAAGCAGAAGGCCACCGCGGATACCGCCATGACGTTCATGCTCGGTGACGGTCGTGAGCTGCGCTACCGCGACGACGTGCAGATGGGGAAGGTCTATCTCATCGCGCCGGGGAGCTGGGAGCAGGTGCCGGGGCTCAAGGACATTGGCGTCGACGTGCTGGATGCCAAGAAGTTCACGCGCGAGGCGTTCCGCGCGCTGGCGCGCAAGCGTCGCGACCAGGCCAAGGTGTTCCTGATGGACAAGAGCGCGCTGGATGCGCTGGGTAACGCCTACGCCGACGAGGTGCTGTTCGAGGCGGGGGTGCATCCCAAGACGTTCGTGAAGAGCCTCTCCGACGCGGAGCTGGACACGCTGCACGACGCGCTGGTGCGCGTGCTCACCGAGGCGCGGGACACCATTGCCGCACGCAAGCCGCCGCTGGACGAGAAGCTGCGGGACTTCCTCAAGGTGCGGCTGCGTCACGGCGAGAAATGCCCGCGCTGTTCCACCACCATCCGCAAGGCGGGTGTGCACGGTCACGACGCATTCTTCTGCCCGCAGTGCCAACCGGAGACGCGCAAGAGCGGGATTGTGGACTGGCGCAAGGCGCCGGGCTGAATGGCCGTGCCCGGGGTCAAGCCGAGGGGGCGGCTTCCGGGAGGTCCGCCTTGACACCCATCCGCCCGCCTTTCTACGGTGCCCGCCGCTTGTTCCCTCCTCGGGAAAGCGCCGCGACAAGCGCCTTTTCCATGGTCCTGGCGCGGCACTCCCGCGGCGGCCACTCCAGAGGCGTCCTCGTCGGAGGCGTCATTGCTGGCATTGAAATGGGATGGCCGTGGACATGACCCAAGCTTCCGCTCCCGCACCCCTGCCTGACCCCGCCACCCCCGCCGCCGTGGGTGCGCCGCGGCCGGAGCCCGAGCCCACCCGCGTGGGCATCCTGTGGCAGGCCCTCGCCCGGGTGCCGCCCGAGCGATTGGCCTTCACCTTCGTCGTGACGCTGGCGGCGAGCATGCTGCTGCCCTACCTGGGCGCGGTGGGGCTGTATGACCCGTGGGAGACGCACTACGCCGAGGTCAGCCGCGAGATGGTGGCGCGCGACGACTACGTCCACCCGCACTGGAAGGAGCACTATTTCTTCTCCAAGCCCGTGCTGCTCTTCTGGCTGAGCGCGGTGGGCTTCAAGCTGCTGGACGTCGTCACCGGACAGATCAGCGGGCCCGGCAACTTCCCCGCCCTCACCGAGCTGGCCGCGCGCCTGCCCGTGGCGCTCATTGCGCTGCTGTGCGTGTTCTGCCTGTACCGCATGGTGAACCGCTTCTTCGGTCGCGCCGCGGCGGTGTTGAGCAGCGTGGTGTTGTGCACCATGCCGTTCTTCATCATGGTCGGGAGGCAGCACATCACCGACATGCCCTTCGTGGGCCTGATGACGGCGGGATTGTGCCTGATGGTGGAGTCGCTGTTCGGCACCGAGGAGGAAGCGAGCTCTCCGCTCACGAAGTTCTTCCTCGTCTGCCTCGCGCTCGTCACCGTGCCGCAGTACCTGCAGATCTGTCGGGGCACGCAGCTGCTCTCCGGGGTGGCGCCGGTGATGCGCTACGTGGTGTTCGCCGGGAGCCTCGTCGTGCTGGGCGCGGTGGGGATGTGGCTGATGAAGAGCGCCAGGGACAGTCGCGCGCACTTCTTCTACCTGCTGTGTGGCCTGGCCACGCTGGCCAAGGGGCTGCCGGGCATCCTGCTGCCGGGGCTCATCTGCCTCGCGTACACGGTGTGCTCGTGGGAGTGGTGGCGCCTGCGTCGCATCCGCGCCGTCACGGGTTCGATTGTGCTCTTGCTGGTGGCCGCGCCGTGGTTCGTGGTGATGAGCCTGTTCACCGGCCGTGACGACGAGCAGAAGACCTTCTTCCAGCGCTTCTGGATCCACGACCACCTGAACCGCCTGGGCGGCGGCGTGCACGGTGAGCGCGGCACGTTCGAGTACTACATCAAGCAGCTGGGCTTCGGGTGCATGCCGTGGAGCGGCCTGCTCCCGTTTGCGTGGCTGAAGATGGCGGTGCCGGAGCGTGAGGCCACCCGCGACGAGACGCAGCGCGCGGTGCGGCTCTTTGTGGCGTTGTGGGCGCTGACCTGCTTTGCGCTCTTCTCCATCTCCACGACGAAGTTCCACCACTACATCCTGCCCATGGTGCCGCCGCTCAGCATCTGCGCGGGCGTGTTCCTGGCCGAGCTGTGGGAGAAGCGTGAGAGCCCGCCGCTGCTGGTGGTGCTGGGGATGGCGATTGCGTCGGTGGTGATTGCGCAGGACCTGTGGCGCAACCCGCACATGATCGTGGACCTCTTCACCTACCACTACGTGAGCTACAAGCCCGACTACTACATGCCCACCGACTGGCCCTACGGGCTGGCCTTTGGCGTGGTGGGGCTCGCCGCGGCGGGCGTGATGGTGGCGGGTGCGCTGGTGTCCAACGTGGAGAAGGTGCGGGAGCATCTCAACGCGCCGGTGCCGGGCGTGCTGGAGCCGGTGCGCTGGGTGCTGCGTGAGCTTGTGGAAGCGGTGATGTGGCTGGTGGAGCTGCCCACCGCGCTCGTGGTCAAGCCCGCGGCCCGGGCGGGGGGACGCATCTTCGTGACCGGCGCCGCGCTGTGCGGGCTGGCCATGGGCTACTTCCTCACCGACGTGTACTTCCTGAAGCTCGCCCCGCACTGGAGCCAGCGCTACCTGTTCAACACCTACTACTCCATGAAACAGGGCGACGAGCCCATCATCGCCTACCTCATGAACTGGCGCGGGGAGAGCTTCTACTCCAAGGGGCTGGACGCGCAGATCAATGACGGCAACCAGCTCAAGGCTCGCGTCAAGCAGCCCGGCCGGGAATTCATCCTGGTGGAGACCACGCGCTACAAGGGGCTGGAGAATACGTTGGGCGCGGACTTCAAGGGTAAGATCAACATTGTCGATAGGTCCAACAGCAAGTGGTACCTGGTGCTGGTGGACGAGTAAGCCACGACGACGACGAGGAAAGGCACGCCATGACGCTCCTGAGGGGACATGTTGCAACCGCTCTTGTGGGCCTCACGCTGGTGACTGGCTGCGCCAAGGAGGAGATCGTCCACGGGCTGAGCGAGTACGAGGCCAATGAGATCCTGGTGGTGTTGGAGGCCAACGGGCTCAAGCCGATCAAGGAGAAGGAGGAGGGCGGCCGCACGGTGACGTACAAGGTGGTGATGCCCGGCGCGGAAGCCTCCGACGCGCGCAAGATCCTGGTGGACAACAAGCTGCCGCGCCCGCAGCAGATGGGCCTGGGCAAGGTCTACGACCCGGCCAACAAGGGCCTCATCCCCACCGCCACCGAGGAGAAGGCCGGCTACCAGATGGCGCTGCACGGCGAGATCGTGGCGAAGTTGAAGACCATCCCGGGCGTGCTGGAAGCACACGTCACCGTGGTGAAGCCGGACCGCGACATCGTCCGCGACCTCAACGACAAGCCGCCGCCCGCCACCGCTTCCGTCGTCATCCTGTACAACACCATCAACGGCACCAAGCCCTTCAAGGAGCAGGACATCCAGAAGCTGGTGGCCGCTTCCGTCGAGGGGATGGACCCCGCCAACGTCACCGTGGTGGCCACCGCGAACGTGCCGGCGGACCGCCAGGTGTCCACCGCGTCGGCGGCGGCGGGTGGTGAGGAGGGCGGGGGCGGCATCGACAAGGCCAAGGCGCCCAAGGTGATGGGCGTGGTGGTGGCCGACGACGGCGAGAAGAACAAGCTCAACCGCCTCATGGGCATGGGCGCCGGTGCCATTGGCATCCTGCTCCTCGCGGTGTTGATCCTGCTGGGCGCGTTCACCAAGGTGCGGGGGAAGGTGACGCAGCTCAACGCGGAAGTGGCGGCGCTGAAGAAGGCGCGCGCGCGTGCGGCAGACGCTCCCCCGGCGGCGTGAGGGCCTGACCGATGCTGGGCGGCCTGCTGTACCCGCTGGACCGTGAGCAGAGCGCGCTGCTGCTGGCCGCGCTCACCTTCGGCGGCAGCGACGGACACCAGCTCCTGGACCTCCTCCCCGACGAGGCCGCCGCACCCCTGAAGGCCAAGGTGCAGGCCTTCCAGGACATCCCCAAGGAGAAGCGCATCCCGCTGATGCTGCGTGAGCTCAAGCGCTACATGCAGTACCGGCACACGCGCGGCATCGAGGGTGTGGACCCCTCCTGGCTGGCGGCGGGCTTCCGCGGGGAGAGCCCGCGCGTGGTGGCGGCGGCACTCATGCACCTGCCGGCGAGCCTGGCGCGCCAGATCGTCGACAAGCTGCCGCAGGAACTGAAGGGCCAGCTCCCGCCGCGCTCCGAGCTGCAGAAGGTGCCGCTGGAGATCCTCAAGCTGGTGCGCGCCCGCTACGACGAGAAGTTCGCCTCCATGCCGGTGCTGGAAACCGAGCTGAAGGTGATGAGCTTCAAGTCGCTGATGGTGCTGGAAGGCAAGGAGCTGGTGGCGGTGACGCGTGCCATCGGCATCGACGAGCTGGCCTGCGCCTTCGCCGCGGTGGGCAAGCGCGCCCTGGCGGAGCTGCTGGCGCGACTGCCGCGCAACAACGCCGAGGAGCTGATTGCGGCGGTGCGTCGCGTGAACCTGGCCGACGTGGAAGAGCTGAAGGTGGCCCAGAAGTTCCTCAGCCGTGTGCTGGACGGCTTCACGCACACCGAGGAGCTGTTCCAGAAGGCCGGCCTCTACCGCCTGGCCAAGGCGCTTCCGTACGAGGACGCGGACCTGGCACGCCAGATCTGTCAGCGCTTCCCACGCGCCCACGGCAAGCTGCTGCAGGAGTACATGCAGAAGGCCAGGGACCTGCGCGAGAGCTGGCCCGAGGAGCGCGCGCAGCGCACACAGGACGCCATCCTGGACCAGGTCAAGGAGCTGGCCGGTCGCGGGAAGATTGCCAGCAAGTACCTGGCCTGTGAGTTCCAGTACCGCGCGCGCTGAGCGCATCGTGGTGGCCGAGGCCGCGTCGGGAGATGTCGCGGGTTCGCCGCGCGGAGCGTTGGGGGCTTTGCGTCTCCCCCGGCTGATTGGCTAGCGTGCCGCCCCGTCATGGACCTGGGACGCGTCATTGGAACCGTGGTGGCCACGCGCAAGGTGGACGGGCTCACCGGCGTGAAGCTGCTGGTGGTGGAGCCGCTCAACCACAAGCGTGAGGTGGTGGGGCCGCCCTTCGTGGCCATTGACGTGGTGCAGGCCGGGCCCGGCGCCATTGTGAACTGGGTGGCCAGCCGGGAGGCCGCCATGGCGCTCCCCGACGCCTTTGTGCCGGTGGACGCGGCCATCGTCGGGCTGGTGGACAGCATCGACGTGGAGGCGCGCCGATGAGGTACTGCGAGGTGCTGGGCAGCGTGACCCAGACCATCCATCACCCCGACTACGACGGGCAGAAGCTCCTGGTGGTCCAGCCGCTGGACGAGCAGAGCAAGCCCACCGGGAACAGCTTCCTCGCCGTGGACAACGTGCAGGCCGGCCCGGGCGACCGCGTGCTGGTGCTCATGGAAGGCAATGGCATCCGGCAGATCTTCGGGAAGAAGCAGCTGCCCATCCAGAGCCTGATTGTCGGGATTGTCGACGCGGCGGAGCTGGGCTGAGGCCATGCCGTACCACCGCCTGCGCCAGGATGTGGCCCGCTACGCCCAGATGCTGCACGAGCGCGGCTGGGTGGCCAACCACGACGGCAACGTCTCCGTCCGCGACGCCCCCGGCGAGTTCCTGTGCACGCCCACCGCATGGAGCAAGCGGCTGGTGACGCCGGAGGACGTGCTGGTGGTGGACATGAGCGGCAAGGTCCGCTCCGGGCGGCGCAAGCCCTTTGGGGAATGGCACCTGCACAAGGCGGTCTACACCGCGCGCCCCGACGCCATGGCGGTCCTGCACGCCCATCCCCCGACGGCAACCGGCTTCGCGGTGGCGGGTCGGAGCCTGGGGCGCCCGGCGATTGCGGAGATGGTGGTCTCCATTGGCGAGGAGATCCCGCTGCTGCCCTTCACGCCGCCCCGGTGCGACAAGGGCGACGAGACCCTGCGCAAGGCGGTGGAGATCCACGACGCGGTGGTGCTGGCCAACCACGGCGTCATCACGCTGGGCGACGACCTGGAGCAGGCGTTCCTGCGCATGGAGCTGGTGGAGCACTGGGCGCGCATCCTGCTCACCGCGACGCAGCTGGGGGGCGCGGTGCCGCTGCCCGGTGACGACGTGAAGAAGCTGCTGGAAGCGCGCACCAAGGCGGGGCTGGGGCCGCAGGGGCGCAGCCCGTTCAAGAAGGCGTGACCACGGGCGTCAGCCCTTTCGGACTGCGGTATGAAGTACCGCTTTGACTTGGGCGGATGTTGTCGTGGGACGGGCCGGGCGGCTTGAGCGAAAGCGGCACTTCATGCACGCAGTCCGAAAGGGCTGGCGCCCGTTGGATTCGCTCCCCTCTGCTCGCATCAGGGCGCCAGGGGCAACAACGGCGCGAGCTTTGGGAGTGCGTGTGCAAGCGCCCCGTGCGGCAACCCCAGCGCAGTGGGGGCGCGCAGCACCGCTTTGGCTCAGAGGCTCCGTTCGCCACCGCGGCTCCCCGTCGGGCGGGCGGTCGCCGATGTCACCGAGACGAAAGCGGTGCTGCGCGCCCCCACTGCGCCGGGGTTGCCGCACGGGGCGCTTGCACGCGCACTCCCAAAGCTCGCGCCGTTGTTGCCCCTGGCGCGCTGGTGCGAGCTGGCCGGAGCAGCTCAGCGCTTGCTGTGCTCCACGCGCACCGTGGTGCCAATCCCGCCGCGCACGAAGAACTCCCCCTCCACCACCAGCTTGCGGGGGTCCACCGCCTTGATGACGTCGTTGGCGATCTGGTTGGTCACCGCCTCGTGGAAGGCGCCCTTGTCCCGGTAGCTCCACAGGTAGAGCTTGAGGCTCTTCAGCTCCACGCACAGCTGGTCCGGGACGTAGCTGATGCGGAAGCGCGCAAAGTCCGGCTGCCCCGTCATGGGACAGAGGCAGGTGAACTCCGGGCAGTCGAAGCGGATCTCGTAGTCGCGCTCCGGGTTGGGGTTCTTGAAGGTGTCGAGGTGGGTCTGCGGCTGGCTCGGCATGGCCGGCCCCACCTAGCAGCTTGTCCCGCGCGCGTCAGCCGTGGGCGTGGGCGGTCAGGACTGCACTTCGTCGTCGTAGTCGCGGATGCGGAAGTTCAACGCCTTCTTCACCGCGCTCATCACCGCCTTGGGCGCCCGCTGGCTGATCACCACCGCGCGCGGCGCCGCGGTGCGGGCCCGGGGCTCCGTCTCCGCGTCGACCCCGTAGAGCACCATGGGCAGGTCCCGCGTGGCCTTGGTCTTGGCCAGCACGCGCGCCACCTCCCGCCCGTGCGCCGGCTGCTCCCCCAGGTCCACCACGATGACGTCCGGCAACATGCTCTTGGCCTTGCCCACCGCGCTGTCGCGGGGCTCCTCCTGCTCCACCTCGTGCCCCGCCTCGTCGAACGCCTCGATGACCTGCGTCCGCGCGTCCCCCTCCCACGAAATCACGAGCACCCTGGCCACGACGCACCCCTCGGCTTGGATGCGCGAACTCTACCATGCCCGCGCCGGGCACAGGGGGGGTGTCGTCGGGATTTCTGAGGGGAACCAAGGTGGTTGCCGCGCCTACCGGCACACCCACCGGCCGGACCGCTTCAGGCCACGGGCTGCAGCGCGCGAATCTGCTCCACCAGCTTGAGGTGGGCGGGGGCCCGCAGCACCTGGCGCGCCTGCTCCAGCTCAGGCGGCGCGTAGGCACCCAGGAACTTCCGCTTGAGCGCACGCACCCGCGCCGCGGCGCGCTGCACCCGCTCCCGCAGCTCACTGCTCTCCTCGGCCAGCTTGTTGGCGGTCTCCATGGCCAGCGCGGCGCGCTCCACCTCCTTGCAGATGAGGAAGTGGTCCACGCCGGCCAAGAGGCCCAGGCGCACCAGCTCCGGGATGCCGTAGTGGTCGGCCACCGCCTTCATCTCGAGGTCGTCGCTGATGATGACGCCGTCAAAGCGCATCTTCCCGCGCAGGATGCCCTCCAGCGCCGCGGGGCTGAGCGTGGCGGGACGGCTGGGGTCCAGCGCCGCAAACACCACGTGCGCGGTCATCACCGAGGCCACGCCCGCCTTCACCGCGGCCTGGAAGGGCGGCAGCTCCACCTGCTCCAAGCGGTCCATGCCGTGGGGCAGGCGGGGCAGGGCCAGGTGGCTGTCCAGGTCGGTGTCGCCGTGGCCGGGGAAGTGCTTGGCGCACGCGGCCACCCCCGCCTCCTGCTGCCCGCGCACGAATGCCTCCGCGAGGCGGCTCACCACGTCGGGGGTGGTGGCAAAGGAGCGCTCCCCGATGATGGGGTTCTTGGGGTTGGTGTCGACGTCCACCACCGGCGCGAAGTTCATCCCGAAGCCGAGCGCGCCCACCTCGCGCGCGAGCAGCGCGCCCACCCGGTAGGCCAGGTCCGGCTCCCCGCCTTGCGCCGCGCAGGCCAGGCCCACCTGGCGCATGGAGGGCACGTCGGTGGCGAACTCCTTGAGGCGCTGCACGCGCCCGCCCTCCTGGTCCACGCTGATGAGCGGCGGGGTGTGTCCCTCGTCGTCACGCGCGGCCTGGCCAATGGCGGTGTTGAGCGCCACGATCTGCTCGACGCTCGCGAGGTTGCGCACGAACAGGATGGCCCCGCCGGCGCGACCCTCACTCAACAGCGCGCGCGCCTCCGCGGGAAGCTCCGTGCCGAGAAAGCCGATGGTGAACAGCTGTCCGACGTCATCCCGGAGGGACATCACCACTCCCTGTGGCGGGCTCGGTCCCGGCCGGCGCGGCGGGCTCCGTCCCCTGGACGGGCGCGGCGGGCGGCGGGGGAGCCAGCTGCTTGTTGAGCTCGATGCTGGGCGGCGCGTCCTGCAGCCCGCGGTTGCGGCTCACGATGGCATTCATGAAGACAACCAGCAGCACCACCAGCATCCCGACGAAGACGGCGAGCGGAACCCGGTCCACGTTCATCATGCCCAGCAGCTCGCGGGCGCGGTGCTGGGTGGCGGGGTCCATCGAGGAATCGTTGAGGATGGCGTGGGCCAGGCGTCGGCCCCCGACGTAGTTGCCGCTTTCCCAGTGACGCTCCAGCTCGGCGAGCTTGGGGTTGGTGACGGCGGCGCTCCCGGTGGCCGCAGGCGTGGCGGGACTCTTCTTCTTGGCCATGGCGCGGCGCACCCTAGGCGAGAGAGGGGTGGGGCGCCAGCGGCATGCGCAGGACGGTGTGCTAGAGCCGTGTGGTCGTGGCCGAGCCGCTCCCGCCCCCCACCGTCGACGACGACGAGCACACGCCGCGCGCCCCGGGCGCCTGGCGCGGGGATCTCACGCTCCTGCTCGTGATGACGGGGCTGTACACGCTCACCGCCACCACCACGCTGCAGGGCGCCGACAACCCCGAGTGGGTCTCCATGCTCGCGCTGGGCGGCACCGCGCACCCGCCGGGCTACCCGCTCTACAGCCTGCTGCTGCGTGCCTGGGGGCTCCTGGGGTGGGGCAATCCGTCGCATGCGGCGGCGCTGCTCTCGTCGCTGCTCATGGCGGTGGCGGTGCTGTTGCTGGCGCGCGCCGTCGAGGAACGGGCCGGCCACGTCTTCACCGCGCGGCTGGCGGCGGTGTGCTTCGGGCTGACCCTGCCGGTGTGGCGCATGGCCGGCGTGGCGGAGGTCTCGCCCTTGCTGGCGGTGAACGCGGCGGCGCTCTTGTGGGCGGTGAGCCACGTCGAGAATGAGCCGGAGCTGCGACCCTGGCACGGGGCCCTCATCGGTGCATTGCTCGGCATGGGCGTGGCGCACCACCACTCGCTGGTGTTCCTGATTCCCGTCGTCATCGGGCACGTGGTGGTGGTGTTCTCGCCGGCGGGGGCGCGTGCGTGGGCGTTGGCGCTGGGCGCGGGCCTGCTGGCCGGGACCGCGGTGCTGGTGGGGAGCTGGCTCCTCTTTCTCTCGTTGCCCAGCGCGAGCCAGGCCTACCACTTCACGCAGCTGCAGACCCTCTCCGACGTGGTGGCGCACGTGCTGCGCCGGGAGTACGGCACGTTCTCGTCGTCAAACCTGGCGGGGGAGTGGTCCCTGGAGCCCACCCGCGCGCTGCTTGCCGACACCATCACCGGCCTGCACCTGCTCTTCCCGCTGGCGCTGATTGCGCTGCGCGCCCGTCGGGGCTGGCCCGCGTTCATCGCCTGGCTGCTGGCCGGACCTTGGCTGCTGGGCACGTACACCGTGGTGGAGGGCGGGGTGCAGAATCCGGCGCCGCTGGACATGCGGGAGCGCTTCCACGTCCTGCCGCTGATGCTGATGACGCTGCTGGCCGGCGACGCGCTGGCCGCCGCCGCGCACCAGATCCCCGCGCGCAAGACCGCGGCGTTCGCGCGTTCACTCGGCGGGCTGGTGGTGTTCGCGGTGGTGGCGGGCGGCCTGATGACGCTGCCGCAGGCTTCCTGGCGCGGCGAGACGGCGCTGGAGCACACCTTGCGCACCGCGGTGCGCACCGCGCCCAAGGACGCCGTGGCCATCCTGGGCGGAGACCCCTGGCCCTTCGGCTGGCAGCTGGTGGCGTGGCAGGAGGGGCGTGACGACGTGGTGAACCTGGATTGGCCGCGCTCCCTGGTGGGGCGACGCCTGGATGCGCGCAGCCGGGAGCTGCTGACCCGCGTCTGCCCCCCACCGTGCGTGCCCCCCGCGCTGGGGAGATCCTTCCGCGCGCTGGCCGCCGAGCGACCGGTGGTGGTGTTCCCCGCCCGCCTCTTCGACGCGGTGCTGCCCGGGGAGCCGCTGGCCGTGGAAGGGCTCTTCGCGCGGCTGCAGCCGGATCCGCCGCCCCTGCGGGCGCAGCAGGAGGCGCTGGAGGCGTTCCAGGGTCGCATGGGGGTGCCCGGGCCGCTCACGTCCGCGCGGCGACACGCCGAGGGCCACGCCATTGCCTGCTGGGCCATGCCCTGGCTGCTCCTGCACGGGGCCGCGGTGCGCGCCGGTGACGACGAGGTGGCGCGCGCGGCGGAGGCGCGGGCGGGGGCGGTCCTGTCACGGCTGCGGACGGAGGCGGCGGCGCCCGCACCCGCGGTCCGCTAGGGGTCGGGGCCCGGATCCGGTTGACACCGTGGGGCGCGTCGTGGTTTGTCGGGCGCCCTTTTTTGGATGCATCCCGGGCGGTGCCGCCACCTGTGGCGTTCCTCGCACGGACCCTCTGGAGTCTCCCATGCCCAAGACCGGAAAGCGCACCTATCAGCCGAGCCGCGTCAAGCGGCGCCGTACCCACGGCTTCCGCTCCCGGATGGCCACGCCCGGTGGCCGCAATGTCTTGAAGCGCCGTCGTGCCAAGGGCCGCAAGTCCCTGACGGTCAAGACCTACAAGAAGTGATCCGGCCGGCGCCGGGTTGGGCGTCTCCGCAGCTCTGACCGCTCCCCCGACGCCGCACGGCAGGATGTCTTTGCGGATGTCCGCGCCTGCGCAAGATCCTCCGCGCCCCGCCCCCGTGGCGGGCGAGAGCCCCAAGGGCGCGTTCCGCTTCCCCAAGACCCGTCGCATCCGGGACCGCCGGGACTACCAGCGCATCCAGAACCGTGGGGTGCGGCTGGGCGCGAGCCATTTCCTCGTCATGGCCATGCGCCAACCCGGACCGCCCCAGCCGGCGCGCCTGGGCATCACCGCCAGCAAGAAAAGCGGTGAGTCGGTGGCGCGCTCCCGCATCAAGCGCCTGGTGCGCGAGGCCTTCCGGCTGAACCCCGGCGTGTTCCCCGACGGCTGGGACTTCGTGGTCATTGCCCGCGAGGGCGCCGACCAGCTGGCGCTCACCGAGGTGGTGGCCCAGCTGCGCGGCGCTCTGCAGAAGCTACATCACGGCGGCGGACAGCGGTCGCAGGGCGGGGGAGGCCGGGGCGGCCCACCGCGTGGCAAGCAACCGGGTCCCCGCAAGGGCGGCCCGCCGTCGGGCAAGACGCCCAGGGAGCAGGGAACGCCGTCGTCATGAGCGCACCGGAACCCTCGCCATCCCTCGCGGCCCGCACCGCGCATGCGCTGCTGCGCGGGTACAAGCGGTTCGTCTCCCCGGTACTGCCGCCTGCGTGTCGTTTCACGCCCACCTGCTCGGAGTACGCGGCCGAGGCGGTGATGACCCACGGGTTCTTTCGCGGCGGGTGGCTCGCGTTCAAGCGCATCCTGCGGTGCAACCCGTTTGGCGGCCAGGGGTATGACCCGGTGCCGCCGCGACAGCTCCCTCCGTCGACGGGACATACCCATGGATGACGTGGCCTTCCTGCGCGCGTTCGAGGACGGCACCCTCCCGCCCGACGAGCTGACCCATCGCGCGCACGTGCGCGTGGGGTGGCTGTACCTGACGCGCTACGGGGATGACGACGGGGCGCGCCGGATCGACGACGCCCTGCGTCGCTACGTGGCGGCGGTGGGGGCGGCGGACCGGTATCACGTCACCCTCACGCGTGTGTGGATTGCGCTGGTCCAGCACGCGCTGCGGCGCGGGAGTCACGACGGATTCGACGCGTTCATGGCCGCGAATCCGGAGCTCGGCGAATCACGGTATGTGCTGCGCTTCTACTCGGAGCAGCGGCTCTGGAGTGAGGAGGCGCGCGCGCGGTTCGTCGCGCCGGATGTGCGACCGTTGCCGACGGGGTGAGCCCGTTCCTTCGGTGATGGAACCGGCGCTGCCCCCTTGGGTGCCTCACCGTGATGAAGGCGTCGCGTGGGACGTGGTTGGGTTGGGAGGGCGTGTCCGACGGCAGCCGCTGGGGGACGGGGGGCCCCGTGGCGGGCATGTCAAGTATTGTGTGAGGTGTAATACACCTTACGCGCCAGGACGGGTCTCCGCGCAGTCCAGCCGTCCGCCCTCCCAACCCTGCAACGCCTCGCAGCGACGCCGACGCCCCGGGATGGCACCAGCCCGACGTGAACTCGTGGCGAGCGGGTGTCAGTCCCACCAGAGCATCACCAGCCAGAAGCCGCGCTCATCACCACCCAGGGCGTTGTCGAGATCTTCCGGCGGGAGGATGCACACCTCGTCCGCGCGCCACCGCTCCTTCATGCTCCCAATGTGCTCCGCGTCCTCGCGGGACCGGGCCAGCACGTACAGCGTGTCGACGTTGTACACGCCTGAATCCATGTCGCGGAGCTTGATGAGCAGACTGGAGGGGGCCTCATCCGCCAGACCCGCGTTATCCACCAACGCCGCCACCCAACGCTCCGACATCTCCACCAGCTCCTCCGCCACCACCTCGCCGTGCAGCAGGTTGTGCTTCGTGTACCGCAGCAGCTGGAGATGGGAATGCTGCGCCAGGGTGAAGGGACGCGGCGGCGACGGACGCACGGGGTCAGCCAGTTGCTCGGACCAATAGGCCTCCGAGCCCTCCGGGTCGAACTGCTCCATGACGTGGTCCTCCGGACAGTACGTCCAGCTCCAGCTCTCCGCGTGTTCGTGTGCGTCGTCGCGCATCGCGATGCAGAGGGGACAGTCGTCAACGCCCATGTCGGCGACCTTGTCCGGAGGGATGGGGTTTTTCTCGTCGCGAAGCTCACGCCAGATGATGTCGCGCGGTGCATAGCCCAGGAGGTCCTCCTGGGGTGCTGCAAACCAGCGACGGATCTCCGCGTCGATGCGGTCGCGGAACTCACCTTCCGAAGTGGCAGGAGCATGTTGCGTCAACGAGCGCGCCGCGAAGTCGCGTAGCCAGAGAATGAGATCACCATAGAGGGACAATTGCTGGATCATGATGGCTCCGTCATGAGGGGACCCGGCTGGACCTTGCGCGGAACGTGCCACCGCCACGTGTGGGGAAGACGCGTCGTCAATCCCGTTTCGCTGTCCGGAAATCAGACAGGGTGGCTCATTCCACGACACCCGCGGCCTGAACCCGTCCCTGCACTCAGCTATGTTGCGAGCATGGGCGCGTTCCTCAACATCGACGCCGGTGAGCTGCCCGATGAGCCGGACGAGCTCTACGCGCTCGCGGGAATGCTCAACGTGGCGTGTGGCGGTCACGCGGGAGATCCCCGCTCCATTCAACATGTCCTCGAACGGGCCGCCCCGGACACCCGTATCTCCGCGCACCTGTCCTATCCCGACCGGAAGAACTTCGGGCGCGCCACGGTGAAGCTCCCGCCCGACGAGCTCGCGAGCTCGCTGCGCCAGCAGTTGGCTCTCCTGGACGCGGCGACGCACACCCTCCAGCACATCAAGCTGCACGGGGCGCTCTATCACGACGCCGCGCGGGACCCGTCACTGGCGTCGCTGGTGGTGCAGGTGGCGAGAGAGAAGGCGCGACGCTGGACGTTCATTGGCCCGAAGGCGGGCGCGTTGCGGGAGGCGGTGGAGAGGGAAGGATGGGGATATCTGGTTGAGGGATTCGCGGACCGGCGCTACGCGCCCGACGGAAACCTGGTCCCGCGCTCCCAGCCCGACGCGCTTATTCTCGACCCGCAACTGGCCGCGCAGCAAGCGGTGCAGTTGGTTCAGGAGCAGCACGTGGACACCGTGTGCGTCCACTCCGACACGCCGCGGGCCGTCGAGATTGCTCGCGCGGTCAGCAAGGTCCTCAAGCAACACTGACCACGTGGATCGCAGACAGGAATGTCCGCGCCACGGTGGAGGTCGCTGCGTCAGGGCTCGCCGGTGAGATCGTGCAGCCAGGCTTGTTCCAGCGTCGCCAGGTCGGAGCCCCAGGTCAGTAACACGGCTTCCTCGAAGCTCCTTCCGCCGACGAGCGCGGCCAAGAGCGTAGCGAATACGCTTGAGCCACCGCGCTGCTCCAGCCACCGCACGATCAACAACGACTCACCGTAGGCAACGCGGGCCTGTCCGCGCGGCAGCTGCAGGAAACCCGCGCGCAATGCGGCCCACTGCGGCAGCGCGTTGCTCTCCAGCGCCCGCGCAACGACGGGGAGCGGGTCCTTCGTCGCGCTGCCCGGTTCCAGGTGCTGCGCCAGTCCCTCGTGGAACCACGTCGGCAACGCGGTGCGGATGTTCCCGCGCAAGAGCGCGTGCACGTACTCGTGGTACAGCGTGTTGCGCAGGCGGTCAGGGTGCGTGTCGCCCTCGCGGATGCGGATCTTTCCGTCGAAGACGCCGCCGGTCCAATCCGGCACGTCGTTGGCCTCCAGGTACTGCGCGCCGGTGTAGATGACCACCGGGATGTCCTGCGGCGGATAGAGGCCCAGGCGCAGGCCCACCACGTTGTGCGCCTCGTCGAGGATGGCCACCACCGTGTCACCCAGGCTGGCGCGCTCCTCTCCCTCCCAGTGCACCTTGAAGCGGCTGCGCTGCACCTGCTGGAAACGTCCCTCCACCTTCTCGTGACGACGCAACTCCGCGAGACGCTCCTTCGCCCGCGGCGGAACCTCGTCGGACGACTGCAGCGCCCGCTCCAGGTAGCCGATGGCCTCGCCGAGCTGGTTGCGACGGTCCGCCATCTCCCCCAGCGCGAGGAGGGCCTGCGCGTTGCCCGGCTCCAGCTCCAGCACGCTCTTCAACAGCCACTCCCGACGCAACAGGTCCGTCTCCGCGCGCGCCTGCGCCAAGAGCAGGTGGACCCGGACCTTGCGCGTGTCCTCGTCATCACGGCATTCCCGCGTCAGCCGCGCCACTCCCTGCTCCGCCTCCGCCAGCTGCCCGCCCTCCACGAGGTCGACGGCGCGCTGCGCCTGAACGTGGCAGAGCTGTCGCATGAGCGCGGGGTTGTCGGGATGGTCCGCTTGCAGCGCGTCCAACAGCTCCAGCGCGTGGTGAAGGTCCCCCGCACGGATGACGTCCTGGATCTCGACCAGCGCCTCCCGCAGCTCCGTCGACGTCGACGACACCACGGGCGCAGGGCTCGCCGCGGGACGGGGACGGTCCGCCACGCCCACCTGCTTGACCCACGGACGGGCCCGCGTCTCCGACGGAGAAACCGCGGCGGGAGCCTCACTTGTCGACGGAGCGGTCGGCGCGTCCAGCCAGCGCACCCCCACGCCCACCACGCCCATCGCCGTGAGCACGAGCAGCGGGGCCAACCACCAGCGACTCATGCCGGAACGCGTTTCTCGTCGACGCGCTCCGCGGTGGGCGCCACCACGCGCGGCGGCGGAGGCGCGGGGAGCCGCGCGAGGAACTGCTGCAGCTCGTCGGGCTGGGGCGTGCCCTCCTCGGTCAGGATGTCACCCAGCGCGGCCGCCATCTCATCCGCGGTCTGGAAGCGCTTGTCCGCCTCCCGCTGCAGACCCTTGCGCATGAACGCCTCCCACCTCTCCGAGAGCGAAGGCCGGAGCGTGGTGGCCGACGGAATGGGCGCCTCCAACACCGCGTACATGGTGGCCGCGTCCTCCTCCCGGTTGAACAGGGGACGCAGACACAACAATTCCCAGATGATGATGCTGGCGGCGAACAGGTCCACCCGCTCGTCGATGGGACGGCCCGAGATCTGCTCCGGCGCCATGTAGCTCATCTTCCCCACCACGCTCTGCGTGTTGCTCTGCTGCATGGTCTTGAGCGCCTTGGCGATGCCGAAGTCGAAGATCTTCACCTGGCCGCCGTGGCTCACCAGGATGTTCGGCGGGTTGAGGTCGCGGTGGATGACGCGCAGCACCTGGCCCTGCTCGTCGACGGCGCCGCGGTGCGCGAACGCCAGCCCCTTGCAGATCTCCCGCGCCATCCACGCCACCAGGTGCGAGGGGATGTTCTCCCGGCTCACGCGCGCGCGCTGGATCACCTCCAGGAGCGTCATGCCGTCCACGTACTCCATGGCCAGGAAGTACGTGTTCTCGATGCGCCCGAAGTCCAGCACCTGCACGATGTTGGGATGCACCAGCCGCGCGCACAGCTCCGCCTCATTGCGGAACGCCTCGACGAGATGCGGGAACTGCATGAGGTGCGGATGCACGCGCTTGAGCGCCACCTGCCGCTTGAAGCCCCCCTCCGGGCAGTACAGCGCGCGGTACACCACGCCCATGCCACCCGCCGCCACCTGCTCCCCGATGCGGTACTTGCCGAACAACTCGTGGCTGCGCACCTCACTGGAGGCCTGGCCCACCGCCCGACGGATGGCCATGCCCACCAACGTCCCCACGCCCCCGGCCAGCAAGAGCACCACCGAGCGCATCAGGATCATGTCCGTGCGGTAGGCGGGATGCTCCAGGAGCGCGGCGGGCATCTGCGGCCGGATCACCGCCAGGTACACCAGCGCGTACTGCACCGCCGCCACCGCCCCGACGAGAAGCGGCATCCAACGCTTGAGCCGCAACACCGCCACGCAGCAGAACACCACGTAGAACTGCAGCGGCACCGGCGAGGCCAGCGCGTACTCCGGGCCCTGCGTGCGCGTGTCAATGAGGACGAGCGCGGTGGGGATGGTGATCTCCGCGAGCGGATTGAGCCACTGGAAGACCCGCGGCCCCACGCCGTAGCCCAGGCACAACCGCACCGCGGCGAACCAGCCCAGCAGCACCAGCGCAAAGGCCATCAGCGGCAGGCCCAGCGCGCGCGAGACGAAGAGCGCGGTGTAGACCGAGAGGATCACGCCCGCGCCGGCCAGGATGATGCCCGACAACGCCACCACGCGTTCCAGGCGGATGATTTCCTCGTCCAGGGCGTCGCCCAGGGCGGCTTGATGGGTGTGGGCGGTCTTGGCCACGCGGGGCTCCGTCGGAGGGGCGCGTGAGGCAGGCGCGGCGGAACTCATAACACAGGTTGCACGGACCCGAACCCCGGGAAGGAAAGCGGAAACTCCCCGACGTGCCACGACGTCGCCAACGCCAACGGCAGCGCGAGCGGGGATGGGCAGGACGTTGACGGCGAGAGCGGCGCGCCGTAGCGCTGGGAACCGTGGCGCCGCGGGAGCTGCGTCCACGACGAGCCGAAGGAGCCGGGTATGGCGATGACCGTGGGGATTGGGGTGATGGCCAAGGCGCCGGTGCCGGGCCACTGCAAGACGAGACTGACCCCGCCGCTCACTCCCGTGCAGGCCGCGCGGCTCTACGAGGCCCTGCTGCTCGACACGTTGGACCTGGTGCGCTCCATCCCAGGCGTGCGGAAGTATGTCTTCGTGGCGCCGGAGCACGACGGTGTGACCACGCTGCAGCGGCTGGCGCCGGATGCGCCGGTGATTCCGCAGCCCGCGGGGAACCTGGGTGTCCGGCTGGATGCAGCACTGCAACACATGCTCTCCCACGGTTGTGACGCCGCCATGATGCTCGGCAGCGACGCGCCCATCATCCCGCTGCAGGAAGCGGTCACGGAGTGCGCCTGGCTCACCGCGGGACCGCAGCGACGTGCGCTCCTGGGACCGGCGGATGATGGCGGGTACTACCTCATCGGCGTGGCGCGGCACTGCCCGGAGCTGTTCCACGACGTGCCGTGGAGCACCGAGCAGGTGGCGGAGGTGACCCGGCAGCGCGCACGGGAGGCCGGCGTGGTGCTCCGCGAGCTGGGCGTGGGCGCCGACGTGGATGACGTGGCGGGATTGCGCGCCCTGGCCTCGCACCGTCGGGGCGCGGCGCGGACGCGGGCGCTGCTTGACGAGAAGGAATACCAGGCCGTGCTGAGTGCTAGCGGAGATGGCAGTACTGGCACATCCCGTTGAGCTGGATGTCGTTGCGGTTGTGGTCCAGGTTCCAGCCGGGTGGATGCGGGTTGCCGCCCACGCCGCCCACCTGGTGACACTGGATGCAGTTGGATTGCGGTCCCTGGTCATGACAGGACGCGCACTGCTGGATGTCCCGACGAGCCGCCGCGCCGTGGAGCTCCGTTCCGCCCATCACCCAGCCGCGCGGATGCGGGTTGCGCGGGTTGCTGCCGGTGGAGGTCAGGTTCTGCATGCGGTGACAGTCGTTGCAGAAGCTGTTGCCGTGACACCGGAAGCACTGCGCCGGGTCGGCCTGCGCCTCGATGTTGTGACGGGAGATGAAGTCATTGCGGTGGATGAAATTGCTGGTCACCGCCTCGGGACGCCGCAGCTCCACCCGCACCGGCGGCGTGGCGTTGTGACAGTCCACGCACTGGTTCTGCGTGTGACACAACATGCAGCTCTCCGAGCTGGCGCGCGCCGAGAAGCGGTGCTGCAGCACGAAGTTGCCCTGGTGCGTGAACTCGCGCAGCGGCTGCACGCGCTCCTTCACCAGGTCGGTGTGGCACTGGTCGCAGCGACCTTCCCGGAAGGTCACCTTGTGCTCGTGACAACCCAGGCAGCGGTCCATGGCCACCGTCTCGCCGCCGCGCTTGGGCTCGGAGAGGGCGGTGTGACAACGCGCGCAGTCTTCCTCCGTCCGCTCCAGGTGCTTGACGTGGGAGAACTCCAGCGAGGGAAGGCTCGCCTCGCGCGGCTGCGCGGCCTGCACGTCGGTGTGGCAGAAGATGCAGCGGCCCTGCTCCTTCTCCTCGGCGTGACACTCCAGGCACTTGTCCTCGCCCGGGAGGTGACGCGCCTGCAGATCCTCCGCGTCGTACACCGTCTCGTGACAGGCCAGGCATTCCACGTCCGCCTTGGCGTGGCGGGCGTGCGGGAACTTGATGTGGTCCTGACGCCAGGGCGGCATGAAGTTGGGTCGGCCCAGCAGGGCGCACGCCGTCATGATGGGCAAGAGCAGCCAGCCCAGGGCCCGGTGGTTCCTCATGGCAGAGGGATCCCCGCGTTGTAGGAAACGCGCGCCAACGCCTCCACGCGCGCCGTGGCCAGCGGTGAGCTTCCCGCCGCAACCTGCAGCGCCACGTCCCAGCCTGGTCGGAACATGATGCCGTTGGTCCACGAGACCATGGCGGTGAAGCGCTGCCCGTGCACCGGTTTCTCGAGGAGATACACGTCGCCATCCACGGTGGTGGACAGGCCAAGGGGCAGCTTCTGCGAGCCGAACGCCCGCGCCATCAGGAAGCCGGAGCTGGGAACCTTGAGCACGCGCGCCTGCGTGCCCAGCGTGGTGGAACGGCGTGGGCCAAGACGCGTGGCCAACCTGGCTCCACCCTGCGCGCCAAAGCCCGAAGCGGTGGAGAGCGCCGCGGCGTCGACGTCGAAAGTGAGCCACTGCCGGATGCGGGTGGCCACCGTGGCGCCCAGCTGGTCGCGCTGCTCCGCCGAGAACACCGAGAAGATGGAGGAGCGCGGAATGAACAGCGAGAGCGAGGTCCGTCGGTATTCCGCCGTCACCTGCAACGCCTCCAGCGGCTGGAAGCTCAGCGCCAGGTCCGCCTCCGCCAGGCTGGGCAAGGCCCGCTGCAGCGCCTCCGCGGGAGCCACCGCGCGCGCCAGCATGGCCTCGAGGTCGCCACCGTCCTTGGTCCGCGGCCACAACGCCAGCAGCGTGGAGCTTCCCGGCAGCGTGGACCAGCGCACCATCCAGGAGAGCACCAGCATGCGCATGAGCGCGGTCCGTCCGTCGAGACCCACGTGCTGGTGCGCATGGCGCCCCTGCTCCAGCACGTGCAGCGCGGAGATGCCCAGCTGCGTGTCGTAGGACTTGCGCCACGAGACGCGCCCGCCGGCCATGGCCAGTCCGCGGTGGTCCTGCAGCAGCGGCACCACCGGCGCGCCGGCGAACACCGAGACGCCCAGGCCCTCCCACGGCCGCGCCGAGGCGGCAATCCCGTCGAGATGGGCGCCGCGCGCCACGCCGTCAAAGACCAGCTGGCGACCCGCGCGCACGCCGAAGGGGCCGGCGCGGCTCTCCAAGTAGGCCAAGCTGATGTCCCCGTTGAGATAGCCGCGGTCCACCGGGTCTCCACCGTTGATGCGGCCCCAGCTGGACACCACCACGTCGGCTTCCATCTTCTTCACCAGCCGCACCTTGCGCGCCTGCAGGTTGAAGAGCGTGTAGGCGGGGACGGTGGTGTAGACGCTGCCGTCGCGCGGGTCCTGGCGCAGCTGCAGCAGCGTGGTGGCCTTGACCTCCGGTGCCAGCGCGTACGCGGGGACCGTTGTCGTCGTCACCAGGGCCAGCGTGGCAAGGAGCTCATGGCGTCGCATTGGCCACTCCGTTGAGGTGCAGACTGGTGCCGTCGGGGTTGATGATGATGCGGCCCCAGCGGTCCACGCTGCCCGCGTGACAGTTCACGCACTGCAGACTGGTCATGGTGTCGTCGTGATTGGGGTCCGCGGGCGGGATGCCGTGGCAGCTGCCGCAGTAAACCAGACCCTGGCCCGCGGACGTCCACGTCAGGTTGCGCAGGATGCTGGGGGAGGTGTCCAACCGCGCCACCTCGCCACCGCCGTGACAGTAGGTGGCCGCGCACCCGCCGGTGGCGACGTCATAGACGGGCTCCGCGCCACGTGCCGCGGCCAGCCCGGGCTCCCGCGGCCTCCACGCGAACACCTCCGCGGGCAGGTCGGAGTCCAGGTGTCCCGTCTCACCCGGCGTGGCCGGCGTGCGGTGACAGTCCGCGCACTTCAGGGGAGCGGAGAGCTGGTGCGGTGCGGTCAGGTGCACCTCGTGGGCGCCCACTGGCCGCGTGGCGGCGTCGTTCCCTCCGTGCGTGTCGCGGAACGGAGCATCCTGGTGGCAGGCCTGGCAGTTACCGCCGGCGGGCCCCACCTCGACGACACCGTTGAGATGCAGCGCGCGGTCCACCAGCGCGTTGCTGCCGTCCACCACCTGCTCATGACACTTCAGGCACGGCAGGGAATGCTGGTGTGACGACGGAGGCGCGCCGTGACAACGCAGGCAGCCCTGGTTGCGCGTGGGCTCCTGCCAGTTGAAGGTGCGGTCCGCTACCGAGCTGTCGCCGAGCGTGGCGCCGTGACAGGCGATGTTGCTGCAGCCCACGCCGTCCCATGCCGCCGGTCCCGCGCGCCGCTCCGGGTGCACGTCATTCATGGCGCCGGGACCGAAGGTGACCTCGACGGGAGCGGGGTCCAGGCTGCCGTCGGCGAGGAAGATGTGGCCGGGGGCGCGCCAGTTGGTGGGGACCTTGTGGCACGCGGTGCAGTTGGCGCTGCGACCGGTGACCGGGCCGCTGGCGTGGGTGGCGTGCGCACCGGAGGTGGGGTCCTGGCTGTGACAGGTGGTGCAGCCGGTGGGCCCGTCGACGTGACAGCCGTAGCACGAGGCGTTGGCGTTGCCGCCGCGGAAGTCCTCGCCGTGACAACGTGCGCACGAGGACATGTCCCAGCCGGACTCCCGCAGCTTGCGGCCGTGGAAGTCCTGGTCCGCCGGGTTGGCAATCCCGCCTTCATGGATGCCAAAGCCGGAGTAGGAGAGGCTGCAATCCACCACCCACTCCTCGAGCAGGGAGTGCACGTCGGTGTGATCGACGTGGGGACCGGTGGCGGCGCCGGGGCGCACGGCTTCCAGCAGGGTGCTGCGGGGGTCTCCCGCCACGGCGTTGGCGTTCCCATCCGAGCCGCCACCCAGCACACCGTTGTAGCTGAACATGTCGTATCCGGCGGCGGCCGCCTGGCCGGAGTGACAGCGGATGCAGCGCGCCTCCACCACCACGCGCACGTCGTCCTTCCAGTGCACGCAGCGCCGGGTACCTTCCACGGGACCGGCCCTGGTGCAGCCAAGCAGGAGCAACAGCAACGTGGTGATGGCGGCGGGCTTCATGGTGACGTCATGGCCCGAAGGCGCGGCTGTACTGGATGAGGGCGTCAACCTCTTCCGGCTTCAGCTTGTCCTTGTAGGGCTCCATCTCCTGCTTGATGCCGTTCTTCTCGCGCTTGAAGCCCTCGAGGATGGCCTTCTTCATGTCCGCGTCGGTGCGGGCCTTCTGCCACTCCTTGGTGGTCATGTCCTCCGCGCCCTTCTTCCTGCCCTGCTCGGTCTGGCCCTTGCCGTCGGCGCCGTGGCAGGAGGCGCACTTGGCCTTCCACAGGCGCTCCAGCTTCTTGTCCGGGGCGGCGCCGGCCTCACCACCGGGCGCGGCCAGCACCGCGAACATCCCCGCCAGCACGGCGACCATCAGCTTCATCTCGATACCGCGTTTCATGGTTCTCTCCCTCAAGGGCGCGGCGCGCCCCGTCTCCATCATCGCTTAGAACGTCATTAGGGCTGGTTTCAGGGATCCATCAGGTGCATCACGTCGATCCCGAAGGCGGAGCCCGAGGCGTGGCACACGATGCAGCTCTCGTTGGTACCCACGATCATCGTCTCGGCATGGGCCACGGCCGCGGGTGAGTCGTGACAGGAGATGCAGGTGGCGGTCACCGGCAGGTAGGTCCAGGTCTCCAGCGCCACGAAGTCTGCCGGGGTGCAGTAGTCGTCCGTGTCGGCGGCGGGGTCCTCCACGCAGCCATAGGTGGCTTCCACGGTGGGCTGCAGGCCCTCGCTCTCCGGGATCTCGTGGGTGCCGGCCTCGTGGCACGCGGTGCAGCGGCGCAGGTCGTTGGGATAACGAACCTCCGCGAAGTCCACCGGGGTGCCGGTGGGATTGGAGGCGTTGGCCGCTGGGTAGCCGCCCACCGTGTAGCCCTGGTCCAGGTCCTCACCGCGGTGGATCTTGTGGATCATGAACTTGAAGCCCACGTTGCGGACCTCCACCGTGCCGTCCTCGGGGTGCGGCGCGCGCTCGTCGCCCAGGTTCCCGGGGATGTGGCACATGATGCAGTACTCGGGGTTGTTGCGGGACCCGCCGTGTGCGCTGAGCGACTGGTGGCAGCCGTTGCAGTTCTCCATGTTCACCACCGCGCGCCGCGCCACTGCCTCGTCGTCGGTGACCGGGAAGTAATAGACGTCATTAGGAGCGGCATAGCGCGGTCCGCCGTTGGCCTGGATGTATCCCTCCACGCCAATGGCGTAGCTGCCGGTGGCCAGCGCGGGGATGCCGGAGGCGGCGGGCAGCTCGTAGCGCCAGACGTTGTCGGCCAGCGCGGTCAGCGTGCCCACCGCGCCGGAGCCCTGCGCCTTGGCGGTCCAAAAGGACGCATAGTCCGTGGTGGGACCGGCCACGGTGAAGGAGAGGCTGGTGAGCGGGCTGGCCGAGAGGTCCCGGGGCGCGCCGTCCACCGTGGCGGTGAAGAGCACGGCCAGCGTGCCGCCGGGGGCGTTGCCCTCCACGCCGGTGATGTCCAGGCGGAGCTGGGTGGCGGCGGGGTCGCGCAGCGGGGTGAGGTGCTTGGTCACCACGCTGGCCACCGGGCTGTCCGCGGTGTGGCAAGTGGAGCAGGCGTTGTCGTCGGGGAAGAAGCCGCCGCTGTGGGCGGTCATGCCCGCGGGCGGGGTCTCCTCGAAGCTGGTGAGGTCATGGCAGCTGGTGCAGGCGTTCTTGTTGGAGCGCGTCTGCCACACGTCTCCCTGGCTGCCCTGGTGGCACGTCTCACAGCTCTGCATCTCATAGGGGAACTTCACCGTGGAATAGTCATTCACGGAAGCGTTGAAGCCGATGACCTGGTAGGGCGTGCCCGCCGCCACGCTGGGCAGGTGCTCACCCATGTGGATCTTGTGGATCATCACCGGGAAGTCCACGGTGTTGCCGGTGTCCGGGTCCATGGCCTGCGGCTGATGACAGATGATGCACAGGGCCACGTCGCGACGTGATCCGCCGTGCAGACGCAGCTCCCCGTGGCAGTTGAAGCACGCGGTGTTGTTGACGATGTCGCGGGTCACGGTGACCTGGGAGCCATCCGGGACGAAGTTGAACGTCGCGTTGGCCACGTGGCGCACGTCGTCAATGGTGCGCGTGGCGGTCATGCCCACGGTGTGCGTGCGGTCCAGGTGGTCCGTGGAGACGGTGGCGCCGAAGGCGTACTCATAGATGCCGTCCTGCCAGCTGATGAGCGTCAGGGTGCCATTGGAGTCGGTGGTGGGTTGCTGCGTGGTCACCTGGGTGATGGAGCTGGTGGCGGTCCGGGTTGCATAGGACGTGTATTGACCGGGTGTTCCGTCCTCCGCCTGGTCCAGCCAGGCCAGCAGGTAGCGCAACGTGACCGCGCCCTCGGTGAACGTGCCGTCGACGTCGAGCGGGGTGTCGTTGCCGTCGGTGATCTTGAAGGTGACCTTGGCGCCGGTGGCGTCGAGGGTGGCGCTGAGGATCTCCAGCTCCAGGCCATCCTCGGTGATGTACGCGTTGCGGCCGTCCTCACCGTCCTCCCCGTCGAGACCACCACCCGCGGGGCCTTCCGGGCCCTGGGGTCCCTGCGGACCTTGTTCGCCTTGCTCGCCTTGCTCGCCCTGCTCGCCCTGCTCGCCTTGCGAACCGGGGTCACCCTGGGCGCCGGTGGGGCCCTTTTCGCCTTGCGGTCCCGTGGGGCCCGTTGGACCCGCAGGCCCCGCCGGTCCCTCAGGGCCGGCCGGTCCCTCACAAGCCGACATCACCGACGCAAGAAACAACCCTAACGCACCAGACACCACCCGAACGCGCTTCATGGCTGAGGCCTCCGAATCCAGCGGGCCCATGTTCAAGCCCCATGCCTAAGCGCGATCCACCCTGCGCGGAGACCGGGAATACGCGTTTCGCGAAAAGAACGCGCAGCGACACCCGGCGAGCTCCAAGGCAACGCACATTCTGCTGTGCTTGGTTTTCCTGGGGCGCACCTTCTGCGGATCGGATCCGTCGTCGCGGCACGGCCTGCGCCAGGCCCCCGCCTCCGACGCGTCAACCGCCTGTCGCGGGCTTCGGCCCGGAGGATGCTAGGGGACGCCGCAGAGGTGGAAGCACATGCATGCACTCATCGCATTCGTTCGGCGGCTGTTGAGCAACAGGCTAAGTCAGCTGGGAACGTACTTCACGGCGGTGTCGGGGCTGGGGATCCTGTTGCTGGCGTTCGTGGATGCGGCCCTGGGTCCCGTCAACGACTACGCGAGCCTGTTCATGATGGCGGTGTTGGCGCTGGCGTTCCTCTTGGGGCTGGTGCTCATTCCGGTGGGGTTCCTGCTGGATCGTCGTCGTCACGGCATGGGGATCCGTCACGTGCCGCACACGCCGCATCGCCTGGGGGTGGCGGCGGAGCGTGCGGCGTTCATCGCCATGGCCACCATCCTGAGCCTGCTCATCCTCGGCGCGGCCGGTCAGAAGACGGTGCGGGTGATGAACTCCGGTCAATTCTGCGGCACCGCGTGTCACACGCCCATGCAGCCGGAGTGGACGGCGTACCAGGAGAATCCGCACTCGCAGGTGCGTTGCGTGGAGTGTCACGTGGGCTCGGGCGTGGTCTGGGGCTTGCGCGCCAAGCTGGACGGCGCCAAGCGGTTGATGAGCATGCTGACGGAGGAGTACGCGCGGCCCATCCCCACGCCGGTGCACGGCATGCGCGCCGCGGCGGACACCTGCGGGAGCTGCCACGCCGCCTCCGACGGGATGAAGGGCAACAAGGTGAAGGTCTATCCGCGCTACGGCGAGGACCGCGACAACAAGCCCGCGTTCAACGTGGCGCTGCTCTACCTGGGCGGCGTCAATCCGCGCACCGGCCGCGCGCAGGGTATCCACGCGCACGCCGACGCGAAGCGCCAGATCCGCTACGAGACAATGGACGAGAAGCGCACGCGCATTGGCAGGATCAGCGTGTATGAGGAGGGCCAGCTGGTGGCGGAGTACCGTCGTCCCGACGAGAAGGGCACGCCGGTGGCGGAGCGGGTGATGGACTGCCTGGATTGCCACAACCAGCCCAGCCACTCCTTCGTGGGGACGGCGCGGCTGGCGGTGGACAACGCGCTCTACAATGGCACGCTGGATCCTAAGGTTCCCTATGTCAGCAAGGTGGCGGTGGCCCTGCTCATGGCGGCCACGCCGCCGCGTGAGCAGGCCGCGGAGCATTTCCGCAAGGCGGTGAAGGAGACCTACGCCCGGGACCACGCCGACGAGAAGGTGGCGGAGGAGGACCTGGAGCGCCTGGCCCGGGGGCTCAACGCGCTCTACCAGCGCAACATCTTCCCGGACATGAAGGTGGGCTGGGGCACCTTCCGCACCCAGCTGGACCACCGCGACGAGAAGGACCAGGTGGGGTGCTTCCGCTGTCACAACAGCGACTACGAGGCCACCGTGCTGGCCAGCGGCCGGAAGAAGAAGCTGGACCAGGACTGCGAGGCCTGCCACGCCATGCTGGCCAGCGAGGAGGACCCGGCGGAGATGGAGGAGGCGCTGCAGCCTTTGGTGCTCATCGACCCGTGAGCCGGGTGGAACGTGGTGCCACCCCGACGCGATGGCGCCAGGGGTTGAAACCACCGGCCCCGGGATGCCATGGCGCGGGCATGGAGCACACGCGAGTGGTCACCGGGCGCATCCGCCCCCATCCCCGGGGTTTCGGCTTCCTCAACGTGACGGAGGGCGACGCGGTGTTGCGCGCCTTCATCACGCCGCCGGATCTCAATCCCTTCCTTGCCGACGACGAGGTCATGGCCACCATCACCCGCGCCGCCGACGGGAGGTGGAGCGCTTCCGGGCTCACGCTGGTGCGACGCCACCGCCGCGAGCTGTTCGGGACGGTGGTGATCCGTCGGGGCGGCACGTTCATCAAGGCGGATCCCGACGTGGCCAACACCGACTGGCCGCTGGATACCGGTGGCGTCGAGGTGAAGGCCGGCGCCACGGTGTTGGCCGCGGTGGAGACCGGCCGTGCGCACCTGTCCCGCGTGCTCCCCGCCGACGCGGACCTCTCCCTGGAGCGCGTGATTGCGCGCTACGGCCTGCACGCGGAGTTCCCGACCGACGCGCTGCAGGAGGCCCAGGCCGCGGCGCTGCGACCCCACGTGCTGGGAGCGCGACGGGACCTGCGCGGCGTGCCCACCATCACCGTGGACGCTCCCTCCACGCGCGACATCGACGACGCCATCAGTGTGCTCCCCGCCGGATCCGACGGTGCGCTGCGCGTCATGATCTCCATTGCCGACGTGGCGGAACACGTTCCCGGGGGCGGTGCCCTGGACCGCGCCGCGCGCCTGCGCGCCACCAGCACCTATCTCGCCGGCCGGGTGCTGCCGATGTTCCCCGAGGAGCTGAGCGCCGGTCACCTCTCGCTGCTGCCGCAGCAGGACCGCTCCTGTCTCACCGTGGAGCTGCGCCTGGATCCGGAAGGCAACGTGGCCGCAGTGGACGTCTATGAGAGCCTCATCCGCTCCTGGGCGCGCCTCAACTACGACGAGGTGGCGGAGTTCCTGGACCACGGTCGCATCTCCGAGGCCATGGCGCCGGTGAAGGAGGCCATGCCGTGGTTCCGCACCGCCGGGGCGCGCATGGGAATGGCGCGGGCGCGTCGGGGTGGCCTGGTGATCAGTCGCGACGAGGCGCGCGTGACCTTTGACCGGCAGACCGGCACCGCCACGGGAATTGAACGCGTGCGCTCCAATTCCGCGCACACGCTGGTGGAGCGTTTCATGGTGCTGGCCAATGAGGCCATTGGCGCGTGGTTGCATGACCGCGGCGTGCCCGCGCTCTACCGCGTGCACGACGAGCCCGACGCCGAGCGGATTGCGGAGATGGTGGAGTTCGCGCGGCACAGCGGGTTCATGGCCGGGTTTGCGCGCAAGCTCACGCCGCTGGCGTTGGCGGCGTTTGACCTGCAGATCCGCGGCGCGGCGTGTGAGCCGGCGTTGCGCTCGGTGTTGCGAAGGGCGCTGGGACCGGCGCGGTACACGGTGCATCCCGGCGGACACTTCGGGCTGGGCGCGCCGCTGTACCTGCACTTCACCTCACCCATCCGTCGCTACGCGGACCTGGCGGTGCACCGCACCATCAAGAGCTACCTGCACGGCGCGCGCAACTTCCAGGTGGAGGATCCCGCGGTGGAGACGCTGGCGCAGCACATCAACGAGCGCGCCTTCAACGCCTCCCGCGCGGAGAGCGAGCGGCACCGCATCCTGGAAGCGCAGCTCATGACCGCGCGCGTGGGTGAGGAGTTTGCCGCGCACATCACGCGGGTGCGTCCTTTTGGTTTCCTCGCGCAGATCGACGAGACGCTGGTGGAAGGCCTGGTTCCCACCGACGCGCTCCCCGCCGGTCCCTACCGCGCCGACGACCGCGAGACGCTCCTCACCAACGGGACGCGCAGCTTCACCGTGGGCATGCCGGTGCGGGTGCGCCTGGTGGGCACGGACACGCAGCTCGGTCGGCTGGAGTTCGCGCTGGTGGGCGGGTAAGGCTCACGCGGCGCGCACGGCGCCGGAGAACCCCTCCACGTCGTCGAGCGGGATGTGATCCGAGATGTTCTTGCCGTAGTACGCGGTCTGGATGATGCCGCGCTCGTCAATGAAGAAGTCGGCCGGCACGCGCGAGATGCGCCCGTCCGCGCCCTTGGGAAGGTCCGCCAGCACACCCTCCCGTTGCGCCTCCCGCAGCTTGCCGATGTTGGCCGGCGACAACACGCCCACCACGGAGGTCTCCACGCCGTAGCGGCGGTAGAGATCCTCGTCGGGGTCGCACAGGATGGGGAAGGACACGTTGCGCCGCGCCACCATCTCCGCCACCGCCGCGGGTGAGGAGTGGAACACCGCCAGCATCCTGAGTCCCCCCGCCTGCCAGCGCGGTGCGCCGTCCATGAGCTGGTGCATGCGCAGGTTGCAGAAGGGACAGCTGGCAAAACGGTAGAACGCGAGCCACACGCGCTGCCCGCGCAGCGACGAGAGCGTCACCGCCCGACCATCATGGGTCAGGGCCGTGAAGTCCGGCGCGGGTTGTCCGGGAAGGAGTCTCATGTCGCAGTCCTGTGGGTGCCCTGCACACCCGACGTGGGCGGCCAGGTGCGGACTTCGGATGCGGGTGCCGGGAAAAGGATTCCGCGCTGATCAACCGGGAGCGGGCTGCCAGCGCACCACGCGGTTGCGTCCCTGACGTTTGGCCTCGTAGAGGGCCTGGTCGGCCAGGCGCACCAGGTCACGCGCGTCGGCGTCGGGAGACATGTCACTGAGTGCCAGGCCCACGCTGGCGGTCACCCGCGCGCGGTGCTCACCGCTGACGCATTCCTGGCTCTCAATGACGCTGCGCAGCCGCTCCGCGAAGAATGCCGCGCCTTCCGCGTTGGTCTCCGTCAGCACCACCAGGAACTCGTCGCCGCCGTAGCGCGCCGCCAGGTCGGTCTCCCGCACATTGCCGCGGATCACCGCGCCCAGCTGGGCCAGCACGTAGCTGCCAAAGAGGTGGTCGTGCGCGTCGTTGACGTTCTTGAAGTGGTCCAGGTCAATCATCACCACGCCCACGGTGCGCTTGTAGCGACGCGCGCGCTTCAACGCGTTGTCGATGCGCGCATACATGGAGCGCATGTTGTAGAGCTGGGTGAGGTCGTCGATCTCTACCTGTTCCTGGAGGCGACGGTTGGCGTCGGCCAGGCGGTCATGCAGGTCCTTGATGCGCAGCTGCACGCGCACGCGCGCCTGGAGCTCCTCGGGGTCGAACGGCTTGCAGATGTAGTCATCCGCGCCGGCGTCCAGGCCCCGCACCACGTCGGGCTTCTCGCTGCGCGCGGTGACGAACACCACGGCCACGTACTGTTCGCGCTGGCGCACCAGCTTGAGGGTCTCCAGGCCGTCCAGGCCGGGCATGTTGAAGTCCAGCACCACCAGCTCCGGGGTGGACTCGTTGAGAATCTTCAGCGCCTGGACCCCGTTGGCGGCCACGGAGACCCGGTGCCCGTCGGCGGCGAGCGTGGCCGCCAACAGCGCGCGGCTGTCGGTGCTGTCGTCGACAACGAGAATGTGACGGCCGGTCATCCGCGTGCGTTCCCCGTCAATCCTCGGCGGAGGCGCAGGTCCAGTCAAGAAAAGGCCCGGAAACGCGCGCGGTTTGCCTCCCGCGTCCCCGACGGTGCTAGAGAGTGGGGCGCATGCTGGAGCAGACGCGCACCTTCCGCCTGGCCGCCGTGGAGCTGCTGGCCATCAGCCTGGTGGCGCTGTTCCAGGAGCTCACGCTCATCCGCTGGGTTCCCGGGCAGGTCCGCGCGCTCGCGTATTTTCCGAACCTCATCCTGCTCAGCGCGTTCCTCGGTCTGGGCCTGGGGTGCCTGCGCGCGCGCGGGAAGTCGCTGCTGTGGTTGTGGCCGGTGTCCCTGGTGGCGCTGGTGCTGGCCGCGGTGGGCATGGGCCAGGTGGTCTTCACCCACGAATCCACCGACGAGCATCTCTGGCTCCTCTACTACGACCTGCCGCCGGGCGCGCCGGTGGTGCGCAACCTGCACCTCCCCATCATCTCGCTGTTCACGCTCAGCGCGGTGAGCTTCATCCCGCTGGGGCAGCTCCTGGCGCAGCGGCTGCAATCCTTCCGGGAGCGCGGTCAGTCGCTGTGGGGCTATTGCCTGGACATCCTGGGCTCCCTCACCGGCGTCATCACCTTCACGTGGCTCTCCATCAGCGGGCTGCTGCCGGTGTGGTGGTTTGCGGCGCTGTTGCTGCTGGGGCTGCTGCTGGTGTTCCGGCATGGTCGCGTGACGGTGGGCTACGCGGTGGCGGGTGCGTTGACGTTGACGGCGGTGCAGCTGAGCGAGCGCAATGAGCGCTACAGCCCGTACTACGCCATCACGCGCAAGGCGGGCCTGGAGCCGTGGCAGGGCTTTGACGTGCTGGCCAACGGGTCGCTGCACCAGTGTGCGCGCTCGTTGCGCCGGGACACGCCCGGTCTCGACGAGAAACACCGCGTGGTGCGCGAGGGCTATCACCATCCGTACCGTCTGCTGGCCAAGCCGCCGAGGCGCGTGCTGGTGTTGGGCGCGGGCACCGGCAACGACGTGGCGGTGGCGCTGGATGAAGGCGCAGAGCAGGTGGATGCCGTCGAGATCGACCCGGTGATCCTGGAGCTGGGGAAGCAGCACCACCCCGACCGTCCCTATGACTCGCCCAAGGTCCGCATCATCAACACCGACGCGCGCTCCTTCCTCAATGAGTCCACGGAGACCTATGACCTCGTCGTGTTCGGGACGCTGGACTCGCTCACGCGGCTGAGTGCGCTGTCCAACGTGCGCCTCGACAACTTCGTGTACACGCAGGAGTCCATCGAGGCGGCACGTCGTCACCTGGCGCCGGGTGGCGGCATGGTCCTCTATTTCATGGTGCTGGCCACGTACATTGACGAGCACATCCTGGGCATGCTGGTGCGCGCTTTTGGGGAGCCGCCCGGCGTGGTGCGCGCGGACCGCCACCTCTTCAACAACATCTATCTCGCCGGGGAGGCCTTCTCGGCGGTGCGTCCACCCGCTTCGTCCGACGAGGTGAAAGCGCTGATGGAGCTGGACGTCCCCACCGACGACTGGCCGTACCTGTACCTGCGCGGTCGTGAGCTGGGCAGCTTCTACCTGAGCATCATGGCCATCCTGGGATTGCTCGCCGTGGCGGCGGTGATGTTGGTGAGCCGGCAGATGCGGGAGGGGATGCTCAAGCTGCGCGGCTGGGACATGCCGATGTTCCTCTTCGGCCTCGCGTTCCTCCTGCTGGAGACCAACTCGGTGACGCGCATGGGCCTGGTGTGGGGCGCCACGTGGCTGACCAGCGCGGTGGTGTTCGGGGCCATCCTGGCGATGATCCTGCTGGCCACCGTCGTCACGCAGCTGCGCACGTTGCCGCCGCTGCTGGTGGTGCCGGGGCTGGTGGTGACGCTGGTGGTGGGCTACGCGCTGCCCACGGAGATGCTGTTGCAGATGGACGGCGCGTTGCGTCTGTTGCTCTCCACGCTGTTCGTGGGCGCGCCCATCTTCTTTGCCAGCTGCTGCTTTGCCACCGCCTTCCGTGACCGCGACGAGAGCGACCACGCGCTGGGATGGAACCTGCTGGGCGCGGTGACCGGCGGTCTGCTGGAGATGCTCTCGATGGTGCTGGGATTCAAGGCGCTGACGTTGCTGGCGTTGCTGGCGTATCTGCCGGCGGTGCTGCCGGGCCTGCGTCGTCGATGACCGTGGAATTCCCCATGCGGCGTGGGGCCGATGCCGCGTGTCCGGCGTCCCTGGTAGCAAGGACGTGATGCGGAACCGCCTCCTGAGTCTGTGGCTCGCCGTGGTGACGACTGCGTGCACGCCGCGCGCTTCCACGTCGGTAGCCGATGTGGGGCACGCGCTCGACGCAGCGGTGGCTCGTGACGCGGGGATGCGCGCGGATGCCGCGGAGACGCGTGATGCCACGTCGTCCGACGCCAACACGGGTGATGCCGGCGATCCCGACGAGCGACCGCGGGATGCCGGCACGCGCGACGCCACGCTCGTGGTCACTGATGCTGGTGATACCGTCGAGCCGCCCGAGCCCGATGAGCCGGATGCCGGGATTCCCGACGCCGCGACGGGCGTCCCGGATGCCGCTGGCCCCGTCGACGCGACGCCGCCTCCCGCGGTCGCGGCCTACTTCAACGCGCCCCACGGCGACGACCAACCCGACGACACGCTGGAGCTCGTCCTCAAGGAACTGTTGTCGCACGCGGCGGTGGGGTCGCAGGTGCGCGTCTCCCTGTTCACGCTGACGCGCGGGACCATGGCGCAGGCTTTTGTGGCGGCGTTCAACCGCGGCGTCGACGTGCGCCTCGTCCTCGACGGACACAACGCCACCTACGCGGCCTACCAGACGCTGGTCGACGGACTGGGCGCGGAGCGCATCACCCTGTGCGGCACGGTGGCGGCGGGCTCCTGCATTGGCACCGGGATCAATCACAGCAAGTTCTACCTGTTCTCCCAACTCGACGACGGCACGGCCAACGTGGTGGTGCAGAGCTCCGCGAACCTCTCCTCGCCCATGCTCAAGGAGCACAACAATCTCGTCGTGGTGCGGGATGACGCCGCGCTCTACAGCGGATACCTGGACGTCTGGCAGGACCAGCAGGCGCAGGCGCGCAACGATGATTACTACCGCGTTGTCGTCGGGGACCGGCCCATCCGCACGTATTTCTACCCGCGCGCGCAGGGAGACACGGTGGTCTCCGTGCTCAGCAACGTGAGCTGCGGTGGGGGAGGGCGGGTGCTGCTGGCCATGTCCCTGTTCACCAATGCGCGCGTGGCCATCGCCGACCGGCTGGCCGAGCTGAAGGGACAGGGATGTGACGTCCAGGCCCTGCTGCGCGACGACGGAACCACGCCGGGCGACGCCATCGTGAACGCGTTGGCCGACGGAAACGTGCCCTATCGTCGCATCACGCAGACCGCGACGCGGTCCACCATCCACAGCAAGATCCTCATCATCGACGCGCCCTACGACACCGGCAGCGGTCCCACCCGACGGAAACTCGTCTTCACCGGCTCCCACAACTACACGGGCGGTGCGCTCACGGACAACGACGAGCAGCTCATGCGGGTGGACAGTCTCCCGGTGTTCGAAGCGTACCTGGCCAACTGGAACGCCATCCGCGCCACCGTGCCCTGAGTCACGACGTCAGGTGCGTGTGGACCTCCGCGCAGCTCCGCAGCGTGCGACCGTGGGGCGGGTGCTGCGGCCAGGCGCCCCGACCAACAAGCACAAGCTGCAGGTGCTGCAGTCGACACGCGCGTCCCAGCAACGCCGCCTGCGCCGCCAGCGGCTCCGCGCGACCCGTTTCCGACGCGGCGACGACGATCATGTCCAGCCGCTGCGTATGTCCCGCGCGCGCCACCACGCTCATGGGAACGCCCGCACCCAGCCACAGCGTGTTCCACCCCGCCTCACGCAAGCACAGCTCGACGAGCGACAACGGCAGCATCCGGCTCTCCCCCTCCGCGAGGGCAAGGAGCGCGCGGGGCGCGTCGGCGCGCTGGGGAATCCACTCCGCAAGGTGGGCGAGCGCGCGCTGCAGGCGCTCCTGGGCCAGCCGCAAGTCCAGCAGCATCACCGTCCCCGCCCGCCACCGCGCGCGCAGCTCCAGCATGGCCACGTCGAGGGCATCGGCAACCTTCCACCAGGAGCCGCTGGTGGCGCGCTGTTGCAGCAGGAGCGCTTCCATGCGGCGCACGTCGTCAACGGCCAGCAGCTCGCCCACCCAGGATTGCGTCCGCCCGCCCCCTTGACGACGACGGAAGTCCTCCAGCGCATGGGGATCGAAGCGGCGGTGCCTTCCCGCGGTGCGGATGCTGGGGAGCACGCCCGCGTCGGCCCAGCGCTTGATGGTGGCGGTGCTGACGCCAAGCGTGCGCGCCGCGTCCGTGCTGCTCACCAGGTCACGTTCCGCCATGGGAGCCAGCGTGTCACGAAATGAGCGGAGCAGCCACGCCGCCAGGACCGAAAAATCGCCCAAACCGCTCCTCGGATGCCGCCGTCCCGTCACGGCCCCGCTCGCGGCCGATACCCAGCGTGAACCGACAACCCGGCTTCGCGCGGTGAATGCGGCGGTGGCTGCACGGCCTCCCCGTCTTTTCCGAGCGTGGCGAAAGCGTGGGACCTGATGCGTCCCGTCGTGGAGAGCCCGTGCGCTTCCTGTTCCTCCTGACATCATTCCTGCTGTTCCTCACCAACCCCGCCCACGCGCAGTACCGCGACAACGGATTGCTTCTCGAGGTCGGCGGAGAGACGCATGATGTCCTGCCGCTGACGTTGATGAACGTGGTGGGCAGCGAGGTGGCGCACCGTGCCTGGTACGAGGGCCGCGTGCGCAACCGCCTTCCGCCCAAGCCCACGTGGCTGCGCAGTTGTGGGAAGGACATTGCACGTGGTCGCGGCCTGCCATGCGAGTACGATTGGATGGGCATCACCGACGGACCCATCCTCACCGTGGGTTACCAGCGGGTCCTCGGCGACCTGCTCCTGGACCTCAGCGAGCAACCCATCCTGAAGAACCTGGTGCTCACCTACCGGGCTTCGTTGGGAATCGCGGGAACGCTGCCGGTGTGGGAACCGCTCACGCCGGTGTTTCCCGTCGGGTTGCTGCACCAGGAGGTGGGGCTACGGTGGAACGTGTGGGACGAGAAGCTGCGGCCGTACGTCGGGCTCAACGTGGGCATGACGGCGATGTTGAACCCCGTGCGCACGCTGACCCGCGTGCAGGAGGTGCCGGGCGTGTGCGAGCGCGTGGAGCGGCGGGAGGAGGTGGCCGTCGACGAGGTCTGCGTGCGTGATGCGCAGGTGGGACCGTCCGGACCGACGAGCGTGGACCCGAATGCGGCGCTGTTCCTCATGCACACCATCCCCGTCTTCGTCGGTGCGCGACCGGAGCTGGGTGTGGAGTACTTCCTTGCCGAGGACATCTCGGTGCAGCTCTCGGGCTCGGCGGCGGTGCGCGGGACGGTGTTGCCGGAGTACCTGCTGAAGGCCCCGTTCGCGGGAGTGAGCGCACGCGTGGGCGCGGCCGTGGTGGCGTACTTCTGACTTCTGACTCCTGACTTCCTTTTGGGGAATCCCCGACAACCCATGACGTTGGACGAGCGCAGCCAGGACGTGCGAGCAATCATCCCCGCGATGAGCACCGAGGCTCCACCACCTCCCGCCTGCCCGCTGGGTCACGCCGCGCCGCTGGTCCCCGCCATCCCGGAGACCACGGACCAGTTCTTCGGCGTCGACGGAACGTTCTCCTATTCCATGTGTCCCACGTGCCAGACGCTGGTGCTCTCACCACGACCCGCGCCGCACGAGCTCGGTCGCTACTACGCGCCGTACTACCCGGAGTCCCTGCTGTCCCAGCTGCGCGCCAAGGCCGCGGCCGGTCTTCCTCCGCGTGGTCCCGCGCGCCTGCGCGCCATCGGTTTCCTGCGCCAGCTCACCTCCATTGCCGGACGTCCCCCGCCAGGAACCCGGCTGCTCGACGTGGGCTGTGGACTCGGCCAGTTCCCGCGCTGGGTGCGGCAACTCGCGGGCCTTGACGTGCGCGGCCTCGACTTCGACCCGGTGTGCAAGACATTTGCCGCGGAGGTGCATGGCGTCGAGGTGGACACGGGGGAGCTGCGGCAACAGCGTTACCCGGATGGCGCGTTTGACATCGTCACCGCGTGGCACGTGATGGAGCACGTCTACGACCCGCAGACCGAGCTCCACGAGATGGCGCGTGTGCTCAAGCCGGGCGGTTACATGATGGTGGAGACGCCCACGCCGTCGATCTGGATGCGCATCTTCCGTCGTCGCTGGCTGTACCTGCAGGCGCCCACGCACCTCTATCACTACGCGCCGGAGACGCTGGCGGAGCTGATGCGTCGTGCCGGGCTGGAGGTGCAGCTCATCAAGCGGCCGTGGTTCCCGGGTGAGCTGGCGGGCAGCCTGTTCCTCACGCTGGGGCTGAACGGCTTCGTGCCCAAGTTGTTCCGCCCCGGCCGCACCACGTGGCAGCGCGTGCTCACCTGGTTGTTCCTGATGCAGATGATCTATGACCTGCCGGTCTCCATCCTGCTCGCGCTGTTGGGGAAGGGCGGCATCGTCCGCATCTTCGCGCGCAAGCCGGGTCCGCCCGCGTGGCCTCCGCAGGCCTGAGCCATTGCCCCATCACATCATGGGAATACGTATGGGTGGTTGGCGAATGGCTGCTTCGGCGCCGGCGAGCCCCAAGGCCATTGACGTTGCCTGCGACTTCACATAATGACGTTATGTGAGGCAGCCAGTGACAGCCGCGGAGCGGGTAGCCGGGCTGTGTCGCGCACTGGCAACGGAGCGACTCCATGAGCACGATCACCGGCCCCAAGGGCCACATTCCCGTTGGCAACCCGACCATCCAACCTGCCGCCACGCCGAAGACCGAGGCGCCCGCGGAGGTTGCCCGCCCCAGGCAGACCGACCCCTACGCGTCCAGTCCCACGCCCACCGCCGAGCCTTCCGCGCTGGCGCGCTCCGCGGGGAACGGGCCGCATGGGTCCGTGACGGGTCTGCGCATGAATGAGCTGGGCCAGGCCGCCAAGACCGCTCCGGTGCAGCTGGACCCGGCGCAGCTTGGCCAGGTGGTTGCCAAGAAGGCCACGTGCCCCTTCATCGGCGCGGCGGTGCAGCAGGGTGCCTTGCCGGTGCGCAACAATGCCGAGACGCCGCTGGCCAGCATTGCCGACGTCACCGCGCTGGGGAACACCGGCGGTGGCGACCTGGGAGAGGTGCTCAAGATCTTCGCCAAGGGAAATCACAGCCGGATGCCGTCGTCGGGAGGAGGGGAGGGCCTGACGCCCGCGGGGCACTTCAGCCTGGACTTCCCGGGCTCACAGGGATCCCATCCGGGACACAGCGGCATCCTCCAGGGAGATCCCACCCAGCGCGACTCGGGACGCTTCAGCGCCGCGGACATGGACCGACTCCTGAGCCGCGCCAAGGACGGCGTCATCCGTCGCTCGGACATCGGCAAGTTCATCGCCGAGAACCTGGTGAAGGATCCGGACTCGAAGGTGTTTGGCGCCAAGGTCACGGGCCTGCTGCTCGGGGACATCGGGCACACGCTGGCGCGCACCGGGCCCGCGTTGATGGAGGCCATTGCCAACCGGTTCCGCCAGGTCGACGACCACACCGAGAACGTCCGTCTCTTCGAGGCGCTCACCAAGACGCTGGGCGAGGACAACCTGGTGGGCTCCGCGGGTGAGTTCGGACTGCTGATGGCGCTGCTGGCCAACAGCCCCAAGACGCGGAACGTCGACGGGGAACCCGCGATCTCCGTCGAGGATCTCAAGGCCATGTTCGTGGAGAAGCGTTTCCCCGACGGGTGGGAGAGCTGGCCCAAGACGCGTCATGACTGGGTGGTGGCAACCACCGCGTTGACCCTTGAGGCCGGTAAGGAGTACGCCAGGCTCAAACACTGACGCCGGGCTCCGCGTTTCGCCTGGCAACGGCCAGCGCGCAAACCATGCCCCGCTCCTCCGCAACCCGGTCCAGGAAGAAGACCCGCTCTCGGCCGGCGCGGCCCGACGACAACAAAGTCAGGCCCAAGGACGTGCAGGCGGAGGCCACGCGCCAGGCGCTCCTGGCCAGCGCGCGGCGCTTGTTCGCGGCGCGGGGCTACGCCGCGGTGGGAATGGTGGAATTGGCCAAGCACGCGCGCGTGACCACCGGCGCGGTCTACCACCACTTCGGGAGCAAGCAGCAGATCTTCCGCGTGGCGGTGGAGGACATCACGCGTGAGGTGGCGGAGAAGGCGGCGGCGGCCATGGCGCGCTCCGACGACCCGTGGGGCAAGCTGATGGCGGGCATCGACGCGGTGCTGGATGCGTGCCTGCTGCCCGAGGTGCGCATGGCCTACAACGAGGCCCCGGTGGTGCTGGGCATCGAGCAATGGCGCGCGCTCGAGGAGGCGCAGTCCAGCGGGCTCCTGCTGGGCACGCTGGCTTCCTTGGTGGAGCTGGGCGTGGTGCGTCGCACGCCGCTGGAGCTGTTGGTGCCCATGGTGAAGGGCGCCATCGTCGAGGCGGCCATGTCCATCACCAGGGCCAGGAATGCCGCGGCGGCGCGCCGTGACGCCGGCATCCTGCTCGACGCCATGCTGGGCGGCCTGCGCGTCCGGGCGTGACGTGGTCCCGGTGGCGCGGATTGCACGGCGTGGTGACGTCGTGCTGGGGTTCACCAGGACAACAGCAACGGACTCCCGATGACGACACACGTGGAGCAGTACCGCGCCCGGTGGGCGGACATGGATTTCAACCAGCACATGCGCAACGCCGCGTTCCTGGGCGTGGCGGAGGAGACGCGGATGCGCTTCCTGGAGGCCCATGGCTTCGGCATGGCCGAGTTCCAGAAGCGCCAGCTGGGCCCCGTGGTCCTCGAGGACAAGCTCACCTACAAGCAGGAGCTCAAGCTGCTGGAGCCCTTCAGCGTGGACCTGGCGCTGGCCGCCATCACGTCGGACGCGCGGCGCATGAAGGTCCGCAACCGCGTCATGAAAGCGGATGGCTCGCTGGCTGCCGTCGTCGACAGCGTGGTGCTGTGGTTCGACCTTGTCGCGCGCAAGCCGGTGACGCCTCCGCCGGAGCTGGTGCGCCTGTGGCAGGAGTTGGACCGGACGAGTGACTTCGAGGCGTGGTCACGCGCGTGACGACGTGCCCCGCCTACTCCGTGGACCACAGCTCGGAGCCGAGCGGGACCTCTTCGGGGCGCAGACCGATGAGCAACACGACGACGCGACGGTCCCCTGGTCCAGCGGTCGCCCGCAGGTGCTCCCACCGTGCTCGCTCCCACCATTCTCCGGGCTCGGATTCCGTTCAGCCATGGCTTCCCTTTCCCGGGCAATCCGCTCCAGCGCCTCTTTGTCCCGTGGCCTTCCCGCAGCGATGATGGGCTCAATGACCGCCACGCTTCGCAGCGTGGCCAAGCGGCGCCTTCGCGGCAAAACGACGACGTGCTCACTCCACGTTCTTGCAGAACTCCAACGGACCCAGCTTGGTCTCCGGCGTGCAGCGCCACTTCTCGCGCAGGCGCTCCTGCTTCTCGGCCTCAATGGTCTTGTACGAGGCCACCCAGATCACGTTGCCATCCCGCTGCATGTCCAGGCCCTTGGCGCGCAGCACGGCGTGGAGCGCCTCCTGCCAGCTCACGTTGCGCAGCCGCAGCGTGATGCGTCCCTTCACCTCGTCGCTGATGACGATGTTGACCCGCCCGATGGCGGCGAGCCGCTCGAGCACCGCGGTGACGTCGGCGTCCTTGAGGTCCAGGTTCACCCGTTGTGAAGGACCCACGGTGATGGCGTCGTGCGCCAGCATGCTCACCGTGCCGGGTCCCGCCAGCGCGGTATGCGCCAGCGTTGTGATTCCCACTGTCAGGACAAGCCCGATTGCGTGTGTGCGCGACATGGTCTGCCTCCGTGGTGGTGGCGGAACGGTACGCCGCGAAAACGCATAACAACAGCGAAATGAGGGTGAATTGATACGTCAATGATGGGAAAGAGAAGGTGGGCTCCTGGCGGGGGATGTGTGTTCACTGCAGCGTGATGCTGTCCTGGAGGACCCCGCTCAGGTTTCCCGCGTCGTCACGGACCTGCACCGTCACCGTCTTCACGCCGGGTGAGCTGTCGAACGTCACCGCCTGGCGGGACTGGTAGCTCGTCCACGCCATGTCCTCGACGGTGTCCGGGCACGTCAACGGTTGGCCCGCGGCGTCCTGGGTGGCGCAGAGGTGCACGCGCATCTGCGTGGCGTCCTGCGCGGTGACCTCCAGCGACATGGTGGCGTTGCTGGTGGTGGCGTCGTCGTTGTTGAGCGTGACCGCGGAGAGTGTTGGCGGCGTGGTGTCGCGCACCAGGGTCAGCGTGAACACCGGAGAATCCACGTTGCACACGTCGGTGAACTGGAAATGCAGCACGTGCTCGCCCTCGGGCAGGTTTTGGAAGCGGTACCCGCCGGGCTGGAAGGGCTCGTAGTCCGGAGTTTCCGCAACGCCAAACCAGTAGCGCCCGAGCGCCGCGGTCCCGCTTGCGACGAGCACGGTGATGTCGTCGGTGGTGAAGGACCAGGTGCTTCCGTCGACGCTGACGTCGGGCGTGGAGGTGCTGAAGGCGAAGGTGAATGGCACAATGTCAAGGGGCGGCACCACCACTTCTTCCTCGTCGGAGGAGACCACGACGGGGATGGGACACGTGGCGGTGGAAGGAAGTGCGTGGCCGGAGAGGTCGACGCGCAGCTGGTAGGTGCCGACAGAAATCTCGGTGAACACAAAGGCGCCGCCGACGGAGGTGTTTGTCTCGATGATGGCGTCGGGCGTTGGGCTCAGGATGACCCTGGCAACCAAGCCCCCGTCGACGCCCCGCACGATCCCCGACACCCTTCCGCTTCCCACCTCCAGCGCGATGCCGCCGACGTTCACGGTCTGGCCCGCTTTGACGCTCACCGAGCGATGCGCACGACGGTAGGGAGAGCCCGTCGCGCCCAGGCCCTGGTAGCCGACGGCGAGCTCGTAGTTGCCTTCGTGCAGGTCGGCGAACGCGAATGTCCCGTCGTCGTTGGGAACGGTGGTGAGGTTGGCGCCCTGCAGCAGGACGTTCACCCGGCTGACGTCATTGAGCCCCGGCGCGTCCACCAGGATGACCCGCCCGGAGATGGCGCCCCGCGACGTTCCCGGCTCCGCGCTCCCGCAGCCCAGCACCAGCAGTGACAGCACCAGCATCCAGCGCATGCTTCGCCTCCGTGACTCCCCGATACCCCGCTGGCACGGGGTTGGCACCGGGCACCCGCGTGATGCCAGGAAAAGCGGGCTCCCCCCGGAAAACGCGAAAGTGTTTCCGGACGGCGCCACGCGACAGGAAATCTCTGCGCGTTTTCCGGGCGCAACATGCCTGGTGGGCGGACGTGTCTCCGACGCCGGGCTCCCTGGGAGACGCACCATGAACAACGTCACCGCCCCCTCGCTCCGGCTCTCGGAGCAGCAGCCAACGCCTGTCGTCGTCAAGCCGGAGGGGCGGGAGTGGCCGTGGACGCGCGCCTTCTGGCTGGGGGAAGGCGACCTGCGTCCGCTGGGGCTCTACCGTTTCATCGTCGGGATGGTGGCGCTGTGGGACATCTTCAAGCGCTCCTTCTACCTGCGGGAATGGCACACCGACGAAGGCGTGCTCCCACGCATGGCGCTGCTGGAGGGCATTGCGCGCCCGTGGCGACTGAGCCTGCTGGACGCCCTGGGCACCACGCCGATGGTGACCTTGTTCTTCATCTTCGGCGCGGTCTCGGCGGCGTGCCTGGCGGTGGGCTACCGCACGCGACTGGCCACGTTCTGCACCTGGCTCTTCGTGGTGAGTGTGCAGGAGCGCAACCTGGGCGTCACCGACAGTTCCGACACGCTCTACCGCGTCATGCTCTTCTGGCTCATGTTCGCCCCGGCGGGCGCGGCGTATTCGCTGGACCGCGCGCTGGCCAGGGAACCGGGCGCGTGGCCGCCGCGGGGCAGCCAGGTGGCGCTGCGCTTCATGCAGTTGCAGGTGATCATCGTCTACTTCGTCACCAGCGTGACCAAGAACGGGCCGCAGTGGATCGAGGGGAGCGCGGCCTACCGGGCGCTGCAGGTGTGGGACTTCGCGCGCCCCACCGCGGCGTTCCTCGTCGAGCACGCGGGCTTCATGGCCCGGTTCGCCACCTGGGGGACGTTGGTGCTGGAGTTCGCGCTGGCCGCGTTGCTCTGGTACCCGAACATCCGGCTGCGCAAGCTGCTGTTGCTCGGCGGGCTCATGCTGCACGGATTCATCGAGGCCACGCTGAACGTGGGGATGTTCTCCCTGATGATGTACAGCGTCTACACGCTCTTCTTCTGGCCGGAGGCCATGGACTTCATTGACCGTCGACGGCCCCGGCTGCGCGCGGTGAAGGAAGGGCTCGTGCGACTGGCGCAGAAGCTCCCCGCGCCCGCGCCGCACCTGCCCGCGTGGGTGGGGCAGTGGCAGAACACGTTCATCCTCGGCGTCATGGGCACCATGATGGGCATCATCCTGTGGGACCAGGCGCACGAGGTGAACAACCGCATCCCGCGCCCGCCCGCGCCGGCGGTGGCGGTGATGGAGAGTCTCTCGTTGTGGCAGAACTGGAAGATGTTCGCGCCCAACCCGGTCTTTGACAGCGGACAGTGGACCGGCCAGGGCACGCTCACCGACGGAACCCCCATCGACGTGCTGGCCCACGGCGCGCCCACGTTCCTCAGCCCGCCCGAAGGTCGCTGGTGGTACGAGCGCTGGGCCAAGTACCGGCTGCACATCCGCCAGTCGGACCAGCGCGGCTATCTGGCGTGGTTCGGCAAGTACCTGTGCCGGCAGTACAACAACGGTCGCCGGCCGGGTGAGCCGCTGCTGGACCGCTTTGAGCTGGTCTATCACCTCAAGCGGCACCGCGCGCCGTGGGAGCCGGATTCTCCCGCCACGCCCACCTCCATGTGGACGCACTACTGCATCAAGGTGCCCGACACCCTGAAGGACAAGTCGTGACGCGGTGAGCGTTCACAGCGTCACCGGCATGCTGGCCACGGGATCCTCCACCAGCGTGGCCACGCTGCGTCGCAGCAGGTCATCCACCACGTTGTCGACGAGGAGCGGCGGGTAGATGTCCGCGGCCAGCAGGTGGCGGGGCGGCACGCCGTGCACCAGCGACCGCACCACCTCCTGCACCACCGGGGCGCTGTTCACGAGGTACGCGTCCAGGAGCGTGGGATTGAACTGCAGGAAGCCGTTGTCGGCGAGCAGGTGCTGTGCGTTGGTGCGCCACAGCTCGTTCAGCTCGTCGCACAGCTGGTCCATGAGCGGGTGGAAGGGCACGCCGCCGGGGGCGCTGGTCTCGTCGCTGCGCTCGAAGTCGAACTGGCCCTGGTCCAACGTGAGCAGCCACCGCAGCGCTTCCCGTCCCGCCTGGTGCTGGCTGCCCATGGCGCTCACCGCGTGCTCCACCGCGCCGCGGCTCAGCGACACCTCGTGGTAGCTCCAGGTGTCCATCACGCGCAGCCTTCCGCTCACCCGCGCGCGCGCCAGCCCGTCCAGGAGGTGTTGGATGCCCACGCCGCGCAGCTCACCCCGCACGCTCACGCCTTGCGCCGCCTGCGCCACCACGCCGTCGACGTTGTGGGCGGCCTGCTGCAGCCGCGCGGCAATCTGGTCCACCCTGGTGCCCTTGGGGAAGCAGCCGTTGGCGGCCAGCAGCACGTCCAGTTTCTCGACGTGACAGCTGAGCACGAAGAACGGGGTCTCGCGCAGGTGGAAGTCTTGGCGCACCAGGGAGAGCAGGCCCCACCCGTCGACCCCGGGCATCATCAGGTCGGAGAGGATCACGTCCGGAGCGCGTCGCAGCGCGATCTCGTAGCCCTTGCGCCCGTCGGGCGCGGTCTCCACCTTGAGGCCCGCGCGGCCCAGCAGGCGGGAGTAGAGGAAGCGCATGTCCGGGTCGTCGTCGACGAGCAGGCAGCGCACCGGGGCGGGCTCCTGCACCGTGATGGCGGCGGGCGGCGCGGTGGACGTCGTCGACGCGGGAAGGAACTGGAACTCCCATGGCTCCTGCGCCGCGGGTGAGTGGAGCGCATCCCGGAGCATCGCCGGGTACGCGCCTGCTTCGCTGGCAACCGCGCCGTCGACGTAGGGAACGCTGCTGTCCCGCCCGGCGTGCCGCACCACGAGCTCACCGCTGCCACCCTTGCTGGAGAGCAGCTGGTGGATGCGCGCCAGCGTGGCCGCGCCGTGATGCCAGCGGGCCGCGGCAAAGCGCCCGTCGTCGGTGCTCTCCCCCACCAGCTCCTGCAGCGTGCGCAGCAGCTCCGCGGCGGGCAGGTCCGCGGGGAACTGGCCGCTCACGCCCAGGGAGAGCGCACGCACCACTCCGGCCACGTCCGACCACGAGGTGACAAGCACCAGCGCCGCCGCGGCGGGTGCGCACAGCGCGTGCAACCTGGCCACGTCCGACTCCGCCGGCGTGGCTCCCAGCAGCGCCACCACCGAAGGGCGGAAGCTGGTCAGCAGCGCGGGCACGTCGTCGATCCGCGCGCAGTCCCTCACCGTGGCGCCACACGCGCCCAGGGACCGCACCAGGGCGTCGCGCTGCGCGGCGTCACCGGCGACGAGGAGGAGGCGATGGTTCACGAGCCCTCCGGCGGAGCACACCTCGGGAGGACTGCAAGCCACGCACCAGGCGCGCAACCCCGGCGGTGGGTGCTCCAGCCCGCAGGCTTTTCCGACGACGGAAACGGCGCGCCTCACCCGTCCCGGTGGTGGCGCAGCCAGGCCAGCAGGTAGGCCAGGTCGCGGTTCTCCGCGCGTACGCGCTCCAGGTCCTGCTCCAGCGAGTGGCGCTCCGTGATGTCGCGGTGGAGCGCGTGGTTGGCGGCGTCGGTCTCGTCGTGGGCGCGGCGCAACGCATCCCGCTCACCGGCCAGCACCGCCCGGGTCTCCGCCAGCTCGACGCGCAGCCGCGCTTGCTCCTGCCGCAGCTGCTCCACCTCCTGTGCCAGGCCCAGTTTCTCCACGCGCAGCTGCGCCAGCTCGGCAAAGGTCTCGTCCAGCGTCAGCCAGGCGCCGTCCAGGTCCTCCCGCAAACGTCGCAGCCGACGACGCAGCATGCGCACCGCGGACGCCGCCTGGGCCCGACGCTGCGGCGCGCTCACGCACAACGCCTCCGCGGCGCCCGGCTGGGCAAGCGTCTCCCGCGCCCGCGCGGCGGCCTGCGCAATCCTTTCCTCCTCGCGAAGCACCTCTGCGCTCACGCTGGAGAGCACGGCATCCAGCGCGCCGCGCGCGGGGTCCTGCGGGGTCGCCCTCGACGTGGGACCAGGAAGGGTGGGCATCTGGGCCTCCCAACGGCACGCGCACCCGTGATGCGGGCGGCGAGCAGGGCCTGGGCGTGCAGCCTCCGTGCCGTGAACCCACCGAGCCCCACCGTGCCGGCGCTCAGCGACGACGCGCGCGCGTGCGTGTGTTGGTGGCCTTGGGTGAGTGCAGCTCGCGGGTCTGCTGTTGTCGGCGGCTGCCCTCGGTCTTGGTGCGGTTGGCGCTGGCGCGCGTGGAGCGGCGGGAGGGGCGTCCGGTCTCACTGGCTTCCAGCGCGTAGGAGGCCTTGCGCGCCATGCCCACGTCTCGTCGGGCGGCGGGGGCGGCCTTCCGGGCCGCGGCGCGACCCTTCTGCGTGCGCTTTCCCCGACGGGGCTGATTCTCCAACGCGGTCACATGGTCTTCAGCCTTGGTCCCCACGGCAGGCTCCTTGTCGTCTTCCCTGGGGATAACGGCGCACCCGCCCGGTGCAATCCCGCGACGTCACGCGCGGCGGGAATAGCGCTCGCCCGTCGGGGTGTTGCAGGGAGGTTCCCCGGGGGGGCGCATGGGACAGGACGCCACGTCCGTGCTGGTGGTGGAGGATGACCGTGACCTGCGGGAGATCCTCACCGAGGTCCTGGAGAACGAGGGTTGTCGCGTCACCGCCGTGGCCAACGGCGCCGAGGCCCTCGCGCTGCTGCGCAACGGTTCACGGCCCGACCTGATCCTGGTGGACCTGTGGATGCCGGTGCTGGACGGCCTGCAGTTCCGACGGAAACAGCGCGGCCTGCGCGGCGCGGCGGAGATCCCCACGGTGCTCTTGAGCGCGGATGGCGACGGGGTGCGCGCGGTGCGCGAGCTGTTCAACGAAGCCCTGGTCAAGCCGCTGGAGCTCAGCGCGGTGCTGGCCTTGGTGCAGCGCCACCTCACCCGGTCGCGCCGGCGTCCGGTGGTCACGGGTGGGAGCTGATCTTCGTCGTCACCGTGAGCGTGCATCCGCACCCGGAGTTGCTAGAATGGCGCTCCATCAGGGCCGGCCACACACCGCTGCCCGAGTCGGGGAATCAGCCCCGGCGACGTTCGGACGTGGGCCTCTCGGCGGCCACACGTCTGCGCGGTGAGGAAGGGGCTCCTCGTGCCCGCGCCGAGAAAGGAGGTGATCCAGTGTCCAACCCTATGGCCAGTGAGGTGGCGGCGTCCTAGCGCCAGCCAGGAAGGTTCCGTCGGGGTCTGAACGCTGACGGCACCACGCCTCCGGAAGGATCACCTCCATTCGGAGCGTACGAGAACCTGGTGGAGCAGGATGGCCCTGCTGCCACCGACCCCGGAAGCCGCGGGTTGCCACCCGCCCGCCGTACCTCGGCGGCACCGGCTTCCGGGGTTTTTTATTTCCGCCCGCTCCACGTCCCGTCGTGACCGCGCCGCACGCCCACGCTGGCGACTCCGCCGGGGGACACCGACGCCACGGTTTGCTAGAACGGCCGTTCACGGAGACCGAGCACATGGCCAAGACCCTGCTGGAGCAGCTGAGCGAGATGACGGTGGTGGTGGCAGACACCGGGGACTTCAACTCCATCCAGAAGTTCAAGCCGCGCGACGCCACCACGAACCCCTCCCTCATCACCGCCGCGGCGCAGATGCCGGAGTACGCGGATGTCGTCGCGGGGACGTTGCGCTGGGCGGCGGGGCAGGGCGGAGACAGGAAGGCGCAGATTGCCGCCGCGGTGGACCGGCTCAGCGTGGAGTTCGGTCTGCGCATCCTGAAGATCGTCCCCGGGCGGGTCTCCACCGAGGTGGACGCGCGGCTCAGCTATGACACCGCGGCTTCCATTGCCAAGGCGCGCCACCTCATCAGCATGTACGAGGCCGCGGGCGCCAGCCGGGACCGCATCCTCATCAAGCTGGCCACGACGTGGGAAGGCGTGAAGGCCGCCGAGGTGCTGGAGAAGGACGGCATCCACTGCAACATGACGCTCTTGTTTGGCCTGCACCAGGCGGTGGCGTGCGCCGAGGCCAATGCGCAGCTCATCAGCCCCTTCGTGGGTCGCATCCTGGACTGGTACAAGAAGAACACCGGCAAGGAGAGCTACGCGCCACACGAGGATCCGGGCGTGCTCTCGGTGACGCGCATCTACAACTACTACAAGCACTTTGGTCACCGGACCGAGGTGATGGGCGCGTCCTTCCGCAACCTGGGCGAGATCACCGAGCTGGCCGGCTGCGACCTGCTCACCATTGCGCCCAACCTGCTGGCCGAGCTGCAAGGCCAGACCGGCGAGCTGCCGCGCAAGCTGGACCCCAAGGTGGCGGCGTCGCAGAAGGTGGAGCGCATCAAGATGGATGAGGCCACCTTCCGCGCCATGCACCAGCAGGACCGCATGGCGAGTGAGAAGCTGGAGGAGGGCATTTTGAACTTCTCCAAGGCGCTCGAGCAGCTGGAGAAGCTCCTGGGCGAGAAGCTGGCCACCATCGCCGCCTGAGCCCCATGCGCGGCGCCTCCCTGGCGTTGTTGACGTTGCTTTGCGGTTGCGCGGAGGACCTCTGCGGAGCGTTTCCTCCCGGGCCGGCGCGCGTCCTCATCCTTGGCGACAGCGTCCTGGCGTGGAACTCCAGCATCTGCCAGTCCGTGGCCCACCACGCGGCGTGGACGTTGGGCAAGGCCGCGGACATCCGCGCGGTGATCTCCACCCAGCTCATGGAAGGAGACGCGCTGCTGCCCGCCATCACCGACCAGTATTCCGACGGAGACTGGGAGTGGGTGGTGCTGGATGGCGGCGGCAATGACCTCAACAAGAAGTGCGCGTGCGGGGAGTGCGGGGACCTGCTGGACCGTCTTGTCGACGTCGGCGGGAGGAAGGGCGCCATGCCGGAGCTGGTGGACCGGGCGCGCGCGCGGGGCGCCAAGGTCATCCTGCTGGGCTACTACGACGTGGGGCCCGACGCCGCGTACGGCTTCGCGGAGTGTCGCGACGAGATCCACGAGCTGAACCGGCGCTACCGGCACGTGGCGGCGCAGCGTCGCAACGTGTTCTTCGTGAGTGGCGGGGACGTGCTCAACCCGGACCGCACGCCCGACCTCTACGACGTGGACCGCGTGCACCCCGCGCCCAACGGCGCCGAGAAGCTGGGGCAGCTCATCGGTCGCACCATGCGGGAGAACTGACGGCCGACGTCACGGCAGGTACTCGACCCAACCCACGGAGCTGGGTTGACCGGGCCACACGTCGAATCCCCAGATGGCGCTGCCGGTGCCGCCCTCCGCGCTGAGCCCGTGCCAGAAGGGCTGGTAGTCGTTGAAGATGAGGCCGCGTCCCGTGGTGAGGTCGTGGAAGGAGACGTCCTGCGCCTGCCCGAGCCCGCTGGCGGAGACCACGTTGCTGCCGTTGCCCTGGATGCCGCTCCCGCGCACGAACAGCATGCTGGCGCCCACCGTCATCTGCGGGCCGGTGAAGACCACGGGCGGGATGGGCATGGTGGTGCTGTAGCTGCGCAGGTGGCGCTTCACGTGGAAGTAGTCCAGGTCCACGCCGTGGTCGTCGGTGCCGTTCCCGTCGATGTCGATCCCCAGCTCCGGGGTGGCAAGCGCGCCGCCCACGTCCGCCAGCACCGCCACCAGGTACTTGTCCGCGTTCTCCGTGCCTGCGCCGTAGGGAAGCGTGAAGTCGCCCTGGTCTCCGTAGGCCTTGCACTGCGGGAGCGCATAGAGTCGATTCGCGGAAGCCGAAAGCTGCGTGAAGACCCGGCCAAAGGTGCGCAGGTCCACCTCGTCCACGACGGTGAGCGTGCTGGGCTCCACCACCGCCACGCCTTCATCATGGCCCACCAGCAGCCGCTCCGCGCCGTTGAGGGTGAACATGGCCAGGCCGCTGGGCCACTGCAGCGTGGACTCACACGTGTCATCCGAGGTGGTGCCGGTGAGCATCACCGCGGGGGTGCCGGGGGCGCCGGTGCCGTCGAGGTCCAGGGCCAGCACCCGGTTCTCCAGCACGCCCTGGTCACGACTGTCCTTGGACCAGCTCTGCTCCAGCACGAACAGGCGCGTGCCCGCCCCGTTGGCGACGATGGCCCGCCACGCCTGGTCGGTGTACGCCCCGAAGGGCGCGGAATGGGTCCGGGCCACGACGTCGACATGGTACAGCGGTGAGGGCCGCGAGGTGTCCAGCGAGCCCGCGCCCTTGAACTGCACCAGGTAGAGGTGCTCGGTGCCGCCCACCGTCACCGCCACGCCGCGACACGGCCAGGGATAGGTCTCCGCGTCCTGGGGGTCGCCGGGCGGGATGGTCACCACGGGCTCGTCGCCCAGCTGCAGTCCCGTGGTGGGGTCCAGCGCGAAGATGTTGGCGCCGTCGACGTCGATGGCAATGGCGTAGAGGACCGTGGCGCCGCGGACCACGCCGCAGATGTCGCCGGGAAGGTCGGCGCCGTTCTTCTGCAGCACGTAGGAGTCACCCACCGCCGGCGCGGGCGCCAGGTCCACCACGACCACCTGGTTGCGGAAGGTGTCCGCCTGGTTCGACAGCGCCACGAGGAGACGGCCGGGGTCGGCGGGGGCGGGAGCCCGCAGCGGCGTCTCATCCAGGACGAAGTGTCCCAGGTAGACCGTGCCGGGCAGGGCCACGTCACCCCCGCCCTCCACGACGGTCACCGGCAGGGCGAGCGCGGGAGGATTGGTGCCGGTCCCGTCGGGATTGGGGCTCACCTGGAAGGAGGAGGTCTGGATGACGTCGAGGTCACCGGGGCAGTCCGCGGTGGACGTGCACGCCGGCCGGCCCGCCAGCGCGCTGGCCTGGGTGTCGCCCACAAGCTGAACCCACCAGCTTCCCGCCGGTGCGCGTGGAATGGTGAACGCCTTGGCCAGGCCCGTCCCCGACGTGTTGGCGGTGCTGAAGACGTAATAGCCCTCCCCGTCGGCGCCCGAGACGTCCGCGGGGACCAGCGCCACGGGATTGGCACAGGCCTCGTCGCTGCAGAAGCGTGCGTGCAGCCGGAGGCGCGCCAACGCGGACCCGGCGGAGAGGTTGGCGCTGAGCAGCGCGTGGAGGTGGCTCGGGTAGTTGTTGGCCAGCAGCACCTCGCCGGTCACCGCCACCTCGACCATCCGGGGGGCCGCGTCTGGTGTGTCGGCGTCGGGGAAGCCGGAGTCCGGGATCGCGGCGTCGTTACCCGTCGTGGATGCATCCGGGGGCGGCGCGGCATCGACCCCGGGACCCGCGTCGACGGGGCGGGAGGCATCCGCACCGCCCGCGTCCGGTGGGGCGCTGGCGTCCGGTGGGAGCGCCGCGTCGGGGACGGAGGCGTCGGCCCGGCCCGCGTCGGGTGCGGCGTGGGCGTCGGGGGCGTGGGCCGCGTCGGGGACGGAGGCGTCGCCGCCGGGCGGGGTGGTGCCCGCGTCGTCAGGGGAGCCGGTGGTGGTACACGCCGCAACGCACAGGGAGAGCAGGAGCCGAAGGAGGTGGCGCATGCGGGAAGCGTAGCCAAGAGTTCGGTACCCGTCGCGTCTCCCGGCAGGGGTGGCACGAGGTCACGGAGCGCGGGATTGGTACGACCTGGTCAGCTGAGGGGTGCGTCAGAACAATGTGGCCATGTCGGCGAGGCGGGCGAACACCCAACCCCCCACGTTCATGCCGTTGCGCTCGCGCGCCCCCCTTCCCCATACCCGCTTTCCCGTCGTCAGCCATGGCGGGGAAGGGGGGCACGCATTGACATTGGGACGATTTCTCGTCGGAAAGAGGGCGCTGCGCCCATCGATTGCCCCCCTTCCCCGGCTCGGTGACGACGGAAAATTGGTTTCTGGGGAAGGGGGGCGAGTGGGCGCAGCGGGACAAGCGTGGGGGTTGGGTGTTCGCCGGCCTCGCCGACATGGCCACATTGTTCTGACGCAGCCCCTTAGTGCAGCCCTAATCACGGGGGATGGGGCGGGTGACGCCCCAGGGTGATCGCATCTAAACCGCTGGGATTTCGATCACTTGGCCGACAGCGTTCCCGCGCGGTTGTGCCCAGATCGGAGCTGTGATCTGGCGCTCTCCTTCCACAGGAGGGTTCCGTGCTCAAGG
>JBFMGU010000240.1:0-16353 GCA_040752415.1 Myxococcota bacterium
CGCCCCTGAACAACCCCCACCCCAGGCCCCCGCTCCCAAGAAGCTGGGCAAGGGTAAGTAGGCGTCCGCCAAGGAGGTTTTCATGGAGGACAGGGTGTTGCGCCGTGTGCGGAGGCTCCTTTATAGTGCCGCGCTCTCCGGGCTCGTGCTCGGTCTGTCCGCCTCGGCGGCAACCGCGCAGCAGCGCAAGAAGATCGTGCTGGGAGAGATCACGGTGGAGGGACGCAGGCAGAAGCCCCAGGCCTTCTACATCCTGCAGCGTCAGAACCTGAACTTCGAGGGGCTGGAGCTGAAGAAGAGTTTTGTGCCGAAGATCGAGAAGTCCGTGGAGAAGCAACCGTTTTGATGGAATGGTGGCGCGGCTGGAACCGGTGAAGAACGGCGGGTGTCCCTCCGACAGAACCCCGGTGACAGCGCGGAAAGCGACTGCAAAGGTAGCCCGATGACCACGCAGCAGAAGTCGGCGGAAAAGATCCTCAGGATCGGCGTCATCCACGGCGGCAAGATCGTGGAGGAGCGCCTGCTGAAGAAGCGGGAAGTGGTCTCCGTGGGCTCCGACCCCAAGAACACCTTCGTGCTCCCCGGGGCGGACATCCCCAAGAGCGTGAAGCTGTTTGACTGCAAGGGCGCCATCTACACGCTGTGCTTCACCGACAAGATGGACGGCCGTCTCTCCGTCAATGAGAGCGTCATCGACTTTGCCGGCCTCAAGAGCCAGAACCTGGCCACCAAGACGGGCGACACCTACCGCATCAACCTCACCGACAGCTCCCGCGGCAAGGTGCAGGTGGGCGACGTCACGCTGCTCTTCCAGTTCGTGGTGCCGCCACCCGTGGCTCCCAAGGCCACGCTGCCCGCGGTGGCGCGCGGCGGCATCATCAAGGGCATGGACCCGCTGTTCTCGGGTCTGATGATCGGCTCCATCGTCTTCCACTTCGGCAGCGCCGCGTTCCTCTCCACGGTGGACCCGCCGCCTCCGCCCACCCTGGAAGACGTGGGTGAGCGCTTTGCCAAGTACATTGCGCCGGACATCACCAAGCTCAAGCCACCGCCCAAGGTGGAGGAGAAGGTGGCCGACGCTCCCGCCGAGAAGAAGGCGGAGAAGAAGCAGGACGACGGCAAGAAGGCCGAGAAGAAGGACAGCGGCGCCAAGAAGGCCCAGGACAGCGCGGCGCGCAAGGCCGCCATCCAGAAGGCCGTGGCCAGCAAGGGTCTCCTCAAGGTGCTCGGCGCGCGCGGCGGCGGCGGTGCCTTTGCCGACGTGTTCTCCAACTCCGGGCCCGGTCAGGGACTGGGGGAGCTGCTCTCGCAGTCCGGCGGCGTGGGCATTGCCAAGGAAGGCGACGGAGCGCTCTCCGGGCCGCGCGGCGCGGGCTCCGGCACCGGCGCGGCAGACATCGGCACGCTCAACACGGCGGGCGGCGGTGGCGGCGGCGGCGCGGCGGTGGGCGCCAAGTCCGCGGTGCAGGTGCGCGGTGAGGTGAAGGCCACCAACGTGGAAGAGGTGGACGGCAGCCTGGACCCCAAGGTCATCACCAAGACCATCCGCGCCCGCATGGCCGGCTTCAAGGCCTGCTACGAGAACGCCCTCAAGCGCAGCCCCAACCTGCAGGGCAAGGTGACCATCAGCTTCACGATTGACGAGGAAGGCCGGGTCAGCGAGGCGTCCGTCGAGAACGACACGTTGGGGGACCCCGAGGTTGGTCGCTGCATTGCCAACCTGTTCAAGCGCATCCGCTTCCCCAAGCCAGACGAGGGGACGGTGCAGGCGTCCTTCCCGTTTGTGTTCGTGCCCTCCGGCTGAGCCGCTCAGGCCGCGCGGGGCACCCGGACTGCTTCAACGTGCGCGCCACGGTGGTTGGGCGCGTCGGCTTTTGGGTAGACCCTGACGTGGGACCGGTTCACTGGGAGGCACACGCGTGAAGGCCAAGCAGCTCCCCGAGGTGAGGGAAATCGTCAACAGCGAGCTGTTCCGCTCGTGGTTTGACGCGCTCACCAAGGCCCGCCTGGCCGCGCGGGAGGCCTCCCTCCGTCATGACGAGGTCCTCACCCAGGTTCACCTCATGGAGTTCCGCGCGGAGCTGGCCCAGAAGAAGGCCATGGACGCGCTGTACCGCTCCGGCGACTACGAGAACGCCTCCGCCCAGATGCAGGCCGAAGCCAGTGAGCTGGAGAACAAGAGCCTGGAGGTGGTGGGCCAGTTCGAGAAGCAGCGCGTGATGTGCACCGAGCTGTGGGTGGCCCTCACCAAGGCGGAGGAGCAGAACGACCCCCGGGCCAAGCGCATCAAGGACGACTACGAGCGCGAGACCGCCAAGAAGACGCTGCTCTGGGAAGAGGTGGAGAGCCTGTGGGCGGCCAGCCTGGCCAAGAACCTGGCCATGATCGAGAACCGCGCCAAGGGCAAGCGCGTGCGCAAGGAGAGCGAGCAGCTCTTTGCCAACGCGGAGCAGGGGAGCCGGTCGGCGGCGGCGTTGAAGGCCGAGACCCAGGAGTCCGCGCGCGCCCTGGAGCAGGCGGAGGAAGCGGTCCGGGACCTCATGAACAAGGGGCGCACCCAGTTTGACGCCGTGGTGCACGAGGACTTCCTCTACTGGGCCGCGCGCGAGAACAAACTGGTCTACGTGGTTCCCCTGTTCTCCGACAGCGAGCACTACAACATCGAGCTGACCGCCTGCACCGTCTACCAGTGCGAGCGGACGCGCGGCGTGGAGTTCCTGGAGCCGGTCATGGAGCCGCAGAAGGCCACCCGCGTGGACACCCGCCTGGATGACTTCTTCCTCAAGGACCGCCCCAAGGTGAAGCGCGAGAAGCAGGATGCGTGAGCGGAGGACGTCGTGAACAAGGCGGAAGTGCTGCAGAAGTCCCGGCTCTTCGAGAACCTCCTCCCCGAGGAGATCGAGATGCTGGCCGAGCTCAGCGTCATGCGTCGCTACAAGGGCGGTGAGGTGGTCTTCGAGAAGGGGGACGTGGGCGACAGCCTGTTCATGGTGGTGGAAGGTGACGTGGAGGTGCTGCTGCGCGACGGCAGCGGCGAGCCCAAGGTGCTGGCCACCCTGGGCATCCACGACTTCTTTGGGGAGATGAGCCTCATCGACAAGGAGTACCGGAGCGCCACCGTGCGGGCCAAGAGCGACTGCGCGCTCCTCCTGCTCACCCACGAGAACCTGCACGCCTTCTCCAAGGCCTTCCGGGAGGGCTTCACCTGGATCACCGTGAACATTGCCCGGGTGCTCAGCCAGCGCCTGCGGGAGACCAACCGCCGCCTGGCCGAGAAGCTCTGAGCCGCCTCCGCGAGCGCTGGAGCGCCTTTCACGTCGTGCAGTAGGCTGCGCGGCCCCCTGGTCCACGGAGCCGTCCCTTGAGCAGCGCAGCTGGCTGCAGATGCATCTGTCCCGCGTCACGTCGTGCCACCGTCCTTTTGTCCGCGGCGGTGCTGTTGACGACGTTGCGATCCCTCCCCGCGCACGCCGGTGAGCTTCGCGGCTGGCCCGTCCGCCTGGAGTCCGGCATCACCGCCAGCAATCCCGCCGTCGGCGACATTGACGGGGACGGGCGCCTGGAAGTGGTGGTGGGCGCGGGGCAGAGCCTGCACGCGGTGCGCGCCAACGGCGGCATGGTCGACGGCTGGCCCGTGAAGCTGGCGGGCGAGAAGACCACGCGCAACGAGTTCCCCGCATCCCCCACGCTGTGTGACCTCGACGGCAACGGCGCGCTGGAAGTGGCCGCGTTGGGCCTGGATCACAAGCTGCACGCGCTCACCGGCGAGGGGCTGCCGGTGGCGGGCTTTCCCGTCGAGGGTGGTGGCGCGTGGGCCAGCGCCCCGGCGTGCGCGGACCTGGACGGCGACAACCGGCCCGAGCTGGTGTGGGCGGGCAGCGACGGGGTGGTGCGTGCCGTCGACGGGACGGGGCGCGTGGTGCCGGGCTTCCCGCTGAAGGATCTGCGCGCCGCGGAAGGCATGCTCGCCGTGGGCGACCTGCACGTGAGCCCGGGCGTCGAGATCGTGGTGGGCGCGGTGGATGGGCGCGTGCACGTGCTGGGGCGCAAGACGGGGAAGGGCGCGTTTGCCTCCGTGGAGGGATTCCCGGTCAAGACGCAGTTCACTGTCAGCGGCGGCCCCGCCCTGGCCGACCTGGACGCCGACGCCACGCTGGACCTGGCCTTCGGCAGCCAGGACTTCTCCATCCACGCGCTGCGTGGCGACGGCTCCCACCTGCCGGGCTTTCCGCAGCAGACCAGCTACCGCATCTACGCCCAGCCCGCGCTGGCGGACCTCACCGGCGACGGAAAGCGCGAGGTGGTGGTGGGCGGTGCCGACGGAAATGTCTACGCGTTCCAACCCGACGGCACTCCCGCCCCGGGGTGGCCGGTGAAGCTGGGGGGTCGCATCAACGCGTGCGCGGCCGTGGGTGACCTCGACGGCGACGGCAGCCAGGAGGTGGTGGTGGCCAGCGCGGAAGGTCGACTGCACGTGCTGCGCGCCAACGGCACGCCGGTGGGCGGTTTCCCGGAGACGCCCGGCGGAGCGCTGCAGTCCGCGCCGGTGATCGTGGACCTGGATGGCGACGGACGCATCGAGGTGATCGTCGGAGGCGCGGCGGGGAAGCTGCACGCCTACAGCTTTGCCAACCTGGGCAAGGTGAAGCGTCCGTACATCGCGTGGCCAACCGCGGGTCATGACGCGGGTCGCGTGTCACGCGTGCGGCCCAACGCCGCCATGTTCCTGGGCGTGGCGGTGGCCCCGGATGCCGCGCGCACCGAGGACGAGCTGACCGTGCGCTACCGCTTCGTCGACCTGGATGGCGACGCGGAGAAGGACACGCAGGTCCGCTGGTACCTGGATGGCCAGCTGGTGACGGAGCTCAACAACAAACGCGCCGTCCCACGTGAGCGCACCGCCAAGCGACAGCGCTGGAGCTACACGCTGCAGGAGGGCGCGGACTTCCAGGCGCAGGGAGAAGGGAAGGGCGCCACCATCTGGCGCAGCAACGAGCTCACCGTGGCCAACACCGCGCCCACGGCACCGGTGGTGGGATTCAAGAACCAGGAGCCCCGGACCGACGACGTCCTGGAAGTGGTCATCACCCAGCCCGCGCAGGATGCCGACCAGGACACGCTGCAATACCGCTTCCGCTGGTTCCGCAACCGCGAGGCGGTGACGGACCTCCCACTCTCCGCGAGCACGGTGGACGGTACGCGCACGCGCAAGGGGGAGCGTTGGCGCGTGGTGGTCACGGCGTTTGATGGCGAGGTGGAGGGCGCGTCGGGTGCTGCGGACGTGACGGTGCTCAACACCACGCCCAGCGCGCCGGGCCTGGTCCTCGATCCCGCGGAGCCGGGCGCGGCGGTCCCGGTGCACGCGGTCATCCAGAAGCCCAGCACGGACCCCGATGGCGACGTCATCACCTATGAATACGCGTGGAGCGTGAACGGTGGCCCGGTGCCGCTCATGAAGGACCGCGACACGCTCCCGCCGTACTCGGTGCGCAAGGGCCAACGCATCACGCTGGTGGTGACCCCGCGCGACGACGAAGCGCCCGGCCAGACCACGACGTTGGAGACCACCGTGGTGAACACGCCACCCCGCCCGGCCGCGGTGACGGTCCTTCCCTCCGGCGCCCGCACCGACGACGATCTGCAGGCGTCCATCAGCGCGCCCGCTCATGACGTCGACGGCGACCACGTGACCTACGCGTTCACCTGGGCGCGCGACGGCCAGCCGCTTCCCGCCACGGACCCGCTGACGGTGCCCCGCGACCAGACCGTGAAGGGCCAGAAGTTCACCCTCACCGCGCTTCCCTCCGACGGTACCCGCGACGGAACCCACGCCAGCGGAGACCTGACCGTGGCCAACACCGCGCCGGGCGGGGCCCGGGCCCACCTGGAGCCCTCGGAGCCGCGCGCGGGCGACACGATGAAGGTGGTCATCGACCAGCCCGCGCCCGACGCCGACGGGGACGCGGTCAGCTACCGCATTCGCTGGCTGCGCGACGGCAAGGATGAAACCGCGCGCGCCAAGGGCGAGGCGCTGCCTGCGGGCATCATCCGCAAGGGCGAGGTCTGGCAAGCCGTGGTCACCGCTTTCGACGGCGTGGCCACCGGCACTCCCGTTTCCACCGACGAGAAACGCGTGCTCGACACCCCTCCCACCTCACCCACCGTGGCGGTGCGCGCCAAGGGCAGCAGTGGAACCGCCGTGGGCACCGAGGACGTGCTGGTGGTGCAGGTGGTGAAGCCCGCCACCGACGTCGACAAGGACGCGGTGAGCTACCGGTACCGCTGGTTTGTCGACGGGATGCTGCAGGACGTGCCGGATACCCAGGACGCCATCCCCGCCGCACGCACCGAGCGCGGTCAGACCTGGCGCGTGGAGGTGACGCCGGTGGCGGATGGCAGGCGCGGCACCCCCGTGACGTCGGAAGTCACCGTGGGCAACACGCCACCCAAGGCTCCGCCGCTGTCCATCTTCCCGGCCAAGCCGCTGGCGGGGCAGTCGCTGCGGGTGAGCATGGGGCGCGCTCCCGAGGACGCCGACGGCGACCCGGTCCGTCTCACGTTCCGCTGGCTCCGCAACGGCTCCCCCGCCGGCGTGGAAGGCGCGGTGGTGCCCGCGGGGCGGACGCGCAAGGGTGAGACCTGGACCGCCGTGGCCACCCCCGCCGACGACAACGGTGACGGCGCGCCCACGCAGGTGGCGGTGATGGTGGGCAATACCCCGCCGGCGCCCCCGCGCATCCAGGTGACGCCGCTCTCGCCGCGCACCACCAACGTCGTCGAGGTGCAGGTGTTGCAGCCGGCCAGCGACGTCGACGGGGACGCGGTGAAGCTGGGGTACACGTGGTTCGTCGACGGCGCGGAGGCCAAGGCGCTGGCGGGCAAGACGCGGCTGGCGAAGGGTGAGTTCAAGAAGAACCAGCGCCTGCGCGTGGAGGTCACTCCCTCCGATGGGACCGCGTCGGGAGCCAAGGTGGTGGCGGAGATCCGCAGCGTCAACAGCGCGCCGTCCGCACCGCAGGTCCGCCTGCAGCCCGCCGACGTGGCCGTGCCCGGTCCGCTGAAGGTGGAGATGACCGCGCCCGCGCAAGACCCCGACGGCGACGGGCTGACGTACCGCCACCGCTTCTATCGCAACGGCACGCTGTTGACGCTGCCGCCCACCACCACCGCGGTGCCCAAGGAGATGCTCCGTCGTGGGGATGCGTGGCGCGTGGAGGTGGTCGCGTACGACGGGGAGACCGAGGGGCCGGCAGGCAGCGCCGAGGCGTTGGTGGTGAACGCGGCTCCCTCGTCGCCCAAGGTGCGCTTCGTCCATGACACCGTCACGGTGGCCGGCCCGCTGGACGTGGAAATCACCACCCCCGCCGTCGACGCCGATGAAGACACGCTGCAATACCAGCACCGGTTCCGTCGGAACGGGCAGGTGGTGGACCTGCCGTCGTGGCGGTCCGGCGTTCCGCGCACGCTGCTCAAGAAGGGTGACAAGTGGTCCGTGGACGTCGTGGCCACCGACGGACAGCTCCGCAGCGCGCCCGCCACCGCGGAAGCCAAGGTGGTGAACACGCCGCCCACCGCGCCCGTGGTGCGTTTCAGCGCGCAGCGCAACGGCAGCCAGCCGCTGAAGGTGGAGCTGGTGGCCCCCGCCCACGACGTCGACGGCGACACGCTGACCTACCGCTACCGCTACACGCGCGCCGGCGGCGCAGTGAAGCTGGATCCCAAGACGGACACCATTCCCGTCACCATGTTGCGCGCCGGCGAGAAGTGGCAGGTCACCGTGGTGGCGTTCGACGGCGAGAAGGAGGGGCCCGTCGCCAGCGCGGAGGCCGTGATTCAACCGCCCAACACGCCGCCCGTCGAGGAGGCCGCGCCCGCCATCCCCGCGCCGCCCGTCCTCCCGTCGGAGACCGAGCCCACCGCGCCCGCGCCGCCGGATCCCGCCACGCAGGCGCCTCCTCCGTCGCGACCGGCGGTGTGTCGCGCGCAGGGGCCGACAGAGAATGCACTACCGCGCGCGGGCGAGGCGCTGCGCGTGGTCTTTGGCACGGACGCGGTCTCACAGGCCGCCGCCGCGGGAACGGTCCAGTGGCTGCGCGACGGGCAGGACGCCGTCCGCGGCAACGAGGTCCCGCCGGGCACCGTGCGCAAGCGCGAGCGCTGGCAACCGGTGGTGACGACGTCGGACGGCAAGACGGTGCGCTGTCGCGAGCTGACGGTGGGAGACACCCCGCCCGGTGCCCCCGCGGTGACCCTGACGCCGACCGGGCCGCGCGCCGGGCAACCCCTCACGGCGGAGGTGGTGGCGCCGGGAAGCGACGTCGACGGGGACGCGGTCAGCGTGCGCTTCCGTTGGTTCCTCGACGGTGTGCCCCAGGACATCCCGGAGCGCGACGCGGTGGTCGCCGGCGCGCGCGTGCGCAAGGGGCAGCGCTGGCGCGTGCAGGCCGTTTCCGTGGCCGACGGCGCGGAGGGCGCGAGCGCGGGCGCGGAGGTGACGGTGGGCAACACGCCGCCGGCACCGCTGGAGATTGTGGTCACGCCAGCGCAGCCGCTGCCCGGGCAGGAGCTGGAGGTGAACCTGGCGCGTCCCGCCGACGACGTCGACGGAGACCCGGTGGCGCTCCGCTTCCAGTGGATTGTCAACGGGCAGGACGCGGGAATCGCCGAGCCGAGGGTGCCGGCGCGTCGCCTCAAGAAGGGCGAGGTGTGGCAGGTGTGGGTCATTGGCAGCGACGGAGAAGTGGAGACGCCGCCCGCCGGCGCCAAGGTCACCGTGCGCAATGCGTTGCCCACGCCGCCGGTGGTGAGCCTGGGAGAGTCGCGCATCCGCGCGGGGAGCGCCGTGGAGGTCAAGCAGCTGCGCGCCGCCGCGGACTCCGACGGTGACAAGGTCACGGTGAGCTACACGTGGTGGGTGGACGGCAAGGAGGTCCCGGCGTTCAAGGGGCGCACCCGCCTGGAGCCCACCGAGCTCAAGAAGAACCAGCGCATCCGCCTGGTGGCCACGCCTCACGACGGAGCCGAGGCTGGCCCTTCCGTGCACGCCGAGGTGCAGGTGCTCAACACGCCGCCCACCGCACCGGCGATCCGTTTCAACAAGGAGCAGCTCCCGGTCACGGAGGCCCTCAAGGTAGAGCTGACCCGCCCGGCCACCGACGCCGACGGAGACACGCTCACCTACCGCTACCGCTTCCTGCGCAACGGCGTGCGCGTGAAGCTGCCGGAGTCGGAGAGCGCGGTACCGGCGGCCATGATGAAGAAGAACGAGCGCTGGCGCGTGGAGGTGGTGGCGTTTGACGGCGAGGAGGAGGGGCCGGCGGTGTGGGCGGAGGCGGTGGTGATCAACACGCCGCCCCGGGCTCCCGTGCTGGCCGTGACACCGCGCGAGCCGCTCACCACCAACACGCTCACCTGCGCCGTCACCAGCCCCGCGCAGGACGTGGACGGCGACGTGGTGACCTACCGCACGCGCTGGCTGCGCAATGGCCAGCCGGTTCCGCTCGTCGACGGTGACCGGCTCTCCCCGGAGGCCACGCACCGCGGCGAGAAGTGGAGCTGCACCGCGGCCGCGCACGACGGGGAGGCGCTGGGCGCGTGGGGGAACGCCGGGGAGGTGACGGTGCTCAACACCGCGCCCCAGGCGCCGCAGGTGGGGGTGGTGCCGCGCGCGCCCAAGGTGGGTGAGCCGCTGAGCTGTCGCGTGGCCAGCGAAGCCCGCGACCACGACGGCGACCCGCCGCGCTACACATTCCGCTGGGAGAAGAACGGTCGCCCGGTGGCGAAGCTGGACGGGGCGTTGGAGGTGCCGGGCGCGGAGGTGCGTCGCGGGGACCGCTGGGGCTGCTGGGCCCAGGCCGCGGACGACGCGCGCAGCGGGGAACCCGGGCCCCGCACCGAGGTGGCCGTGGGGAACACGCCGCCCAGCGCGCCGGTGGTGGAGGTGCTGCCCGCCTCACCACGCCCCGGGGACCCGCTCCGCTGCGAGGTGCGCCAGGTCTCCGTGGATCCCGACGGGGACCGCGTCAGCTACCGCGTGGTCTGGGAGAAGGACGGCGTGCAGCAGTCGTTCGCCTCCACCGAGGTCCAGGTGGCCGGTCGCCTGGTGATGGCTGGCCAGACCTGGCGCTGCATCCTGACCGCCAGCGACGGACGACTGGACAGCCCCCCGGGCCGCAGCCCGCCGGTTTCGGTCCAGCCCACGGGATCCCCCGCCGCGTCGCGCTGAACAGCCTGCCGCATCCGCGCCACACACCGGACGCATGCCCAAATCCGTCCGTCCGTTGGCCACGCCCGCCGAGGCGTCGCGCGCATCCAAGCAGTGGGCGCACCCGCCAAACCGTGGTATCGGCCGGGGGTTGGGCGGTGCACGCAGGCGTGCCGCCCTGGCATCTGGGGCAGTCATGAACATTCGGCATGGACTGACGGTTGCGGGTCTGGTGTGCGTGTTGGCGGCGCCCCACGTGGCGCGCGCGGACGCGAAGGATGCTTCCCAGGAGATGGGCATCCGGCTCACGGAGCGGGCCAAGCTGCACCTGGCGCTGGGCGCGCTGATGGGCATTGACAGCAACCCCAACGCGGTGCCCTACGAGCTGACCCGCGCGCGCGCCAGCAACGAGCAGGCACAGTTCTTCAACGGCCCGGCGGTGACGGTGCCGGAGGGGCTGCCGCATCCCAACAAGCTGGTCTTTGAATTCCCGCCCGACGCGTTCCTGGCGCTGCGTCCTTCCATGGCGTTCAACATGCCGGGGGACCGCCTCAACGCCAACGCCAACATTGGCCTGAACTATTACGAGTACCTGGGCATCTTCCAGCCGGGCCTGCCGTTCATCCCCGGCACCGCGGCGTCCAAGAGCGGGTACAGCGTCTGGGCCTACAACAGCGGCTACCGACGGCTGCGCACCCTGGACGGCTCCGCTTCCGGCGGCCTGGAGCTCAACCGGACGGGGCCGTTCGGCCTGGCGCTCAGCGGTGGCCTGATGCGCTCGGTGGATCCGGGCCCCATCGTGGTTGGGACGCGGCTGGCGCGCACCAACGCCAACGGCACCATCGCCGGCGTGGCCCGGCCGGGCGGTGGGACCATGTCCTTCACCGGGTCGCTGGGCGTCTCCGCGGAAATCTACGACCCGCAGAACGGCAAGGACTTCTTTGGCAACCCCATCCCGCCGTTCAGCGCCGGCCCCAGCGCCGGTCCGCTGTTCCTGTTCGGTGAAGGGAACCCCGTGGACGTGATGGGCCTGGCGCCCGCCGCCAACGCCACCGTGGACCCGCGGCAGTTCCACAACGCGGGCTCGTCGCTGTCGTTCCAGTGGCAGTGGCGCTTCCTGCCCAAGAGCGCGGTGTACGCCGGCGCCAGCGCAGGCACGCACTTCTACCTGTACCCGTTCCAGAACACGAACGCGCCCTCGTTCCCCGTTGGCGCGTCCATTGGCTACCTGGGGCAGATCACCGCCAAGCTGGGCCTGGTGGCCTCGGTGGGGTTCACCTATCCCATCTTCATCTGCCTGGAGCCCCTGGCGGCTCCCTCGGCGGCCACGCAGAGCTGCTCGGCCAACACCGGGTTCATCAACGGGCAGCCGCAGAACAACGCGCAGGGCCAGTCCGACCTGGAAACCCTGGGCGTTCCCGTCGCGCAGTACCTGTGGTGGGCACCGGAGCTGACCCGGTGGCAGTCGTACGCGTCGGCGCCGGGGGGCCAGCTGGAGGCCCGCTACCAGTTCACGCCCACGCTGGCCGGCGCGGTGGGGGTCCGTCGGCAGCTGCGGCTGGTCCCGCTCTACCGCTACCTCACCGACAACCGCGTCTACGCCACGCTGGTGGGCACGTTCATGCAGCGCTTCCAGGTGTCCCTGACGGCGTCGGAGGCGGTGCAGCCGCACGGTCAGCTCACCGAGAGCACCGCCGGGTACAACCAGTACCCCTTTGACGAGCAGTTCCGGCAGCTGGTGCCCGCGCTGGCCAACAGCGACCCGGGCCGCTGGGACAATGACCTGAGCGTCTCCGCCGCGCTCAACGTGGCGCTGCTGAAGTGGTTCCTGGTGGGCGTGGGCAACACCCTGACCTGGCACGCCACCAACGCCGCCACCGGCGGGCCCAATGACTCCCCCGGCGTCTATAACGAAAAGCCGTTCAATCTCAGCTACGTGCGCAACGTGACGGTGCTGCAGGCTGAACTGCGCTATTAGCGGGCCATGGTGGATCGGTTTCTCCGTCGTGGGTGGGTCTGGGCGCTGCCGCTCCTGCTGGTGTTGGGAGGGTGCCCGGGCAACGCCACCACCACCGCGGAGGAGCGGCCCGCCACCGCGCTCCCCGCCGCCGACACGCTGGACGTGGGCGACGTCATCGAGGTCAAGGTCTACGGTGAGCCGGACCTCAGCGGCTCCCACAAGGTCCGCAGCGACGGGACGGTGGGCCTGCCGCTGGTGGGTCTGGTGAACGTGCGCGGGATGACGCCGGAGCTGGCCGCCGACGCCATCAGCAACGCCTACGCCAAAGGCTACCTCAAGAACCCCCAGGTCTCGGTGGTGGTGACGGCGTTCAATTCCAAGCGCTTCTACGTGCTGGGCGCGGTGAACAATCCCGGCGTGTTTGCCTACGAAGCGGACATGAACATCCTGCGGGCGGTGATCATGGCGGGAGGATTCGCGCCCAACGCCTCCAAGAACAGCGTGCTGGTCACGCGCACGGTCAAGGGTGTGGAGACCCGGATTGAGGTGGCGGTGGATGACATCGGGCAGGGAAAAGCCAAGAATTTCCCTCTCTTGCCGGGGGACATTGTATACGTCCCCACCTCCCTGCTCTAGGCGGCAGCCGTGGCTGAAGCGCACCTGGTTCCACCGCACAACCCTCCGCCCCCGGGCCAGGCCCTGGAGGACGCGCCGCTGGACCTGCGCCAGTACTGGAACACCATTGTCAACCACCTCTGGACGGTGGTGCTGGTGACGGTGGCGGTGACGGCGGGCACCACGCTGTGGACCCTGCGCCAGCCCAAGATCTACCGCGCCCAGGCCCAGGTGGCGGTGGACTTCAACACGCCCAAGGTGCTCTCCGAGGTGCGCGAGGTGGTGGAGCTGGGCTCGCTCACCGCCTGGAACAACCGCGCCTACATGGACCTGCAGCTGGCCATGTTGCGCTCCCGGGAGGTCTCCCTGGAGATTGCGCGGCGGCTGGCGGAGGACCCCACCTTTGTCCCGGTGAGCGAGCGCGAGAGCGCGCTGCGCTGGCTGCCCAACTACGTCCGGGGCGTGCTCCAGGCCTCCAGCGACAAGGACAGCCGCATCGTCAACATCGTGGCGGAGGACACGGCGCCGGAGCGCATCACCCGCGTGGTGAACGTGGCGGCGGATGTCTTCATCGAGCGCAATCTGGAGCAGAAGATGGAAGCCACCGTGGGCGCCAATGAGTGGCTGGTGGGCCAGGTGGATGAGTTGGAGGGCAGCCTGGAGAAGAGCGAGGTGGCGCTCCAGAGGTTCAAGGAGGAGCACGACATCCTGAGCGCCACGTTCGAGGACCGGCAGTCCATCAACAGCCAGGACCTGCTGGCGCTCAGCAAGGCCATCACCGACCTCCGCCTCCGCAAGATGGAGCTGGAGGTGCGCGAGCAGCAGACGCAGCGGGTGATGGCGGAGTCCGCCGACGGCGGCCTGGGGGTGCGCGCGCTGCCCCAGGTCTACAGCAACGCGAGCGTCCAGGAGCACCACGCCGAGCTGCAGAAGCTCCGGACCGAGCGCGCGGACCTCCTGAGCCGGTACGGCGAGCTGCACCCCAAGCTGCAAAGCATTGAGCGGCAGATCCAGATGCAGCAGGAGGAGCTTGACCGCGAGATCCAGCTCATCCTGGAGGTGGAGCGTCGGTCCCTCTCGGAGCTCAACGAGGTGGAAAAGGTCTACGAGACCGCCCTGGAGCGCGCCAAGTCCGAGGCGTTCGAGGTCAACCGGCACGAGATTGCCTACAACCGGCTCAGGCGGGAGCAGACCAACAACGAGCGCCTGTACGAGATGGTGCTGCGTCGCCAGAAGGAGGCGGACCTCTCCGCGGCCATGAAGTTCAACAACATGCGCCTGATGGAGAAGGCGTTGGTGCCCAACACGCCGGTGCGCCCCAACAACACGCGCAACGTCATGTTTGGCATGATCATCGGCCTGCTGCTGGGCATTGCCATGGCATTCCTCCTGGAGTTCCTGGACAACACCGTCAAGAGCCAGGCCGACGTGGAGCAGAAGCTGGGGATGGTGTTCCTGGGCGTGCTGCCGTCCATCAAGTCCACCACCGGCGAGGCCACGCCGGAGGCCAAGGAGGGCACTGCCCGCAGCCCCTCACGCGACCTGCACGTGCACCTCTACCCGAAGAGCGCGGTGGCGGAGTGCTGTCGGGCGCTGCGCACCAACCTGCTGTTCATGACGCCGGACGCGCCGCTGAAGACCATCCTCATCACCAGCCCGGGTCCGCAGGAAGGCAAGACCACCGCCGCCATCAGCCTGTCCATTGCCATGGCGCAGTCCGGCGGGCGCACGTTGCTGGTGGACACCGACCTGCGTCGGCCGCGCATCCACAAGAGCTTCCAGATCTCCAACCAGGTTGGCGTCACCAGCGTTCTCGTCGGGGACTGCGAGCTGAAGGACGCCATCAAGAGCACCGAGGTGCCAGGCCTGTACGTGCTGCCCTGCGGGCCCATCCCGCCCAATCCCGCGGAGCTGCTGCACACCGCGCGCTTCCAGGAGACGCTGGAGAAGCTCAAGGAGCAGTTTGACCGCGTGATCCTGGACAGCCCGCCGGTGGGCGCGGTGGCCGACGCGCTCATCCTCAGCTCCTACGTGGGCGGCGTGGTGATGGCGCTGCGCTGCAACAAGACCAGCAAGGACATGGCGGCCCGCACGCGCCGGGCGTTGGTGGACGTCAACGCGCACATGCTGGGCGTGGTGCTGAACGACCTCGATCTCGAGAGCAAGTCTGGCTACTACAGCTACTACCTGGCCCGGTACGGCTACGTGTACGGCGACCCGGAGGGCGAGGGTACCAGCAGCGCCAAGGCGGCGTGACGTCGCGCGCGGCGCGGAGAGCCCATGAGCATCACCGTTCCCGCCGCGGGTGCCGTCAGCAGCCTGGCCGTGCGCAAGGGCATTGTGCTGGCGGGTGGTCGCGGCACGCGCCTCTATCCGCTGACGAGCTTTGCCAACAAGCAGCTCCTGCCCGTCTATGACAAGCCCATGGTCTACTACCCCATCAGCACCCTGATGCTGGGGGGTATCCGCGACATCCTCATCATCAGCGGCCCCGACGAGATTCCGCTCTACCAGCGCCTGCTGGGCAGCGGAGACCGCTACGGCGTGCGCTTCAGCTACGCGGTGCAGGCGGCGCCGCGCGGCATTGCCGAGGCCTTCCTGGTGGGGGAGGAGTTCATTGCCGGGCAGTGCTGCAGCCTCATCCTGGGCGACAACATCTTCTTTGGCACCCTGGATTTCCTGCGCGCCGCGCTCCACCGCGAACAGGGCGCCACCGTCTTTGGCTACCGCGTGAAGAACCCGCAGGAGTACGGCGTGGTGGAGATGGCGCCGGACGGTCGCGCGTTGTCCCTGGAGGAGAAACCCGCCGCCCCGCGCAGCAACTACGCCGTGCCTGGCCTGTACGTGTACGACCAGCAGGTGGTGGAGATTGCCCGCAACCTCAGGCCCTCCCCGCGCGGGGAGCTGGAGATCACCGACGTCAACCGCGTCTACCTGGAGCGCAAGCAGCTGCGCGTGGAGTTGCTGCCGCGCGGCATGGCCTGGCTGGACACCGGCACGGTGCAGAGCCTGCTGGACGCCAGCGAGTTCGTGGGCGCGATTGAGCGGCGGCAGGGCCTCAAGATTGCGTGCCTGGAGGAGGTGGCGCTGCGCATGGGGTTCGTCTCGCCGGCGCAGATGCGCGAGGTGATTGCCCGGTACCCGGCCAGCGAATACCGCACGTACATTGAAGGGATCCTGGGCGAGGCGGGCGCTTGAGCGAGGAGCCGGTTCCACGGTGGTACGCGCTGGCCGTCCACGCGCGGCAGGAGAAGGCCGCCGCCGCGGAGCTGGAGGGGCGCGGGTTCCAGGTGCTGTTGCCGCTCAAGCGCGAGCGCCGCCTGTGGAGCGACCGCGTGCAGACGGTGGAGCTGGCGCTCTTCCCGGGATACCTGTTCGTGCACACCGGGCTGAGCGCGGCGCGTCGGGTGGACATGCTGAAGGTGCGCCAGACCTATGACCTGGTGGGGCGCCTGCCGGGGGATGAGCGCATTGCCACGCCGGTTGGCGACGAGGAGATTGCCAGCATCCAGACGCTCCTGCGCGCCGAGCGCGAGATGGACCCGGTGGAGCGCCTGGTGCGCGGCACGCGCGT
>JBFMGU010000241.1:0-16347 GCA_040752415.1 Myxococcota bacterium
GAAGCCCAAGGAGGAGGCCAAGCCCAAGGAGGAGGCCAAGCCCAAGCAGGCCGCCAAGGCCGACGACACCACCGGCAAGGGCGCCAAGAAGGGTGGATGGAAGCCGCCCATCTGGCTGGGGCCGCTGATCATGGCCATCTCCATCCCCGCCACGCTGCTCTCCATTCCGCCGCTCATCTCCATGCTCTACGTGGGCTGGACGCGGTTCACGCCGTTCGGCTCCTGCACCGACCTGCTGACGATGGAAGGCGGCTCCCCGCGCCTGAACGTGTTTGACCCGTCCACCAACTGCGGCTCCTTGTGGAGCACCGTGCTGCACTCCGGCAGCGGCGGGCTGGCCAACGCTCCCCTCGCCGTCGTGGCGGGCGTGATTGTGGCCGTGTTGTGGGTGGTGGCGGCGGTGGCGCTGGTGGCCGGTGCCGCGCTCCTGGTGTGGGCGCTGCTGCCCGGCGGTGAGGACGCGGAGCCCGCTCCTGCCGCCGCGCCCGTGGAGTCCGCGCCCGCGGGTGAGAGCACGGGTACCTCGACGGCTCCGACGGAGACCGGTGGCGAGGCCGCGCCCGCATCACCGTAGTCTGCACGTCGTTGGAGCGCGCTGAGGCCACCTTCGCCCCGGCGCGCCCGCAGAACCCCCTTCCCGACCAGGATGCTCCGACGCCACCCGAGGGCCCGCCCCTCCCGCGGTGACGCTCAGCGCTCGACGCGGACCTGCAGGACCTTGAGATGCCGCAGCTCCGGGTGCTCCGGCGCGTGCGGAAAGTCCGGGCCGGGACCCATGATCTCCTCGAGAACCGGCGTCACGTCCGCTTCCTCCGCGGCCGTCACCACCGACCCCCACGCCGCGGTGGCGTCGACGCTGCGGGCGTTGACCCCCAGCACCAGTCGACCGCCGGAATCCGTGGCCTGCAGCGAGACCACCACCGCGTCGACGAGACCACGCGTGGCCCCCTTCCCCGACGCGGGCGCCAGGCTGTGCCGCCCCTTGCTGCTGCGACCGAAGGTGGGGATGTCCGCCACCACCACGCCGTAGCGACGCCCCTGGCGCACCACCTTGGCGGTGAAGGCCAGGGCGTCGTCGACGATGAAGCGGCAGTCGCGCGGGGAGAAGCCGTTCAGCGCCACGTTGCGCGCGCTCCACGGCGCGGTCTTGGGCGCGGCATCCACCTGGTCCACGTGCACGGCACCGCCGGCCAGCGCGGCCACGGTGTAACCGCCCGCGTACGCAAAGAGGTTCAGCACGTCCTTCCCACGACTCAGCAGGCTGACGCGGGCACGCACGGCGCGCGCGTCGGGGAAGAGGCCCACGGAGATGCTGCTGTCGGCGGGACGGATCTGGAAGCCCAGGCCCTGCTCATGCGCGGTGAGCTCCTCGGGAAGCGGCTCACCCACGCGCAGCTCCGACCCCGTGGGCGCACCGGAGGTCCCACGCACCACCGCACGCACGCTGCGGAAGCCCAGGCGCATCAGCGCCTCCGCCACGTCGGGGAGTCGTGCGCGCCAGGTCTCCTCGTAGGCCTGGGCCATGGCCACCGGGCCATAGGCGTCCACCACCAGGCCGGCGAGCCCGTCACCCACCTCGTGCGCGAGGCGATAGATGCTGGTGTTGGGCGGCAGCAGCGCCTGGCGTGCGCGCCATGCGCGTTCCAACAGGGCCGGCACGCGGCCGGAGGCGTGCGGCCTGGCGGACATGGCGGGGAATCAGGGGATGGGAGGAAGGATGGAGGGCGAGCGTCGGTTGTCCGCCACGCGCCTGAGAAGCTCCTGCAGCATCTCCACCGGGTCCGCGGGCAGCGGCGCGGCGGGAGCGGGCCTGGGCGCCGGCGGCGCGGCCACGACGGGCGGCGCGGGCGCAGCAGGCGGCGCCGGAGGCTTGGGCGCGCTGGGAACGGGCGGGACGGCGGCAGCCAGGGGCTGCTGCGGCGTCAGCGGTCCGGTGAACGACACCGCGGGGGCCACCGGAGCCGCCGCGGGCGCCTTGGGCGCGGGAGGCGGAGCAGGCGGGGCGAACGACGGCATGGGCGCCGCGAACGGCGACGGCGTGGGCCGGGGCGCGGCCTGCGGCGGGGCGGGGAACGGCGTGGCGGTGGGAGGCGTGGGCGCGCGGGGAGCTGGCGGCGGCGCGGCCTGAGGCGTCAGCGACGCCCCAAACGAGGGCGGAGGCCCCACCGGCGCGGGGAAGGCGCCCACGTCGTCCACGTCCATGGCCAGGTCGACCTCGAGCCCGGTGCTGGGCACGCGCGGCTGCGCCGGCATGGCCACCGGCGGCGTGGGCTTGGTGGCGGGAAGCGGCTTGGCGTGGGCGCCATCCAGGGCCCGACCCAACGGCCCGGACTCCTGCGCCCCGGCGATGTTGGCGTTGCTGGCGTCGGCCATGGTGACCACGCGGGAGCTGGGCTGCCCGAAGCGGGCCTTGGCGTTCCGGGCCTTCATCCCCAGCAGCTCCGTCATCCGCTCGCGCGCGAGCTGGTCGTCGGGGCGGGAGGCGATGAGGGTGGCGTACATGTCAATGGCGTCGTCGATGCGACCTTCATTGACGGCCGCCTCCGCCTGGGCCTGGAGCGTGGTCTCCTGCGCGGGCTTGGCCGGGGCGCCCTCCGCGGGACCGGAGAGCTCATCCACGCGCTGGATGCGGCTCTGCAGCGCGGCCTGCAGTTCCGGGGGAGCGGCGGGCAGCAAGGAGGCATAGGCGGCGCGCGCCTGCGCCATCTCGCCCCGGCGGAGCATCTTGTCCGCTTCCTCCAGGCGAACCATCAGGGTCCGAGCGTCCACGGCTCCTCCCACGGCGGTGAGAACCGGGCCGCTACTCTAGGCGGCCACGCTCCAGGGATGTACTTTTTTGTGGCGCTCCGCCTCAACGGCGGCCAGCAAGGTGGATCTTGGCGGCGTTGCGCTCCACCTCGGCGCGCAGGCGGTTGAACTCCTCCTCCGCCATGGCCTTGCCCTTGAGCCGCTCCTCCAGCGCCTTGAGGTCCTCACGCGCCTTGGCCAGGTCAATCTCGTCGGCCAGGTCCGCGGCCTCGGCCAGCACGGTGACGCGGTTCTCGCGCACCTCCGCGAAGCCGCGGCTGACCACCAGCGCGCCCGTCCCGTCCGAGCTCTGGTAGCCCAGGATGCCCGTGCCCAGCAGCGTCATGAACGGGACGTGGCCCGGCAGCACGCCGAACTCACCTTGGGCCCCCGGGGCCACCACGGCCGAGACCTTGGCGGACAGAAAGCGCCTGTCGGGGGTGACCACTTCCAGCGTGAGCTCATCAGCCATGGCCTTCTCCTGCGCGTCGCTTTCCCCGGCGTGGAACCGGGTGGGCATGGGCGTGCCCGTCGGTGCAGCGGTGGATGTCCGGCGTGTCCGGGCCCGCAAGCCCCAGCTGCGCCATCATCCTGGCCTGGTCCGCCCGCACCAACGTGAGCGTCTCCAGGACCAACCCCAGCTGCGCCAGCACGGCCTCCTGCACCTTCCGGCCCTGCTCCATCTCACGGCGGAGTGTCGCCGTCTCGTCGTCACGCAACCGCGCGCGGCTGGGGGCCGCGGTTGCGCCGGCACGTGAGCGCCGCGCCATCACACCAGCGTCTTGGCCTTCTCCACGGCCTCCTCGATGGTGCCGACCATGTAGAACGCGCCCTCGGGCAGGTTGTCGTGCTTGCCCTCCACGATCTCGCGGAAGCCGCGGATGGTGTCGGGGAGCTTGACGTACTTGCCGGGGTTGCCGGTGAACTTCTCCGCCACGTGGAACGGCTGGGAGAGGAAGCGCTGGATCTTGCGGGCGCGCGCCACCACCAGCTTGTCGTCGGCGGAGAGCTCATCCATGCCAAGGATGGCAATGATGTCCTGCAGGTCCTTGTACTTCTGCAGGATGCCCTGCACCGCGCGCGCGGTGTCGTAGTGGTCCTTGCCCACGATGTCCGGCGAGAGGATGCGGGAGGTGGAGTCCAGCGGGTCCACGGCCGGGTAGATGCCGATTTCCGTCAGCGCACGGGAGAGCACCGTGGTGGCGTCCAGGTGGGCAAACGTGGTGGCCGGCGCGGGGTCGGTGAGGTCGTCGGCGGGGACGTAGATGGCCTGCACGGAGGTGATGGAGCCCTTGTCCGTGGAGGTGATGCGCTCCTGCAGCGCGCCCATCTCCGTGGCCAGCGTGGGCTGGTAACCCACGGCGGAGGGGATGCGGCCCAGCAGTGCGGACACCTCGGAGCCGGCCTGCGTGAAGCGGAAGATGTTGTCCACGAAGAACAGCACGTCGCGGCGCTCCACGTCGCGGAAGTACTCGGCAATGGTGAGGCCGGAGAGCGCCACGCGCGCCCGGGCGCCCGGCGGCTCGTTCATCTGGCCGAACACCAGCGAGCACTTGCTGTTCTCCAGGTTCTTCGGGTCGATGATCTCGCCCTCGATGAACTCGTGGTACAGGTCGTTGCCCTCACGGGTGCGCTCCCCCACGCCAGCGAACACCGAGAAGCCGCCACGCTCAATGGCGACGTTGCGGATGAGCTCCATCAGGAGCACCGTCTTGCCCACGCCGGCGCCGCCGAACAGGCCGATCTTGCCACCCTTGAGGTACGGCTCGAGGAGGTCGATCACCTTGATGCCGGTCTCCAGCACCTCCTGGCTCTTGCCCTGCTCCACGAAGGAGGGCGGCGCGCGATGGATGGGCAGGGTGTCCTTGGACTTCACGGGACCCTGCTCGTCCACGGGCTCACCCACCACGTTGAGGATGCGGCCCAGCACGCTCTTGCCCACCGGCATGTTGATGGGCTGGTTGGTGCTGTTCACGCTGGCGCCGCGGGTCAGGCCGTCGGTGCTGTCCATGGCGATGCAGCGGCAGGTGTTCTCCCCCAGGTGCTGCGCAACCTCGATGACCAGGTTGTTCTCGTTCTTGGAGATGGTGGGGTTGGTCAGCCGCAGCGCGGTGTAGATGGCGGGCAGCGCGCCGGGCGGGAACTCCACGTCCACCACCGGTCCCATCACCTGCGTCACGCGTCCTGCCACAGTGCTCGTCGTCGTCGTCATGGTGCTTCCTCACAAAGAATGAAAACAGGAGAAGAGGTGACTGAGGGGCTCACTTCAGCGCTTCCGCGCCGCCAATGATCTCCATGAGCTCCTTGGTGATGTACGCCTGCCGCGCGCGGTTGTAGGTGAGCGTCAGGCTGCCCACCATCTCCCCGGCGTTCTTGGTGGCGTTATCCATGGCGCTCATGCGCGCGCCGTGCTCCGACGCCACGGACTCCAACAGCGCCCGGAACACCTGCGTGGCGAAGTAGCGCGACAGCAGCGCGTCCAGGATCTCCCCCTGGCTCGGCTCGTACTTGTGCTCCACGCCGGCGGTGAGCGCGGTGGTTCCACCCGCCGCCACCTGGGCGCCGCGGACATCCGCACCCGCGGACAGGAGCGTGCCGCCCGCCGGCACCACCGGGAGCAGCTGCTCAATGAGCACGTTCTGGCTGATGGCGCTCTTGAACTCGTTGTAGGCCAGGAACACCGCGTCCAGGTCCTCACGCACGTACTCGTCGGCAATGGCGTCGGCGATTTCCTTGGCGCGCGCGAAGGTGAGGCTCTCAAAGACGCCCACGTGCTCCTGCATGGTGGGGTGGCCCTTCTTGAAGTAGTCGCGCGCCTTGCGGCCAATCACCGCCACGCGGATGTCCGGGTAGCGGGACTTCTCCTCCCACAGGAACCGCTCCGCCCGACGGATGACGTTGCTGTTGAAGCCGCCAGCCAGGCCGCGGTCCGAGGTGATGACCACCAGGAGGACCTTGCGCGGGTGGGGATGGCTCCGCAGCAGCGGGTACTTCTCGGTGTCGCCCACGCGCGCGGCCAGGTGGCTCACCACGTCGTGGAGCTGGTTGGCGTAGGGGCGCGCGGCAATGAGGCGCTCCTGGGCGCGACGCAGCTTGGCCGCCGAGACCATCTTCATGGCCTTGGTGATCTTCTGCGTGTTCTTCACGCTCCGGATGCGCTTGCGGATGTCTCGCAAGGAGGGCATGGCGGCTCCGTCGTTCCCGACTCGGTTCTAAACGCGCTTACTTCTCGGAGGGCTTGAAGATGCCCTTGAACTCGGTGAGCGCCTTGTCCAGGCGGGCCCGCATGGCGTCGTCGATCTTGGCCTTGGGGTTGCCGCCGATGTCCTTGAGGACGTCCGCGTGCTTGGCGGTCATGAACTCCGTCAGCTCCATCATGTAGCGCTTCACGTCGCCCACGGGGTAGTTGCGGATCCACGTCTCCTTGGTGCCCTTCTGGACCGGCTGCGTGGCGGCGTAGATCTGCACCACCTGCTGTTCCACCGGGAGCGGGCGGTACTGGTCCTGCTTCAGCAGTTCCACCAGACGCGCACCACGGGCCAGGGTCTCCTGCGTGGCCTTGTCCAGGTCGGAGCCGAACTGCGCGAACGCCGCCAGCTCACGGTACTGGGCGAGCTCCAGCTTGAGGGTACCGGCCAGCTGCCGCATGGCCGCCACCTGCGCCGCGCCACCCACGCGGGACACGCTGATACCCACGTTGAGCGCGGGACGGACGCCGGAGAAGAACAGGTCCGTCTCCAGGAAGATCTGGCCGTCGGTGATGCTGATGACGTTGGTGGGGATGTACGCGGACACGTCACCGGCCTGCGTCTCGATGACGGGGAGCGCGGTGAGGGAGCCGGCGCCCTGCTCGTCGGAGAGCTTGGCGGCGCGCTCCAGCAGGCGGCTGTGGAGGTAGAACACGTCGCCGGGGTACGCCTCACGGCCCGGCGGACGACGCAGCAGCAACGACAGCTGGCGGTAGGCCACGGCCTGCTTGGAGAGATCGTCGTAGATGATGAGGGCGTGCTGCTTGTTGTCGCGGAACCACTCACCAATGGTGGCGCCGGAGTACGGAGCAAAGAACTGCAGCGGCGCGGGGTCGGACGCGTTGGCGGCGACCACGACGGTGTAGGCCATGGCGCCGTACTTCTCCAGCGTGGCAACGACGTTGGCCACGGTGGACTGCTTCTGACCCACGGCGACGTAGATGCACTTCACGCCGGAGTCCTTCTGGTTGATGATCGTGTCGATGGCGACGGCGGTCTTGCCGGTCTGGCGGTCGCCGATGATGAGCTCACGCTGGCCGCGACCGATGGGGATGAGCGCGTCGATGGCCTTGATGCCGGTCTGCAGCGGCTCATGCACGCTCTTGCGGGCAATGATGCCGGGCGCCTTCACCTCGACGAAGCGGCGCTGGTCGCTGACGATGGGGCCCTTGCCGTCCACCGGCTCACCCAGCGCGTTCACCACGCGGCCGAGCAGCGCGGGGCCCACGGGGATGTCGGCGATGCGGCCGGTGCGGCGGACGGTGTCGCCCTCCTTGACGGTGCGGTCGCTGCCCATGATGGCCACGCCCACGTTGTCCTCTTCCAGGTTGAGCACCAGGCCCTTGAGCCCGCCGTCAAACTCCACCAGCTCACCGGCCTGCACCTTCTCCAGGCCGTAGACGCGGGCAATGCCGTCACCCACCTGCAACACCGTGCCGGTCTCCGCCACCTCGGTCTTGCGGTCATACTCATCAATCTGCTTGCGGATGATGCGGGAAATCTCTTCAGCGCGCAGTTCCATGGCTTCCTCAGGGGTGGAGACGTTCAGGCGTTCTGGGTGAGCTCGGCGCCAATGCGGCGCAGGTGGTTCTTCAGCGTTCCGTCAAAGACCAGGCCGCCCAGGCGGGCGCGGACACCGGCCAGCAGCGCGGGGTCCACGTTGGCGGTGACCAGCACTTCACGGCCAAGCTGGCGCTTGACGGCCTGCTCCTTGAGCGCGGCGGCAATGCCTTCCAGCTCTTCCTTGGTGAGCGGCGTAGCGCTGTGCACCTCCGCGCGCACGCGGCCCAGGCGGCGGTCCGCTTCCACGCGGAAGGCGTCGGCAATGAGCGGGAGGTAGGTGAGGCGGCCCTTGTCCACGAGCAGGTTGAGGAACAACCGGGTCAGCTGGTGGGCCTTCTTCTCGCCACCGTCGGCCACGGCCATGAGCACGGCGCGACGCTGCTCCACGCGGAAGGCGGGAGAGGCCACCACGTGGGCCAGGTCCTTGGACTTGCGGATGGCGTCGGCCAGGGCGTCCAGGTCGGCGCCCACCTCGGCCAGGGCCTTCTTCTCCTCGGCCAGCTCCAGCATGGCGCGGGCCCAGCGACGGGCAATGGGCTTCTCAAGCAGGGCCATCTGTCAGCTCCGCAGCTCACGGATGAAGTCATCCGTCATGCGCTTGTGGTCAGGGGCGGCCAGGCGCTCACGCACCATCTTCTCCGCCATCTCCAGGGCCAGCCGCGCGGCCTCCGACTTCAGCGACTCCAGCGCGCGCTTCTCCTCGGCGGAGATGGTCAGCTGCGCGTCCTTGAGCAGGCGGTCCGCGCTGACCTTGCCGTTCTCCACCAGGCGCTCCCGCACCAGCTGGCCATTGCGGACGAAGTCCTCCTTGATGGCCGCCACCTCGGCGTCGAGCTTCTTGATGCGGTCCTCGTACTCACGCGCCTTGCGCTCGGCCTCGGCCTTGGCGGCGGCGGCCTCTTCCATGGCCTTCTTCACGCCGGTGTGACGCTGGACCAGGTAGTTGCTGAGCGGCTTCCCGGCGTAGCGGACGAGGAGGAACATGAAGACGGCGAAGTCAAAGACCATCCACCCGATGGGCGGCGCCTCCATGGACCACTTCCAGAACTCCACGTGCGGGGCGTGGCCACCGCCGTGCGCGCCTCCGCCCCCACCCGCGGCCAGCGCATCCACCGCGGGCAGCGCGGCAGCCAGGAACCCCAGGAGCCCAAGAGCCTTCTTGTTCACGCCTGCCTCCCAAGCGCCTTCTCGACGATGACACCAGCGAGCACGCTGGCCTGGTTCTTCAGGTCACCCCGGGCGGTCTCGGACGCCTTCTGGATGCGGACCTTGGCCTCTTCAATCTGCTTGGCAGCCTGCGCGCGCGCGGCGGCAATGGCTTCCGCCTCCACCTTCTCGCCCTCGCCTTTGAGACGGTTCAGCTCGTCCTGACCGGCCTTGCGGGCGTCCGCCATGCGCTGCTCGATGACGCCGGCCTGGGAGCTGCTGGAGCTCTGGAGCGCCGCGGCTTCCTTCTGCGCGCCTTCAATCCGACGGGAGCGCTCATCCAACGTCTTCAGGATGGGACCGAACGCCACGTTGGACAGCACGATCACCGTGAAGAGGAAGAACCCAAGCTGGAAGAGGAACGTGACGTTGAGTTCCATGTTCTCGGCTCCGTGCCCGGAGGGTGCGCCGCGGTCCCCCCGTTGCACTGCCACGACGCAGACTGATTGATGACGGCGGGCTTTGAAGGGCGCGGATGGGTAACGGAGGTCCCGGCGCAGGTCAAGGGTGTTTGACGCTGGATGTCAACGACCGGACCGTCAGGCGCGGCAATCTGTCGCACCCCGTTCCGCAGGTGCGACGGAATGCCGTCCCCGTTGCACGTGCATGCGGCAGGACGGTGCTCAGTTCCAACGCGGATCCGAGGCGGAGGGCTCCAGGCGCCACAGGTCGCTGAGGGGATCCGTCATGCTGTAGCCACCGAGGAGCAGGCCGGCGTGACCGGGGCCTCCGGGCAGGGCCATGGCAAAGCCCCGCGGCGAAGGGCCGGTGGCGGAGAGCGGCTGCCAGGTGCTGCGTGCGAGGTCGAAGCGCCACAGGTCGGCGTAGGCGTCGTCGGCGGTGAGGCCGTGCACGCCAAAGCCCATCAGGAACGCGCTCGCGTCGGGCTCCATGACCATCCAGGCCACGCGTCGACCACCGGGCAGCTCGCCCTGCACCTCCGTCTCCGTCCACGTCTCGGTGTTGACGTCAAAGCGCCACACCTCCTTGTAGAACGCGGACTGCGCGCTGCGGGACCCGCCAAAGAGCAGCATGGGCTGTCCCGGAGCCACGTGCCGGAAGACGCTGTCATAGCGTGCGTTGGGCGAATCCACGTCGAGGATGGTCCAGCTGGGGCCGGCAGCGTCATAACGCCACGTCTCCCTCCTGGACCCGGTGTACTCGGCGCCGCCGTAGAGGTACGTGGCGTTGGCGTCGGGGGAGTAGGCCATGGCGCATCCCAGTCCGCCGCCGGGCTGGCTGGTGAGCGGGATCTCCGTCCAGTCACTGGTCTCGAGGTCGAACTCCCAGGTCTCCGTGTCCAGCAGGTCCGCGGCTCTTCCCCCGACGAGAATGACCTTGTTGCGCGCGCTGTCGTACGTGGCGCAGCCGCAGTAGCGCGGCGAGGGTTGAGCCGTGGTGAGCAGCCGCGTGAACTGGGGCTCACCGCTGCGGACGTCGACGAGCCAGGTGTCATCCTGCAGCGCGCCCCCGGTGGCGTTGTAGGTGGTGCCGCCAAACAACAGCGCCTGGTGGTTGCCCAGCTCCGCGACGATGTACGCCCAGCGTCCCACCGGCCCATCACTGGGCGTGGTCAGCTGCTGCCACGTGTACACCGGCGGCTCGCCCGCGTCCGGCGCTCCGGCATCCGGTGTGTTCATACCGCCATCTTCCGTCGTCACGGCGGCATCCGTGCCTCCCGTACCCGCGTCCGACCCTTCCTGTCCCGGCGTACAGGCGTCCAACGCCATGACCAGCATCAACCCGTGCCACGCTCGCATGCGACCTCCTCGACGCCACCCAACGCAACCCGCATGCCATCCGGTGCGCGCCGTTTTCCGTCGTGAACGCGTGCGTGCCAACGGGGTGTTCAACCGGGGTGATCAAAGATTGACGCCATCCGTGCCGGGCCGGCTATGAGGCGTGAACGGGAGGGCGCATGCTGATCCATCCGGCGCTGGTGCATTTCCCCATTGCGTTGTGTTTTGCCGCGTTGGCCCTGGAGATCCTGGGGCAGGCGCTGGGGCGCAAGGAGTGGGTGTCGGCGGGATTGCCGCTGATTGCCATGACCGCGCTGGGCGCGTTGGCGGCGGTGGCCAGTGGTCTGCTCACGCCGCAGGAGCACAAGGACGTGGCGCCCATTGCGTTGGAAACGCACGAGCTGGCGGCGTTCTCCGGGACGGGGCTGATCCTGCTCACCACGGTGCTGCGGGTGGTGTTTCGCAACGACTACACGGGACGGAGGCCGGGCGTGGTGCTGATGACGCTGGCGCTCAGCGCGCTGTGCTTCTCCGGCGCGGGATTCATGGGCGGTCAGCTGGTCTTTGACTACGGCGCGGGCGTGAAGATGCCTCGGTGAGGACGGGGCCGCCCTTCTCACCCTTCAGGCGGTAGCACGGGTAGACGTCCTTGATGTGCGCGTTGAGGTAGCGGCCCATCGACTCGGCGTGCATGAGCTCGTGGTGCACCCGTCGGGGAACGCCCACGTAGAAGTAGACACCGCCGCCGTTGAACACGACCTCCAGGACCTTGGTCTGACGGTTGTAGCCCACGGCGTGGACCATGCTGGATTGGACGGGCCTGAGCACCGGGATTCCCTCCGGTCCTGGGATAACCGCGCGTTCCCGCACCAGCATCCACGCCCGTTGCGGCCACCGCCGTGGCTACGGTCCGGGCAACAGCTCCACGACGACACGATCACCCCACCAAGGTGCGCGCGTGCCCACCCTGCCTGGAGCCAGTGCGCAGCGTGGTGCCTCAGTCCCTCCTCCTCCGCCCGAGCACCAGCCAACGGGTTCCTGCTCATGGCCTGCCCTGCAGGACGCGCGTGATGGACAAGCTCGTCGGGCGCCGCGAGGCGGGCAGCAATCGCCACGTTGGCAGCATCCAGCGCCACCGGACGCACCGTGAAGCCCGACGGAAGGCGCACGTCCCACGGTTGACAACGTGGTAGCGCAACGCCAGCCGCGAGGGCGGCCCGCGGTGTGACGCCGCCCGCCACGGCGTGTCACGACGGAGTGGTGCCGTCCGCCAAGGTCAAGGTCGCGTTGTGCCGACGGGCGCGGCGCCACCAACGCGCGGCGACATTTCCCTCGCAATGCACCGTGAACCGGCCCTAGGATTGGCCGCATGTCGCCGGAGTTCACCCACGGGCCCGTCCTCAGCGTCGTCATTCCCGTGTTCAATGAGGAGGACAACATCCAGCCGCTGGTGCAGGAACTGGACGCCGTGGTGCCCACGCTGCCCTGCTCCACGGAAGTGATCATCGTCGACGACGGGAGCCGCGACCAGAGCTGGACGCGCATCAGCCAGGAGGCGGCGGGCCGTTCATGGCTGAGGGCGCTGCGCTTCCGGGGCAACCAGGGACAGACGGCGGCCATGGCCGCGGGCATTGCCGCCGCGCGCGGGGAGCTGGTGGGCTTCCTGGACGCGGACCTGCAGAACGACCCGCGCGACCTGACCACCATGCTGCACCCGCTGCTCAAGGGAGAAGCGGACGTGGTGTGCGGCTGGCGTGTGCGACGCCACGACGGCAGCGCGCGGGTCCTGGTGTCACGCGTGGCCAACTTCATCCTCACCCGCCTGCTGGACCTGCGGCTCCATGACCTGGGGTGCACGCTCAAGATCTTCCGTCGCGCCTTTGTGGAGGACACCCAACTCTACGGGGAGATGCACCGCTTCATTGCCGCGTACGCCAAGGCCCAGGGCGCGCGGATCCTGGAGGTGCCGGTGAACCACCGTCCCCGGGAGCGCGGGGTCAGCAAGTACGGCTTCAACCGCGTCTACAAGGTGCTCATTGACCTGCTGACGGTGACGCTGCTGAACACCTACGGCGCGAAGCCGGCATACCTGTTCGGCAAGATTGGGCTTGCGTTCTTCATCCTGGGTTGGGTCCTCTTCGCGCAGGTGGCCTACCGTGCGCTGGTGCTGGACCGTGTGCAGAGCACGCCCATGATCTTCATCATGATGCTGTTCTTCATCACGTCGGTGATCTGCTTCATGAGCGGACTCCTGGCGGAGCTGAACATCCGGATCCTGCACAAGGTGGGCGGCCTGCTGCCCTACAAGATCGTGGACCGCGTGGGGGAGCACGGCCCGGGTGAGCAGCGGTGACGCCCCATGTGCGGCATCTACGGTGTCCTGCACGCGGGTGGTGACGAGGCGGCGGTTCTCGTGGAGATGGACCAGCTGCTGGCCCACCGCGGACCGGATGGCGCGGGCCTCACCAGGGTGCGGAGCGGCGCGCTGGGACACCGGAGACTGAGCATCCGCGACCTTTCACCCAACGGCGCGCAGCCCATGTGGGATGCCAGTGGGCGCGCGTGCGTGGTCTACAACGGCGAGATCTACAACCACCGCGAGCTGCGCGCGGAGTGCGAACGCGCGGGCCTGACCTTCCGGTCCACGTCGGACACCGAGGTCATCCTCAGCCAGTACGTGCTGCACGGAGAAGCGGCCTTCAGCAGGTTGAACGGCATCTTTGCGTTCTGCCTTTGGGACGCCGACACGGGCGTGGCCTACCTGGTGCGGGACCCGCTGGGCGTCAAGCCGCTGTACTACGCTCCGACGTCACGGGGCCTGTACTTCGCCTCGGAGCTCAAGGCGCTGACGCACTCCGGCGCGGTGGCGCCCCAGGTGGATCACGCCGCGCTGCGCACCTATCTCCAACTCGACTACGTGCCTTCCCCGCTGTGCCTGGTGCGCGGCGTCTCCAAGCTGCGCGCGGGCCACCTGCTGGCGGTGCACCCCGACGGACGGCAGGAGATGCGCTGCTTCTCCACGCTGGAGGATGCTGCGCGGCTCCCAACGGAAGACCCGCAGGGGGCCTTTGCCGACGTCATCCGCTCCGCGGTGGAGCGACAGCTGGTGGCGGATGTGCCGGTGGGGGTGTTCCTCAGTGGGGGTCTGGACTCGTCGATCATTGCCCAGACCGCCACCGAGGTGCTGGGGCAGCCGGTGGAGTCCTTCTCCATCAGCTTCGAGGATCCCTCGTTTGACGAGTCCGAGCATTTCCAGTGCGTGGCCAAGGCCATCGGAAGCCGCCAGCACACGCGCGTGGTCCGCGCCGCCGACCTGCTGGAGCTCTTGCCCAGGCTGCCGCGGCTGGTGTGCGAGCCGGTGGCGGATGGCTCCATCTTCCCCACGTACCTGTTGTGCCGGTTCGCAGCGGAGCACGTGAAGGTGGTGTTGTCCGGCGACGGCGCCGACGAGCTCTTTGCCGGCTACCCCACCCACGTTGCGGGGATGCTGGCCGAGCCGCTGAGGGCGCTACCCAGGACGTTGACCCGCCTCCTGGCCCGCGCCGCGCATGCAGGCATCCCGGTGAGCCTGGACAACCTGTCCCGCGACTACCGCCTCAAGAAGTTCCTGACCGGCCTGGCCCGCGACCCGTTGGTCCGCAACGCGCGCTGGCTGGGGACGTTCATGCCGGAGCAGGTTGATACGCTGCTGGTGGAGCCGACCCGCGACACTTTTCCGCTGGAGCGCCTGCTTCACGACGAGGTCCGCGTGCCCGCGCAGGTCTCCTTGCTGGAGCGACTGTTGCGCATGGACCAGCGCTTCTATCTGCAGGACCAGGTGCTGGTGAAGGTTGACCGCGCCAGCATGGCCAACAGCCTGGAAGTGCGCGTCCCCTTCCTGGATCACGAAGTGGTGCGCTTCTCGCGCGCGCTACCGGCGCGTTTCAAGCTCCGCGGTCTTGAGTCCAAGCACCTGCTGCGTCGTCACGCGGCGGCCCGGCTCCCGCCCAGCATTGCGGCTCGAGGGAAGAAGGGCTTCGGCACCCCGCTGGCGCGCTGGTTCCAGCGGGAGCTGCGCGAGGTGCTCCACGACACGCTGTCTCCCCGCGTCCTGGCCCGTCACGGCCTCCTCCGACCGGGCCCGGTGCAGGCGCTGCTGGACGCGCACCAGGCAGGGCGTCGGGACCACCGCAAGGAGTTGTTCAACCTCCTGACATTGACGCTGTGGCTGGAGGACATGCGCAACGTTGCTCGCCCCGCGCCCCGCGCACCCGTCGAGGTGGTGGGGGCCGGCGGGTCCCGTTGGGGATGAGCGGCGTGGCGCGGCGTGGCGAAGAGGTCCTTTGGTGGGTGCTGATCGGCGCGGCCATGACGTGGTTCGCCTGGCAGGCGGGCACGCTGGAGGTGCAGGACTACGACGGGTACCAGTATCTCAACAGCGCCAAGGCGCTCGTGGGGTTGCGCGCCACCTACGACGTCACGCGGCCGCCGGTGTTCCCGTGGCTGCTGACCCCCGTCACGGCGCTTCACGCCCTGACTGGCAACGCGTTCTGGCTGGTGCGCGCGCCCTACGTGGTGATGCTGCTCCTCAACGCGCTGGCGGTGACACTGGTGGCGTGGGCATGGCGTGGGTTCCTCTCCCGCGCGGCAACCCTGTTTTCCGTCGTGTTGCTCCTGCTCAACGGCGTGGTCTTCCACTTCTTCCCCTTTGTCATGGTGGACATCCTGGGCATGGGCATGCTGGCGGTGGCGGCGTCGTTGACCGGCCGGGCTGCGCGCCAGGCGGGCATGCGGGTCACGCTCCTCGCGGGGCTGGCGTTCGCTCTCGCATTGTCGACGAAGCACCTGTACGCCTCGGTGGTCCTTGCGCCACCACTCATCATGGGTGCGCGCGCGTGGTGGGGGGAGCAGCCCCGACCTCCGTGGAGCGCGTTGCTGGCCGCGTTGGCCCGGATGGGTTCCATTGTGGTGTTGGGTTTCGTGCTCCTGCACGTGCTGTTGGTCCCGGGCGCCATTGACGACGGGGACGTCTCCTTCCTGGAACGCATGCGGAACGTGGTTGCATCCGGTGCCGCCATCAGCGGCGCAGCCAGGCCGGATCCCTGGGCAAGCGCAACGCGGTGGGTGGGCGGCCTCCTCGAGGCGTTGCCCCTTCCGTTGCTGCTGGCCGGTGCGGCGGGACTGGTGTTGGCCATCCGGCAGCGTCATGAGGCCGCATGGGCCCTGGCCGTGACCGCCGCCTCCCACGTTGCCGTGTGCGGCCTGCTGCTTCCCCACTTCGAGCAACGGTACCTGCTGCCCATCCTCCCGGCGCTGTACGGCGGCGTGGCGGCCCTGTACGAGCACGCGCGACGTCACCGAGGTGGCGCCGCGGTCGTTGGCGCGCTGGCGCTCCTGGCGGGGGTCCCGCGCCTCGTCGAGGAAATGCATGAGCTGGAGCACCCGATGTACCGCAGCGTGGTGGCGCAGGACATGGCCGCGAACCTCCGCCGCATCGGCAATCCCGACGGGAACCTCTTCTGGGTGGGCCGCTGGGTGACGCCCCGGGGACCGGGTTGGGAGGAGCACCGTCGGGAGTACAGCGTGGTGCCGTTCAACGCCAATGCGGTCAGCTACCACGCCAACCTGCCCGGCTGGACGCTGTTCCCCATCACGCCGCCCCAGTCGCCGCCACCCGACCCGCAGCCAGGTGACGCGTTGATCACCAACTGCAGCGGGAGCCAGCCGCCGTTCCTCGCCACGCACGTGGTGGGACGGGTGCTCCGGCTCCAGCCCGTGGGGCGCACGGGGAACGAGGTGACAATGGAGGATCCCGCGGCGGGCAC
>JBFMGU010000242.1:0-16322 GCA_040752415.1 Myxococcota bacterium
GGGGCCTTGGTGGCCAGACCCAGCGCGGCGGCGGGCGTGCCCTTGGCCTGGGCGGGCGGACGGGGCGGCGGCTTGTCGGCCACACCCACCTGTGGCTTGGGCTGATCCGGCTTCTTCACCGCCGGCGCCAGCTCCAGGTTCTTCAGCTGCACCGGGTCCGGACGACCCTTCCCGTGCGACTTCTCCTCCTGCGCATTCTGGTACACCACGCAGAAGGCCTGACCGCGCAGCACGATGTCGTGGTTCTGGTTCTGGACCCAGACGTCGCAGTCAATGCGGTGGCTCTTGTCCTCGTGGCTCTTGCGGACCACCACGCCCTTGGCGCTGAGCACGTCGCCGGGCCAGATGATCTTCATGAAGCGCACGTTGATGTGGGCGACGCGGCCGTTGCCCAGCCACCGCTCCATCATCTCCCCCACGTACGCCATGGCAATCATGCCGTGGGCAAACACGCTGCCATAGCCGCTGGCGCGCGCCACCTCCTCATCCACGTGCAGGGGCCCGTAGTCACCGGAGGCCGCGGCATACTTCGCAATCTGGGTGCGGGTGATGGGAGGCTTTTGCAGGCTGGGGATCGGGTCACCGATCTCTACGGTTTCAAAATAGATTGTTGCCATCCATGGCCTCCAGGGTCAGCGACGAGGGAATCCCCCGCGAACCGCCAACACCCGCCGGGCGAGGAACACCTTCTTCCCCTTCTGATTGGTTCCAACGTCCTCAATGATCACGAAGCCCATGTTGGTGGACCCCGTGGCGCGCTCGTAACGGTCCACCAGCGTGCTGGTCACGTTCAGGACGTCACCGCTGCACACCTGCTCCAGCTCGCTCAGCTGCTGCTCACTGTGGAGCACCTGCCGCGGGTTGAGCTCCAGCTCCGCAAGGATCTCGGAGTGGTTGGCAACGCCCAGGCTGGCGCAAAACGTGGGCGGGGCCACCAGGCCCGTGAACCCGGCCTTCTTGGCCGCGTTCAGGTCGTTGTGGATCGGATCGGTGGCAAAGATCGCCTCCGCGTACCGCCGGACGTCCCCGTTTTCGATCTCGACCGCACGCTTGTGCGTGGACTTCACATTTTCCAAGACTTTCTGCATGGTTAGCCGCCTTCGACGCAGCAGAGAACATCCTGGCGCGCGGGCAACCTACACGTGATCGTCGTCGTGGGCAAGGACTTAGCGGAAAAAGGCGGCGGGACCGGTGTGGCCGCGTGGCGACGAGCGTTCAAGCCTTGGTCAACCGCTCCATCCCGCCCATGTAGGGCCGCAGGGCCTTGGGGATGGTCACGGATCCGTCGGCCTCCTGGTAGTTCTCCAGGATGGCCACCAGGGTCCGTCCCACGGCCAGGCCGCTGCCGTTGAGGGTGTGGAGGAAGCGGGGCTTCTCCTTGCTCTTGGCCTTGCCGTCGCCAGCGGGCCGGTAGCGGATGTCCGCCCGACGGGCCTGGAAGTCGCCACAATCGCTGCAGCTGCTGATCTCCCGGTAGGTGTCCTGGGCGGGGAGCCAGACCTCGATGTCGAAGGTCTGCGCGGAGGCGAAGCCCATGTCCCCGGTGCAAAGGGCCACTGTCCGATGGGGCAGCTCCAGGCCCTGCAGCACGCTCTCCGCCTGGCGGGTCATGCGCTCCAGCTCGGCGCCGCTGTTCTCCGGCGTGCTGAACCGCACCAGCTCCACCTTGTTGAACTGGTGCTGACGGATGAGGCCGCGCGTGTCCTTGCCCGCCGCGCCCGCCTCCGAGCGGAAACACGCGGAATAGGCGCAGTAGCGCAACGGGAGCTGGGCCTCCTCCAGGATCTCGCCGCGGTGGTAGTTGGTCACCGGCACCTCGGCGGTGGGGATGAGGCGGAGCGGGGGTCCGTCGCCAAAGGGCACGGAGAAGCTGTCCGCGGCGAACTTGGGCAGCTGGCCCGTCCCCACCATGCTGCTCTCCAGCACCAGGTACGGGGGCATCACTTCCACGTCGCCGACGGCGAGGTGGGTGTCCAGCATGTACGTGATCAGCGCGCGCTCCAGGCGGGCCCCGGCCCCACGAAGGAACGCGAAGCGGCTACCGGACACGCGCGAAGCACGCTCGAAGTCCAGGATGCCCAGCGCCTCACCGATCTCGAAGTGGGGCCTGGGGGTGAAGTCAAACCTGCGCGGCGTGCCCCAGCGACGGACCTCCTTGTTGTCGTCGGCGGACGCGCCGTCCGGGACCTCCGTCTTGGGGATGTTGGGCAGCGTCAGCAACAGGGCCTGGATGCGCTCCTCCACCTCCTTCTGACGCTTCTCCAGGTCGGGCAGCTCCGCCTTGAGGCGCGCCTGCTCCGCCTGGAACTCCGGATCCGCCAGCAGCGCCTTGCGCTCATCCGGCTTGGCCTTGGAGATGCGCTCGGAAGCCTTGTTGCGGGCCTCCTGCGCGGCCTGGGCCTTGTGGATGGCCTCCTTGCGCTCCGCGGCCAGCTTGGCCAGCACGTCCAGGCTGCGGGACAGCTCACTGTCGGTGGCCTTGCCGCCTTCACGGCGCAACAGCTGTCGACGGGTTTCATCCAGGTTGTCACACACCTGCCTGAGGTCCAGCATGAGAGTGCCTCGCGTCCTGACGTGGAGGCGGGTGCCCTAACCCCCCGGACGGGCCCCCGGCAAGCGCCTTAACCTTGGGGCACCCCGGGCGTCTTCCCCGGTGTGGAGACCTTGCTGCGGATGCCGCCCAGCGCACCAACCCGCCCCTGGGGCACCGTCGCGCCCTCCCCCACGGCGTTGGATGACGCCCAGCTCTGCCAGCTCTCCGCACGCGGGGACCAGGACGCGTTTGCCGAGCTGTGTCGGCGGCACGCCGGGGCGCTGGTGGGCATGGCGCGCAGCATGGGGCTGAGCGACGCGGACGCCTCCGACGTGGCGCAGGAAGCCCTGTGTCACGTCCTGGAGAAGCGGCACCTGCTGGCCACGGTGACGCGCCTGCGCGGCTGGCTGTACCGGGTGGCGCTGAACCTGGCTCGAACGCGCGCGCGTACGGAGCAACGGCGCTCCCGCCTGCTCACCGACCGCGCCCACGACGTGCCGGTGCCCCAGGAGGCTGAAGCGCAGGGGCCCTCTCCCGACGAGCTGGCGCGGTTCCGCGCCGCGGAGTCCCAGCTCAGTCCGCGGCAGCGTGACGTGGTGACGCTGCGCTGCGCGGGCCTCTCGTTTGCCGAGGTGGCCAGGGCGCTGGGGACCACGGAGAACGCGTGCAAGGTGCATTTCCACAACGCGGTGAAGCGGCTGAAGGAAGCGGTGGAGAAGAACACATGAGCAACCGTGACGACGACGTGGAATGGCTGCGCAGGCACCTGGGTGGGCCGCTGCCTCCGGAGGACCCGCTGGTGCAGCGCACGGTGGCGCGGGCGGTGGCGCGCGCGGGGGAGCGCCGGCGGCGCGCGCCGTGGTGGCCGGTCCTGGCGCTGGCCGCGACGGCGGGACTGGCGGTGTTGATGCTGCGCCCGACGGAACCGGAGCCGCGGGAGATGGCGCTGGTGGTGGTGGAGGAGGAGCCGGCGTGGGTGGAAGAAGAGCTGGATGACGACGAGATGGCCGATGTGCCGGGATGGATGGAGCCAGGGCTCGACGACCTCACGGACGACGAGCTGGTGGCGGTCTCAACGCGCCTCAAGGAAGGCCCAAGGAGCTGAAGATGAAGAGCACGGGATGGGTTGTGATGTTGTTGCTGGCGTCGGGGACAACCTGGGCCAAGGGTCCGTTCGGGGACCGGGCGGAGCGGCGGGAGGAACGCCGGGAGGAGCGACGGGAGCGCAAGGAGCGCGTGCGCAAGGAGATGGAGATTGCCCGCACGCTGCGCATTGCGGATGAGCTGAAGCTCGACGAGGCCGCCGCGCTCCGCATCTCCAACGTCCTCAAGCAGGGCGACGAGAAGCGCGCCAAGCTCCGCGAGCAGCTGCGCGTGCAGGTGGATGAGCTGCGCGGCATGGCCGAGGGCACCCCCGCGCAGAAGGACGTGGACGCGAAGATCAAGCAGATCCAGGAGCTGCGCGTGCAGCAGCTTCGGTCCGAGGAGGAGACACTGGAGGCCGCCGCCAAGGGACTCACGCCGTCGCAGAAAGCCAAGCTGGCGGTGGTGCTGGGCATGCATGAGCGGCAGATGCGCAAACTGATGTTCCAGGAGATGCGTGACGACGACGGACCGCCCTCCCCGCCGCAGCCGCCTTCCCCGCCCGCGCGTCCCTGAAGCACGTTGACACCGTGAGGAGCCCGCGCTCGGATGCGCCGCCATGACTCCGGTGATCGAACACAAGCAGGTGCAGGCCAACGGCATCCGCTACCACGTGGCCAGCACTGGCGACGTGGGCAAGCCCGCCCTCCTCTGCCTCCACGGCTTCCCGGAAGGCTGGATGAGCTGGCGGCCGATCATGGAGCGCCTGGCGGACCGCTTCCACGTCGTGGTCCCGGACATGCGCGGCTACGGCCAGACGGACAAGCCCGCGCACGGTTATGACCCGCTCACCCTCTCCGACGACGTCCACGCCCTCATCAACGTGCTGGGCCTCCAGAAGCCCGCGTTGCTGGGCCACGACTGGGGCGGCGCGGTGGCGTGGATCTGCGGCCACCGGTTCGGCGCGGAGCTGCGGCACCTCGTGGTGGTGAACTGCACGCACCCGCGCACGCTGCTCAGCGGCATCCTCCGCGGCGAGGACCTGCAGCCGCTGCGCAGCATCTACATGGCCTACTTCCAGGTCCCGCGCGTGCCCGAGATGCTGATGACCGTGGGCAACGGCGCGCTGCTCCGTCGGGGGTTCAAGCTGGCGGAGGGACGCAAGGGCGCCATGGATCGCGGTCTCGTCGCGGAGATCATCGCCACGTTTGCCACGCCGCACGATCTCACCGGCCCGCTCAACTACTACCGCGAAGCGGCGCGGATGCAGCTCTCCGCCGACGGACGACGTCGCATGGAGGAGGTGTACCGGCAGCCCGTGGGCTGTCCCATCACCATGATCTGGGGAACGCGGGACCACTTCCTCTCGGAGAAGGTGGCGCGACGCAGTCACGAGGACGCGCACCGATCCGTGGCGTGGGTGGGGCTGCCGGGCGTGGGGCACTTCGTCAGCCTGGAGGCGCCCGACGAGCTGGCCTCAGAGCTGGAACGGGTCCTGGGCTGACGTGGCGTCCATGTCGAGGTCCTCCGGGCCTTTCATGCGGGCCACCGGCGTCCCGTCCGACCACGTCCCCATCTCGCGCTGCGCGTCGCCATTGCCCAGCGCCACGTCGCACCACTTGCCCTCGAACTCGCAGCCCATGAGCGCGTCGAGCATTTTCCACGTGCCGTACCAGTCCACACCGTCGGTCACGAAGTCCCCGCTCTCACTGCTGCCCGACGCCGGCGCACGGTGGTTGGCCTTCAACGCCGGGGTGCCCACCTCGTCGCTCTGCGCCTCGAGGTAGATCTTGCGCCCGCCGGGAATCTGGCTGCTCTCCAGGAAGATGCGACGCGAGAGCTCCTGCCCCACCACGTCGTCGTCACTGAAGGCCATCACGGCCAGCAGGATGTCCCGCGGCATGTCCGCGAAGTTCTCCATGGGAATGCCCGGGTCGCGCATCTGCGTGCAGTACATGCACCGCCCCGCCGCCGTGGTGAGGACAATGCGCGGCTTCAGCGGCACGATTCCCCGACCCGAATGCACCGCGAGGTTGGCCGCCAGCGCGCCCCCGCCGGAGTGGCCCACGTAAGCCACCTGGTCGGTGTTGATGCTGATTCCGTCCTCGTGGATGCGGTCCAGCGCGCGCTCAATCCCCTTGATCGCGTTGCGCGCGAACACGTCCGGCAACGTGGTCCGCTCCATGTACATGGGGAAGATCACGACGACACCACGACGTCCCAGGTGCGTGAGCCACCAGCGGTAGTAGTCGATTCCCATCGACTGGTAGCCGTGCAGGAACACCACGACGGGAAACCGCGCACCGGGCGGACGCTCCCGCGGGAGGTAGAGACGGAAGCCCTCGGAGTCGTCGTCATCCAGGATCACGTCGACATCGGTGGCCACGTATTCCTTGCCGCCCGGACCCGACTCACGCTGCTGCGGAGGCGTTGCGGAGCCCGCCGTGCAGCCCAGGAACACCAGCAACCCCAACGAGAGAAGGCGCTTCGACGTCACGGCGGCATCGTAACTTTCGCCGCTTGAGCCTTCAAAGGGGTCGAAACGAATCTTCACCGACGCGCCGCGCCCGCCCCTCCTCCACGTGCTGCAGCAGGATGCTCATGACGCTGCGCGCGGCCAGCGGATACATGAACACCGGAACGCCCACATAGATGTGGGGAACCATCTGGGTCGGGGTCTCGTCGCCGGCGTGGAGGCGCTCCAACACGGCCTCCGCCCGCGCGTTGCGGTGGTGGATGTACTCGTTGAGATGCGCCACCCCGTCGGGAAGCGCGTGACCGTGCGCGGGCAGCAGCGTCCGCGGGTGGAGCGCCAGCAGCCGACGCAGGGAGGCCATGTACTGCGACATCGATCCCTCGTCGGGATCCACGAGGATCGTCCCCACGCCTGCCACCATGTCGCCGGCGATGAGCGTGCGGTCGGAGCTGCGCAGGAAGCAGAGGTGCCCGGCGGCGTGACCGGGGGTGAAGATGGCCGTCCACGACGGACCGTCGCACGGGAGGTGATCCCCGTCCTTGAGCACAAGCGCAACCGGGACCTTCACCCGCGCCGCCGTCTCCGCGTGCGCCGCCACCGGGATCCCCAGGCGCTCATGCAGGACCGTGGTGGCGCCCACGTGATCTCCGTGGTGATGGGTCAGGACCAGCGCGGCCAGGTGCGCCCCTTCACGACGACGCGCCTTCAGGAATTCCAGAAGCTGTTCCTGTTCCTCGGCGTCCACCGGCGCGGGATCCACCACGCACAGCTGGCGCTGGCCGAGCACATACGTGTTTGTTCTGGTGGCGGGCGGGAGCGTGGGTGTCCTAAGAGGCAGCCGCCAGAGTCCCGGTCCAAGCTCGTTGATCTCATCAGGTTCCGCCATGGCGCTCCTCTCACCTGCCACCCCTCCCAAGGTTTCCCTGGTCCAGGTGCCGGAGCAACCGTTCAACACGGCCATTGCCGCGGCACGCACCTGTTACTCCTCTCGGGTCATCACCGCCCAGGACGTGACCGCCACCGAGCAGAGCCGCGCCCAGCGGGACAGCATTGCCCAATCAACGTTCGAGGCGGGGCATCACACCGTCTTCCAGCACGCGAGCTTCACCTTTGTCCTCGAGCAGGTGAGTCGGCAGGTCATCTGGTCCCTGCTGCACGCGCATCCCTTCTACAACTCCGAGCAGGTCAGCCAGCGCTACGTGGAGGTGAAGGCCGGACGCTACCACGTTCCCGCGCTCTCCGACGAGGCACGTGCCCTCTACGTGCAGACCGTCGACGAGATGCACACGACGTACAAGTCGCTGGTGGAAGCGCTCACGCCCACGGCGGCGGAGGCGTACTTTGGCGTGTTTCCGTCGAGAAAGCGGCACGCGGAGAAGTACGGCAAGGACATCAAGAAGAAGGCGCAGGAGATTGCGCGCTACGCGCTTCCCGTCGCCACGCACGCGCACCTGTATCACAGCATCACCAGCCTCACGCTCTTCCGCTACTGGCGCCTGTGTCAGCAGCTGGATGTCCCCGACGAGGCGCGCGCGCTGATTGAGACCATGGTGGCGCAGGTGCGCGCGCTGGACGTCGACCTGTTCAAGAACGTGCAGGACCCCATGCCGCTCGAGGACACGCTGGAATTCCGCGTGCTGAAGGACCTGGGCGTGGACCCGCATGGGGGCGGTAACGGCGGCGCGTTCTGTCGTGAGTTCGACGAGGACCTGCAGGGCCGCACGTCCCGCCTCTGGGGTTACGGCGCCGACGCGGAGCGGGCCGTGGCGCAGGCGGTGCGCGACACGCTGGGACTGACGCGCGGCCAGCTTGACGACGACAACGCGATTGAACGCGTGCTGGACCCCGCGCGCAATCCGTACCTGGGGGAGCGTCTCAACCTGGGCACGGTGGCCAAGCTGACGCGCGCGCTGAACCACGCCAGCTACACGTTCCGCAAGAAGCTCAGCCACACCGCGGACAGCCAGGACCAACGCCACCGCATGACGCCCGCGTCGCGACCGGTGCTGGCACGGCAGGTGGACCTGGGGCGGGTCGACGTCGTCATTCCGCCGTTGCTGGCGCAGACACCCGCGGGCGTGGAGCGCTTCCACGCGTGCATGGAGAAGGTGTGGAGCGCCATGCGCCAGCTGGCGGAGACGCGGGTGCCGGCGGAGTCGTGGAGCTACCTGCTGCCCAATGCGTTCCCGGTGCGCTTCATGGAGACGGGCGACCTGCTGCATCACCACCACAAGTGGACCACGAGATTGTGCTTCACCGCGCAGGAGGAGATCTGGCGCGCGTGCGTTGACGAGGTGGAGCAGGTGCAGCAGGTGCATCCGCGCCTGGGGAAGTGGCTGCTTCCGCCGTGCGGCCTGCGTCACCGCGCGGAGACCACGCCGTACTGTCCGGAGGGCTCGCGCTATTGCGGCGTGCCGGTGTGGCGCAAGCAGATGAGCGAGTACCTGCGCGTCATCTGACGACGTCGCTCAGGTCACGAAGCGGGAGAGCGGGACAAACAGCGCCCTGGAGTGCGGTGCGAGGCGTGTGAGCGCGCCACGACGTGAAGCACCGCCCTGGATCTGGGTTCAGCGACGAGTTCCACCACGGGAGCGCGGACACCGCCTCGGTGACGACCCGTTCAGTCGAGCCAGGGCGGTGCTTCACGTCGTGGCGCGCTCACACGCCTGGCACCGCACTCCAGGGCTCATCCCGCTCACCCACTCGTGCCTGTCGCGGCCCTACTCGCTCTTGGGTGGCGGCGCGTTGAAGTCCGGCAACAGCGGGCTGCGGTCATTGCCACAGAAGCGCGCCCGCGACGGGAAACGCTGTCCGCACGTGGGACAAATCATGCCGCCCACCTGCGGGATGAACATGGTCTTGCGGCCGGACTCCGTGTTCAGCACCAGCTCCGTCCCGTCGTGGATGCACTTGCCGGGGCGCTCGTACTCAAAGCCGCACTTGGGACACTTGTAGCCCTTCCCCGCCTCCGGCGGCTTGGCTGGAGCCACGGTCGCCGGGGGCACGGAGATGGGACCGTCGACGTCGTCGCTGGGCTTGCGGCGCCGGGTCATGAGCCACCCCACCACCGAGAGCAGCATCAAACCCACCGCGCCACCCGCCAGCCACATCCACGTGGGCGTGCCGTCGGTAGCCGGTGTCGTCGTCGGAGAAACCGGAGCTGCCGCGGCCACGGGAGCAGGAGCGCCCTCGTCCTCCTCCTGCGGTGTCTTGATGACGAACTCACCCGCCATCACCTCGCTCACCAGCTTGTTGATCCGGTGACCGCTGCGACGCGCGCTCTCGGCGAAGCTCTCCTTGATCCGCTCCCCCTTCGTCGCCACGCGCACGGCGGCGTTGCCGGTGGCGGACTCCAGCGTGGCGGTGATGCCCAGCACCATGGTGGACGCCACCTTGGCCGGCGCACGCAGACAGCTCCCCTCCACCGTGGCCACGCCCGCGGGCTCCACGGTGAAAGCAGGCTTCCCCGACGAGACCGCACACCCTTGCGCATCCATGGCCTGCACCTTGAAACAGACCTGGTTGCCGGGCTCCACGTCGGAGGTGGGCGGGTCCAGCACCAGCTTCACCGGTGCCCCCGGCTTCGCACACGGGTCATCCTGGCGCGCCGCCACGAAGACCATCTCGGTGGTGTACGCGTAGCGGCATGCATCCAGGTTCTGGCGGTCGCGCTTCTCGCCCTCGGTCACGTAACGCAGCTCCGTCGACGAGCGCAGCTCGAACCGGTGCTGGGTCACCACGGGCGTGCCCGCCACCGGCGGCGCCTCGCACTCCACGGAGATGCGGTCTCCGTCGTGCTGGGTCTGGCGCGGCTTGAACTGGGGCGGGTCCAGGCCGCACGCACGCGTGGACAGGGTCTTGCCCGCGCCGGTCAGCGTGACGTCGTTGCCCTGCACCGTGAGCTGGTACACCGCGCCGGGGATGCCTCGGGAGTCCCTGGGCTCACGCCCGCAGAACAAGCCCCAGCTCAAGACCTTCACGCGCGTGTGCTGACTCTGCAGACGCCACTCCCCCGGCGACGGAGAGGCGCCCAGCAAGAGCAGTCCCAAGGTCACGGAGCCGAGCATCGGTGCCGGCGCATGTAGAGCCTCACGCCACGGCGTTCAACGGTTGGTGGACCTCATGACGCGCAGCGTTGAAACACGATGATCCGCGTGGTAGCAGCGCGCACGCACCGTAACCTCGAGGAGACAGACATGGGCATTCTGGACGGCAAGGTCTGCATCATCACGGGCGCCGGCAATGGCATTGGTCGGGAGCACGCCCTCTACTTTGCCAAGGAAGGCGCCCGCGTGGTGGTGAATGACCTGGGCGGCTCCCGCGACGGCAGCGGTCGCGGCACCAAGGCCGCCGACGAGGTGGTGGAGGAAATCAAGAAGCTGGGTGGCGAAGCGGTGGCGGACTACAACTCCGTGGCCACGCTGGACGGCGCCGGCAACCTCATCTGGACGGCGCTGAACCGCTTCAAGAAGGTGGACGTCCTGGTCAACAACGCGGGCATCCTGCGCGACCGCTCCATGCTGAACATGAGCGAGGACGAGTGGGACCTGGTGCAGGCGGTGCACCTCAAGGGCACGTTCCTGTGTACGCGCGCGTTCGGGCGGGCGCTCAAGCAGCAGGGCACGCCGGGCAGCGTGGTCAACACCACCAGCCTCTCCGGGCTGCTGGGCAACTTTGGCCAGGCCAACTACTCGGCGGCCAAGGCGGGCATCTATGGCTTCACCAAGACGGTGGCCATGGAGTTCCAGAAGATGAACGCGCGCGTGAATGCCATTGCGCCGGTGGCGCTGACGCGCATGACCGACGACCTGCCCATGCTCAAGGGCGCCAGCACCGAGGAGATTGGCCCGCAGCACATCAGCCCGGTGGTGGCGTTCCTGGCCTCCGACCTGGCCGAGGGCATCACCGGCAAGATCATTGGCGTGCAGGGCACCAAGGTCTTCGAGTACCGGATGGAAGTCACCGAGGGCATCCACAAGGCCAGCGGCGCGTGGTCCCCGCAGGACATCAAGTCCAGGTGGGATGAGATCGTGAAGTAACGCGCTTCACACCCCGGAAACACCACTGGCGCCCGAGCTCCTCGACGGAGAGCGGGCGCCAGCGTGTTTTTTCAGCGTGACAACCGCGGGTCACATCACGGGGCCAGCGGCGGCGGCGTGGCACCACCAGGCATGCCCTGCTGCGGCATCTGGCGCTTGAGCTGGGTGAACGGGTCCTCCACCTGCTTGAAGCCCTTGGGAATCTGCAGGTCCTGCGGACGGACCTTCTGCGGCGCCACCTTCTTGAGCTCCTGGCGCACCTCCAGGGTCTGCCCCTGCAGGGTGACCTTCATCTCGGTGAGGACGGGAACGCCTTCCAGCGCGTCCCACTGCTTCATGAACGCGTCGGCCTCCGGGCCGTTGCCCATCCACATCTTCACGCGGTTGCGCTGGTGGACGGGATCATAACCGGGGACGTTGGCGAACCAGAGCGTGCTGGAGAAGCCCTTGGCCTGTCCGCCCTCGATGTTGACCTTGACCTCGTAGGCGTCCCACTCGCCGATCTTCTTCCGGTTCCCGGTCTTCTGGAAGATGTTCTGCGGGACCTGGACCTTGCCGTCGGGGCCCATCTTGACGCCGTAGGCCTGCACGGTGGCCATCCCGAACATGGCCATGTCCTGCTCCTTGAGCTGCCACCAGGTCTTGTCGGAGGGGTGGACGCCCTGGATGAGGTTCTTCCGGGTGTTGATGAGGATGACGCCGCCGGACTGCGGATCATCCGTGCGGACCATGTCCCCCTCAATCCAGGTCTTCACCGTGCGCGACTGCGCGGGCATCCCGGCGGCGCTCATGGTGTGCACCTCCTCCACGTAGACGCCGGCGTGGGCGGGGGCCGCCTGGAGCGAGAGCGCGGCGGTGAACAGGAGGCTGGAGATCATCAGTTGTGGCTTCATGGTCCCTCGACAGATGGGTGGTCCACCCAGGGGCAGACCCGTTCCGCAAGACAGGGTTTGGACGAACAACGGCGGCCCTTTATCGCAAAGCCCCGTCCGCGTCTGCCGGTGGAGCCCAGGCCAGCGGAATTGCTAACGGAGAATGGCGTCCACGGCTTTCCGGAGCTGGGCGAGGTTCTGGACCACCTCCACCTGGTCACAGGCGCGGGCGTAGACGGCCATCTCACTGTCGCCAAAGCCCCACGTGTTCCGGTCTTCCGTGCACAGCCACAGGAGCTTGCGCGCGCGCCGACGCATCTCGTGCAGCACCCACGCATTGTGCGGGTTGTAGTTGTTCCTGCCGTCGCCAAGGATGATCACCGTGGTGTTCCGCGTGATGGCATCCATGTGCTGACGGTGGAACATCAGGAACGCGTGCCCGAAGTTGCTGTTGGCGTAGAGGTTGGTGACCTTGCCGGCCACCGTGAGGTCCACCGCCTCGTCGACGGAGTGGTCCTTGAAGAGCCTGGTGGCCTCCCCCAGCTCACTGACGAACACGAACGAACGCACGCGCGTGAACAGCTCCTGGAGCGTGTAGACCAGCTGGAGCATGAACATGCTGGCGTGGCGCACGGAGTCGGAGACGTCACAGAGCACGGCCAGCTGCGGCCGGTCCTTGGTCTTCCGACGGAAGTGCACATCCACCGGCACCCCGCCCAGCCCCATGTTCCTCCGCAGCGTGTGTCGCACGTCCAGGTAGCCGCGGCGCTCCACGCGTCGTCGACGCACCACGCTCTTGAGCCGCTCCGCCAGCTGACGCACCACCTGCCGCATGCGCGCCACTTCTTCTGGCGTCAGGCGCGCAAAGCTCTTCTGCATCAGCGATTCCTTGCGCTGGATCTCGCGGGTGTCGCGCTTCTCCAGCTCCGCTTCCATGGCCGAGCGCGCGGTTTGTCGCAGCGCCGCCGCCCGCTCCTCGAGCACACCCATGGCCGCCTGCGCCGCCTCCGGAGGGAGCTCCTGGCCCAGCCGCTCACGCAGCGCGGCCAGATCACGGTCCAGCCCGTCGACACCGAGCCGGCTCATCAGCCGCTGCGCGAAGTAACCCAGCTGCAGACGGCTCTGCATGCCGCTGAGGTCCATGTCGCTGATGGCCCGACGCATGAGCTGCTGCAGGTGCGCGGTCTGCGCGCCCAGGATGGCCTGGGTGAGCTGGCTGAGCTGGCCTTCCATGTCCTGCAGGATCTGCATCAGCGCGGCCACCTCCCCCTCGCCGTGCATGCGCTCCAGCAGCTGGTCCATCAGGCTCTCGGCCAGCCTCTCGTCGGCTTCCACGCCGCCGGTGAAGAACAGGTCGAACAGGCGGTCAAAGACGGTGGCGTCGGCCATGCTCTTGATGAGCGTGCTGCGCAGGGCGGCGCGCATCCCGTCGCGGGATTCGAACGCGGCGTCACCCATGACCTGCAGGGCCTGGAACGCGTCCAGCACCTCCGCCACACCGCAGCGCACGCCGTGATGGCGCAACAGCGAGACAAAGGCGTGGATGTTGGACGTGACGGCCAGCTGCGCGCCCGAGGTGGAAACCTGCTGCATCACGCACGCCTCCGCAGGACGGCCACGGTCTCCACGTGCCAGGTGCGCGGGAACAGGTCCAGCACCTGCACGCTCTCCAGGTGATAGCCATGGCCCACCGCGCCGGCCAGGTCGCGCGCCAGCGTGGCGGGATTGCAGCTCACGTAGACCACGCGCGCGGGCCTGAGCGCCTTGACGGCCTCTGGCAGGACGGGAGCGCCACCACGCGGCGGGTCCAACAGCAGCCGGTCCACCGGCCCCTCGACGGCGGAGAGCAGGTTCTTGAGCCGGTCCGCGTCGGCAACGTGGAGGCGGAGCTTGTCCCCCAGTCGCGCCCGCTGCGCGTTCTCCCGGGCGTGGCTCACGGAGCGCGGATACGACTCCAGCGCCACGGTCCGTCCCGCCGCGCGCGCCACGGGCAGCGAGAAGTTCCCGCAACCGGAGTGGAGCTCGAGGACACTCTCCTTGCCGGTGAGCTGCAGCGCCTCCAGCACCAGGCGGATCATGTTCTTGTTCTGCTCGCGGTTGCCCTGCGTGAAACACGCGGCGTCATGGAAGTACGGGCCGCCGGGCACGTCGGGCGCCACGGCGTAGCGCAGCCTGAGGTCGTTGCTGCGGGCAATGGTCTTGCCGTTGGCCACCACCTCCACGGCGTGGACGCCCGCGCGCTGCAACCTCTCGACGACGGGCCGCCACACGCGCGCATCCCCGCGCCCGCGCAGCTCAATGCACACGCCCACGCGCCCGCCCAGCTCCTCGGGCTCGCAGCTCAGGGTGACCTCGGAGGGCTCCTGCGGGACGGTGCGCAGCGCGGCGGACACCGACGTCAAGGCGCGCTCCAACGGCGCCTCCAGCACCTGGCACGCGTGCACCGGGATGACCCCGCGCCCCTTGGCGGGGAGGAACCCCAGCACGCGCCCGTCGCCGTGCCGCTCCACGTGCAGGCGTGCGCGGTGGCGATAACGCACCTGTCTGGGCGAGGGCACCGCGGGCCGGAAGTCGACGTCGTCGAGGGAGAGCTTGCCAATGCGCGTGAGCGCGTCGCGGAGGATCTGCTCCTTGGCCTGCAGCTGCGCCTGCGACCCCACCTCGATCCACGGGCAACCGCCGCACGCGGGATGGAGCGCGCAGTCGGAGGCCACGCGCTGCGGGCTGGGCTCCAGCACCTGGAGCAGTCGTCCCCGAGCGAAGCGGCCCTGGGAGTGCGCGGTGACCTTCAGCAGGTCGCCCGGCACACCACCGGGGACGAACACGGCCAGACCATTGTGGCGCCCCACCCCTTCTCCGCCGTGGGCCAGGCCATCCACCCGCAGCTCCAGCGTGAGCTCGGGCCCACGCCCGGAAGGCGGTGCGGCGCGCGTACGACCACGTTGCACGACGCCACCTACTTCTTCTTCTCGAGCGTGAAATTCAGGTCCGCGCGGAAGCCATTCTCCTTGGTGAGCGTCACCGTCTCCCGGGCTTCCGCGTAGCCTGCCTTCTTCACCATCACGGTGACGGGTCTACCCACCGGCTGACCGCCAAGCAGGGACGGCGAGGGCACGTCCTGCTGCTTGCCGTCGACCCAGATCTCACAGCCCTTGGGCTCCGTCTTCACCATGATCTTGCCGGTGGCGCCGGCGGAGGGCGCGTCCTGCGGCGGCGGGACCTCACCCGTGTCCAGGATGGACATCACCACGAACACGCTCACCACCAGCGCAAACACCGCGGCACCGGCGATGATGAGGATGCCCTTGTTGGCGTTCTTGCGTGGCGGGGGCGGCGGCGGGACGTCGAGCGACGGCGCCTGCTGGGCCACGGGCACGGGCGCAATGACCACCGCCTTGGGCTTCTCCGCCGGCGGAGCCACCGCGGGCAGCGCCGTGGAGCTGGCGTCGCGCTTGACCGGTGGAAGCCGGGAAGAGCCGGGCGCGGCCCCCTCCACGCTGGGCGGCACAGCAACGGACTCCACCTCCCGCGTGGGCCGCTTGACGTCGCCGGTGGGGCGGACGCTGTCCTGGACCGGTCGCGCATCCGCGGCGGGGCGGGTCTGCGCGGCGGGCTTGATCTCCGCGGCGGGACGGATGCGGGGCGGTCCCAGGCCGGGCACCACCTCGTCGTCGGTGACGGCGGGTGGCGGCGGCGGTTCGGCGGCCTTGGGCGGCGGCGGGGCGGGCTTGGGAGGCGGAGGCTTGTTGCCACGCGGCAGGTTGGGTGCGGACTCCTCCGCGGTGATGTTGGCGTCCAGCGCGTGGGAGCCGTTCAGCGCGCCGTTCCCGTTGCGCGGCGGCGGTGTGCCGCGGGCCGCGGCGGGCGCAGGCGCAGCACCGGCACTGGCAGCCACGCCCCCGTCGGGGGAGGCGCCCATGCGGCTTTGCGCCAGCTTGGCTTGCAGGACCAGGCCGTCCAGGTTCCGCGTGGGAGCCTCGTCGAAGTCACCCGCGTCGCCGGAGCCGGTGTCCAGCGCGTGGGCGGGGCCGGTGCGTGCCTCGCTGGAGGGCTGGATGTCGCGGGCGCTGCGGTCGCGCGCGGCGGGCAGGTTGGGACGCTTCCCGCCCTCCTCCGCGTGACGACGGAGCCGCTCCTCCTCGTAGCTCTTGAGGTCGTAGACCGGGATGGTGGCGCCGTCGTCCTCGGACCCGTGGTCCACCACGTCGTCGTCGCCGGTGCCCAGGTCCACGCCGGGGTCCGTGGGAACCGGAGGCGCCCTGGGAGGCGGCGTGGCGGGCTTGGCGGCGGCCGCGGGCTTGCTCGGCGCGGGTGTGGTC
>JBFMGU010000243.1:0-16198 GCA_040752415.1 Myxococcota bacterium
TCCAGCCAAACATGCGGCGAATCGGCAGGGCGGACGTCACCTCCCTATGATGCCTGCGAAACGCGCCTCGCCGCCCAGAAATGAGCAGGACGTACCCGTTTCTGATGCCTGCCAATCTCATTGGCGGGAGCCAAGAGCGTTTTCCAGGTGCAGCCTCGGCTGCCGGCGATACCGACGGTCGCCTGATCCGCATCATGTGGGCGGCGCACGGCCTTCTGACCGCCGGCGGGAACGGCTCCGCGCCATCGGCCCGTCGCTCCAATGGTGATGTCGGCAAAGGACGGCTCGGGCGTCGGCGACGCGGTCCGCGACCCCCTCAGTCACACCCCGTGGGACGACGACCCCCTTGATGGTTCTGAACCAGCGTCACGAATTCGGTCAGGCGCGTGATGACGGGGATGGAGCAGGCTGCCGCCGGTTGGTGACCGTCCTGGTTGAACCACACCGAGAAGACGCCAGACCTTCGCGGCGCAAGCACGTCCGCTTCCAGCGTATCGCCGACCATCGCCAGCTCGTGGAGGGGGAACCCAAGCGTGCGGGAAACCACCTCCCAGAACTCCGGCGTTTCCTTCCTGTGTCCAATCTCCGTGAAGCAGAACACGTCGGAAAAGTAGTGGTGCAAGCCAACGCGCTCGAGGGCGCGCTCAATCATCGGTCGACGTGAGACGGATGCGTTGGTGGCAATGCACAGCGGATAATCCCGATGCAGGGCCGCCACCGTTTCATGCGCGCCGGCAATGCAGTGCACCTCCGGCCACTCCGCCATGGGCAGGTTGGCAGGGCCGGCTTCCGACATCAGGGTTCCGCCCCAATCAAAGCACACAGCGCGGATGCGACGGCGTGACATGCGATCCCACGGTACTTCCGCTACCCGTCGGTCGCCACGTCAGGTTCGCACGTCAAAGCTGGCGAGCGGAATCGCGACGCCATTGATGAGCAGCTCCAGGCGGTGTCGCCCGGCATGGTGCTTTCGCGTTGTCATCTGCTTGAAGGACACCGTGCCCGAGAGCTCCGCGGCCTCCTTCGGCTTCAGCGTCACCTTCTTGAGCTTGAACACCTTCGGCTTCGCCGCGCCGTTCGCCTTCACGAAGTGGACCGCGTAGTCGACCATCAACGACTGAGCCTCCTTCGCCGCGCTCACGAGCCGAAGCGAGAACCGAAGCTCCCCGCCCACGCGCACCACCCGCGGTTCCATGCGGACATCCAGCACCCGCACCTTCGGTCGCGCACCAACACCCAGCAACTTGAGGGCACCCCGGTGTCCCTGCTTCACCAGCGAACGCGAGGCGTGGTTGATGATCCACGTGCGCCCCGGTGAGGCATCCCCAGCCCATCGGCGACACGTCTCAACGACGAGCTCGGGGTGGTCCTTGGCAATGTCATTGAGGTTGTTCGCAACCGAGCGCTGCACGTAGCGGTCGGCGTCATCCTTGAGCAGCTCAAGCAACTCCAGCACGGGCGCCGGGTTCTCCTGGAACGCACGCAGCCGTGGTGCCCAGGGGAGGCGCGGACGCGTTCCCTCTGACACCAGGCGCCGCACATGCGGATTGGGATCCCTCGTCCATTCCCGGAGGCGCGCATGGGTCGCGGAAGGGTGTGCGACGAGGAACGCCCGGATGCTCGACTCGGCGGAGAAGCGCTTGGTCAGCTCGTACTGCGCACGCATCGACGCTTCGAAGTCGTCGAGTCCGTGGCGTTGCACGAAGAAGACGTGCGGCATGTATCGCAGCGGCTCGAGGCCGAACTCGTCGGTGCGGGTGAGCTCGGGCCCCAAGGAAGCCATCAGTACCTCGGCCGCGGCCCGGAACGGTCTCGGCAGGTGCTCGTGCATCACGTCCGCAATCTGCCAGGCACGTTCCGTGAGACTGAGCCGGTGGAGCCCGGACATGCACGCTTCCACAAATCGGCGCTCGTGGAGCGGCGGGTGGGCGCGGTGCAATTCGGCCGCGATGGACCGGACAACCTGCTCATTGAAGAGGTGTTTGAGTTGCTCAGCCATGGCGCCATTCTACGGGCAACCCTGACAGGACCTGTCATCAAATGCGCGGGACACACACCGGCCACCGCGGCGTCACGGTCTGTTGACAGTGTGAATCCGGATTGGCTCCTGCGCATCCACGGTGGCCGCCTGGACGACGCGGAACGCTACCTGCTGCGCAGCCTTCGTCGCGCTCCAGAGGTGCTGCACACCCGGCTCTACCTCGCGCACGTGACGCTGCGCCGCGGCAACACCGGCGAAGCCATCACGATGCTCCAGCGGATTCTCCGGGCACCGCCGTCGACGGACCCGGCGTTGCGCGCGTGGAACGCGTTGGCCCAGGCGCAGGCCCAGCACCTGCTCCGCGGGCTCACGGTCGCTGCGTCTCCGGTGGCGTCTCGGTAACCCATGGATTGGAGGTCCTGTGCGTTACGGCTTGATTGCGGATGATCTGCTGGAAGGCGCGGCGCTGGCCACGGGCGTGCTGCCGTTCCCGCTCCTCGACGTGCTCCTGCCCCTGGTCCAGGCCCGCGCGCTCATGTGCGCCGCGAAGCTGGGCATCTTCTCCAGCGTTGGCTCGGGCTCGAAGACGGTGGAGGAACTGCTGCGGGACTGCGGGACCAGTCGGGAGAGCACCATCGGGCTGCTTAGGGTGCTGGAATGCGCGGGCTATGTCCGTTCCCGCGGCGGGCGCTATTGGCTGACGGCGCGTGCGCGCAAGTCCATGGTGCCGGGTTCTCCGTCGTGCCTGGCGGGCTACGTGGAGTTCAACTACGTGCAGTGGGACTGGATCGCGGGCATGGAGGACGTGATCCGGTCCGGCCGCGGATTGGACGTGCACGCGCGGATGCGCGACCCGTCGAGCTGGTGGTTGTACCAACGGGCCATGTTGGAGACGGCGGCGCGCATGGCACCGCACGTGGCGCCCCTGGTTCCCATCAAGCACCGTGCCCGCGCGCTGCTCGACGTGGCGGGCAGTCACGGGATGTACGGCGCGCTCATCTGCCGGCTCCACCCGCCCATGCGCTCCGTGGTCCTGGAGCTGCCCGACGCCGTGGCATCCGCGGCTTCCCTGGCCGCCCAGGCCGGCATCCAGGACGTGGTCACGCACCGCGCGGGCAACCTCCGCACCGACGGATGGGAGGCCGGCTGGGACGCCATCTTCCTCGGCCAGATTGCCCATCACCTCGACGACGCCGACCTGCGCGCCGTGCTCGACCGGTCCCTGCATACGCTCTCCGCGGACGGGACGGTGGCCATCTGGGACATCGAGGCGCGTCGCCAGGGTGACAAGCCGGACCTGGTGGCGGACGCCATGTCGCTGTTCTTCCAGCTCACCTCCACCAGCACCTGTCGCTCCGCGGCGGACTACGCCACGTTCCTCCACGACGCGGGTTTCCACCACATCCGCGTGCGTCGCACGAAACACGCGCCGGGCCAGGTGCTGGTGACGGCAAGGAGATGAGCTCAGTGGACCGCCCGACGCGGCGCCTCGGCGAGGAATGAGGTGAGGAGCTCCGGGCTGGGCGGCTTGGCGAGGTGGCGGTCGAATCCCGACGCCATGGCGGAGCGCACGTCCTCGGGGCGCGCGTAGCCGGAGAGCGCCACCAGGTACAGCCCCGCCAGCGACGGGTCGGCGCGGATGCGTCGGGCCACCTCGAAACCATCAAAGCCGGGCAGCCCGATGTCGCACAGCACCACGTCGGGATCGAAGTGCCGCGCATGCTCCACGCCCTCGGGACCGTTGCCCGCCACGTCGACGCTGTGGCCTTCCAGCTCCAGCAGGTCGCGCAGCGTCTGGGCGGCGTCATGGTTGTCTTCCACCACCAGCACGCGCAGCGGCGCACGACCGGACGGCGCGGGAACGACCACGGCCTCCGGGGCGGTGACGGCGGGCAGCAACGGAAAACGAATCGCCACCGCGGTTCCCGTGCCCAGGCCCGCGCTGCTGGCGGAGATGGTGCCCCCGTGCAGCTCCACCAGTCCCTTGGCCAGCGCCAGCCCCAGGCCCAGACCTCCGCTGCTTCGCGCCAACGTGCGCTCCGCCTGGGAGAACGGCTCGAACAGGCGCCCCAGCACCTCGGGGACAATGCCCGCGCCATTGTCGCGGACCTCGATGTCAACCTGGTCGCCCTGCGCCTTCACCGTCACGCGCGTGAGGCCACCCCGGTCCGTGAACTTGGCCGCGTTCATGAGCAGGTTGCCCAACACCTGCGTGATGCGCACCGGGTCGGCGTCCACCCACAGCGGCCGGGGCCAGGCATCCAGCTCCAGCTGCACGCCACGCTGCTCGAAGTAGGCCTGGTGGTCCTCCACCACGCGCTGCACCAACGACCCGACCTCCACCTGCTCCCGCCTGAGCTGGATCTTTCCGCGCGAGATGCGCGTGATGTCCAGGAGATCGTCGACGAGACGCGTGAGGTGCGCCAGCTGCCGTTCCAGGACGTGCCGCGCGCGCGTGGCCTGCTCGCTCCCCGGCGACACCCGGCCCAGGATGGCCGCGCAGTTGCGGAGCGGGGCCAGCGGATTGCGCAGCTCATGCGACAACACGCCCAGGAACTCGTCCTTGCGCACGTTGGCCTCCCGCAGCGCTTCTTCCATCTGCTTCCGTTCGGTGATGTCGCGGATGCAGATCAGGACGCGGGAGAGGCTGCTCTCCGCGCCAGGCATCACCACCAGGCGCTTGTCGACGACACGTTGCTCGCCACCGGCCACGCGGATGGGGCCTTCCGTTTCGAACACGCGGTCCCCGCGCCACAGCGCCACCATCTGACGGGTGAAGGCAGGCAGAGCCTCCTCGTCGAAGTAGCGCAGCGGCGTGCGCGGCACGTCTTCCTTGGAGGTCTCCCCCAGGAACGCCACCATCTCGCTGGACGCTTCCACCACCCGCACCCGGCACGCCAGGCGCCGCAGTTCGTCGGGGTGTTCCCGCAGGTGGGCCTCGAGGTCAAACACGCCCGCGGCGCGCAGCTCGTCGAAGCGGGCACGCACGCCGGAGAGGTCCTCCAGCCACATGGGCAGGGGTGCGTGCTCGAACAGGCCGCGCCACCGCGCCTCACTGCCCACCAGCTCCGTGGCAGCGTCCTCCGCGCGCTCCATGGCGTGACGAAGCGAGCCGGAAAGCAACACGATGGCCGACGCGGAGAAGATGAAGAGGCACGTGGCGGTGACGGCGGCGGGTGTCAGTGCCCAGGCCCACTGCGGGCCGAGGAAGAAGTAGTTGGCCACCGCCGCGGAGAGCAGGATGGTGACCATGCCGGACGCGGGCCCGGCCAGCCAGGAGGCAAGCGCCACCGCGAAGAAGAAGAACACGAACGGCGCAACGCTGGGGTGCGGCAACAACAGGCCGTGGATGGCAAGCGCGAGCAGCGTTGCCGCGGGCGCGGTGAGGGCGCGCGCCAGCGGGGAGAGGGTTGGCGGTGGCAGGAGGGTGCGCTCCCGTCGTGTCCGAGGAATGCTGCTCACCGCGAGGACCCCTCAGCCCAAGCTGTTACCAGGCCGTTGCCCGACCGCGGTCGGGGGAGCCGCAACCTCCGTGGCGAGGCTCTGGGGGGTCTGGCGTTTGACCTCGGGGGCCGCAAGCTTGTGCAACGCCCGAGCGGGAGCATTCACGACGGTGGCAGCCCACGCCGGGGGGCGCCCACAGGCTCCGTTGTCACAAGCGCGAGCAGTCGGCGCGTGGGTGACGGGGAGCGTGGCGTCCGCGTCACCGCGTGGTGCGGATGACGGGACGGAGTTGCAGCGCGCGGCCATGCGCGGAGATGGGGCGCAGGATCCGGACGGGTTTCTGGAACGCCAGGCGCGCGGGCATCACCTGGTACGCGGGCGCCTCCGCCACGACGTGGTGATCCGCCACCAGCACCTCCGGCTCCATCTCCACGCGCGTCACCGTGATGTCCGACGCGATGACGAACGGCACCTCCACCTCCACCCGCGTCACCGAGGGCGCGTACATGTTGTGATGGGCCACGTTGCAGGCGCGCGCGGGGTTGGTGGTGAGCAGCGAGGCAACAACGGTGAGGGCCAGCGTCATCAGCGAGGTGCGGAACATGGTCATCTCCAGTGGCGGCCCGGCGTGTCGTGGTGGTTGCCAGGCTTGCCGGATGTGAACGGGCGAGCGCGCGGCGCGGTCTGCACGACGGCACGTCTGCATGCAACTGCCTGAATTTGCTGGGGGTGTGGCGCTGATCCCTTCCCGTGCCCGCGCAGGACCGGCGGGATGCGGGGGCGGTGTTGCCCGGCGCGGCAGCAGTGATGGAAAAACGGCCTCCCACCTCCAGGAACGCCATGACCACCCGACCCGGACGCAACGACCCGTGCCACTGCGGCAGCGGCAAGAAGTACAAGAAGTGTCACTGGGACGCCGACGAGAAAACGGCGAGTGAGGCCCGCGCCAAGGCGGCACAGCAGAACGCGCTGGGCGTGGTGGGCGAGCAGATGCGTGAGCTGATGGCGGGCGCGGCCAATCCGCAGGAGCTGGCGCGTGACCTCGACACCATCATGGGCATCATGGACCAGCGCTCCGAGGAGATTGCGGAGGTGATGGAGGACCTGCGCGCGCTGTTCGACGGCGGCCCGCTCTCCGACTTCCGCCTGGACCCCACGCAGGTGCGCCACGCGCTGGTGCAGCACTACGCCTCCCAGCCCGGTGACGACGTGTACGAGCGCCTGAGCCGCACCTGTCACGCCGCGCGGGCCGATTTGCGCACGGAGGAGACGGAGCAGCGACTCAAGCTGGCGTTGACGCGGGTGGCGCAGGGCTCGTCGAGCACGGGGCGGCAGCGGCGCGCGGCGTTGCTGGGGCTGCTCAGCGTGATGAACGCCTCCGCCGACGAGGGCGAGCCGGTGTTGGAGCTGGTGTTCGCGGTGCAGTGTGAGCAGGAGGCCGCGCGCGCGCCCAAGGTGGCGGAGGAGGCCCTGGCGGCGCCGGAGAACATCTTTGCCCGCGTGGCCGCGGACCTTCCGGAGCACCGTCCGGGCTGATCAGCGCGGCGCTTCGCGCATCTCACGCGCCAGGCGCAGTCCGTCCCAGATCGCGTCTTCCATTGACGAGTAGTACCAGGCGCCATACCGCCCGGCGCTCCGCACGCCCTGCGCGCCCAGGTAGTCCAGCACCACCTTCTTGGCCGCGTTCTGGTCCGCGCCCTGGATGGCGTAGGCCACCGGGATCCTTGCCGCCTCCGCGAAGATGATGTCCTCCGGGCTCCGCACCAGCCCCATCTCGACGAGACCTTTCACCGCCGCCTCCGCACCGGTCTTCTCGTCGAAGCCCTCACCCGCCTTGTGGCTGTACTCCACGTAGAAGGTGCGCGTGCCCGGCGGGGCCATGCGCGGCTCCACCGCGGTGAAGCTGCCCACGCGGTAGAACTTGAACTTCTCCTCGGGGAGGTAGACCCAGTGCGGCACCTCCGCGCCGTGATCCTTGGCCGCCACGTCGTAGTAGGTGATGGTGGTCCAGCGCAGGCTGCGCGCGGCGGTGCGCACCTCGTCGGGGCACTCGGTGAGCGTGCCCACCAGCTCCGGCAGCGGGATGGAGTTGAAGAGGTGGCGGTAGTGCAGCGTGCGCCCGTCGTTGGTGGTGACCGTGCGCGTCTTGAGGTCCACCCGCACCGGCGTCACGCCGTGGTCAAAGGGACCGGTGCAATGCGCGCGGATGGCTTCCGGCACGCGGCCAATGCCGCCCTGCCTGGGGTACAGGAACTCCACGTTGTAGCCCATGGCCTCCTTGGAGAGGCCCAGCGCGCCGTTGATCACGTCCTCGACGCTGGGAATGGGCACGAAGCGGTCACACCAGCTGGCGTCCATCTCCCGCGGGTGCACCGTCCAGATCTTGGTGTTGTAGGGGAACATGAAATGCTTGGCGATTCCCGGCCCCATGCGCTGCAGGATGTAGTCGGCAAAGGTCTGCGGCGCGGGATGGCTCGGCGGCGGCGTGGTGCCCAGCACGTCGTGGGTGCGCGCCTGCAGGAAGCCCAGGATGCACTCCGCGGCCACCTCCTTGGGCAGGCCGTGCGTGTTCGCCTGGAACGGGAAGTGCGTGTAGACGCCGTGGCTGAAGATGCGCGCCTTGCGCACGCGCGGCACCAGCTCGTCGCCCAGCAGGTTGCCCACCAGCGCTTTCACCTCGGGCTTCTTGATGTGGAGCCAGTGGCCGGTGATGTCGAAGTGGTAGTTGCCGTGCCGGACGTTGGTCTTGGCCAGCCCGCCCACGCGCGCGTCCTTCTCCAGCACGCGGTAGCTCAAGCCGGAGCCTTCCAGCGCGTGGGCACAGGCCAGGCCGGCAAGGCCCGCGCCCAGGATGAGCACATCAACGTCGGTGGTGGAGGACATGGTGGAGGCTCCTGCGTGAGACGAAGGCGCCCTTGTAGCAGCGGGCCACCGCTCGCCCCAGTCCCTTTGATGGCGGGGAGGCCGGGCTTGGTACTACAAACGCGAGTCGAGCCGGGCGACGGGGGCCAGAGCGAAGCACGGGAGGAGCCGGAAGGTGGCCGAGCGCGTGGAAGATCTGCTGGCGGAGGGCATGGCGCATTTCCGTGCGCGCGCCCTCTCCGAGGCCAAGCGGTGCTGGCAGCGCGTGCTGGAGCTTGAACCCGGCAACGTCCGCGCGCGGGAGTACCTGGGCTACGTCCAGACGCTCCCACCCACGCCGGTGATTGCCAGCACGCCTCCCGCTCCGTCGACGACGAGCGCGCCACCCCGTCAGGCGGAACGGAGCGCCGGCGCCAATCCCACGCCGGTGATGTCGGGGCGACCGCCGCCGGTGGATCCGCCCACGCCGAGGGCCCAGCCGGTACCCACGCCGCCGCGCGGCACGCTGCCCCCGCCCCCGCGGGCTCCCGAGGTCACGCCCACCCGCGCCGCCGAGACGCTGGCCATGATGCCGGTGCCGTCGCCCGCGCGCGGGCCTACGCCGCCCAGCGCGCTCGACGAGACGCTGGTGGCGCAGAAACCGCCCGCGACGGGATGGATGGACCCTCCGCGCACGCCGCCGGGTGGCGTGGTGGCCGCTCCATCCTCGTCGACACGCCCCAACGCCATGGACGCCACGCTGCCGCCCGCGCCGGCGTCCAGCGGCTGGGACATGGGGGAGTCGGCCAGTCCCTGGGATTCCACCAGCGTGGCGCCCACCGCGGAGCTGGCGACGGGTTTGGGGGCGGCATGGCCCGCGGAGATGCACCAGCCCGTCCTGCCGCCGCGCCTGGCGCAGGAGGAGCGCACGCCCGTTCCTGGTGTGACGCCGCCGCGTCCCGCCGACCCGCCGCCGCACGTCGCCACCGGGCCCAGTGCGGACTGGAGCACCGCGCTGTCCACCATGGACGACGCGAACAAGGACGGCCTGCAGGCCCTCTGGACGCAGGCGTCGGAGCAGTTCCCCGCGTCGCTGACGCCGGTGGCCTCACCCTGGGACGACGGACCCACCGCCACACCCACCGTGGACCTGGACCGCGCGGCTCCGCCCACGCCGCGTCCCACGCGCACCGTCTCCTCGCCCACGTTGCCCATCACGCCGCCAGCGCTCGCCAAGTCGGAGACGTCCCGATCCGCCGCGCCGCCCAACCAGTGCGACGCGCTGATGTCCAAGGCCCGGGAGCACCACGCGCTGGGCGACTTCTCGGGGTCGCTGGAGCTCGTGGAGAAGGTGCTGGAGCTGGACCCGGACAACGCGGAGGCGCGGGACTACCTGGAGCGCAACGAGGGCACGCTGCTGAAGATGTACGAGTCCAAGATCGGCACCTTCAGCCGGGTACCGCGCATCGTCATGTCCCCCGACGAGATCATCTGGCTCAACCTGCACCACAAGGCGGGCTTCCTGCTCTCCCGCGTGGACGGGATGTCAACCTTCGAGGACATCCTGGCGCTGAGCAGCATGCCGCGCCTGGAGACCTGCCGGATCCTGGCGCAGCTGGTCCAGGCGGGTGTGATCCGGGCGTGAGTGACGTCGGAAATTCCCTCTACCAGCATCCCGCGCTCTATGACGCGGAGTTCTACGGCTACCGCGCGGACGTGCGCTTCTACGCCATGGCCGTGGCGCGCCATCCCGGTCGCGTCGTTGAGCTGGGCTGTGGCACGGGCCGGCTGCTGATGTCGTTGGACGTCGCCGACTACGTGGGCGTCGACCTGGCGCCCGCGATGTTGCAGATGCTGCGCTGGCGCGCTTCCGCCGTGGGCCAGCCGCCGCCGGTGTTGCGTGCGGACCTGCGTGCGCTGCCGCTCCGCGACGGAAGCGCCGCGCTGTGCATCCTGGCCTACAACGTGTTGCAGCACATGATGGAGCTGACCGACCTGGTGGCCTGTCTCTCCGAGGCGGCGCGCGTGGCCGGGCCTGGCGGCGCGGTGGCGCTGGACACGTTCATGCCGCCGCTCCCGGGCATGTCGCGTGAGGACGAGGGTTACGGCTGGGTGGAGCAACGTCGCCACCCGCAGGGCTACGTGATGGACGTGGCGGAGCGCACCGTGCACAACCCCGCCACCGAGGTGCAGGTCACGCAGCTCCGCTTCCAGCCGCGCGTGGCGCAGGCGGGTGAGCAGGAGGTCACCATCACGCGGCGGCTGTGGCACGCGGAGGCGCTGGTGCATGCGCTCACGCGCGCGGGGCTGAGGGTGGAGATCCTCTGGGGTGACGTCGACGGGGAGGCCTGGACCCCGCGCGCGCCGCGCTTCATGGCGGTGTGTCGGCGGGCGTGACGGCGCGGCGCAGCGTGGCCACCGCCACGTCGGGGACGTCGGTGATGATGGCGTCCACACCCAGGCCGGCCAGCCGCTGCATCTCCGCCGGGTCGTTCACGGTCCACACGTGCACCGCCAGGCCCAGCGCGCGCGCGTGCTCGACGTAACCGGCGTCGCACAACGTGGACTGCGGGTGCACCGCGTGCGGGGCGATGAGCGGGAGCAGCCACAGGTCGCGCAGTGGGGCGGGTTGTTCCTCCTCGTGCAGCATGGCCACCGGCGCGTCGGGCGCCAGGCGCCGCAGGCGCGCGCAGCGGATGGGATGGAACGCGCTGTAGATGACGCGGTCCTCGGCGCGGGCGCGCGCCACCGTGCGCAGCACCTCCACCTCCAGCCCGTCGGGAACCGGGCCGCCGCCCTTGAGCTCCACGTTGACAATCGCGTGGGAGGGCAGGGTGGCGAACACCTCCTCCAGCGCGGGCGCCGCCACACCGCGCTCCGGCGGTCCACCCTTCACCAGCCCACCCACGTCGTGGGCCTGCAGCTCCTTGAGGGTGAGGTCGCGCACGCGCAGGTTGGCCTGGCCCAGGCGGCGCAGATCCTCGTCGTGGAAGACCACCACGCGCCGGTCGGCGGTGAGGTGCACGTCCAGCTCCACGCCGTCGGCGCCCTGCTCCATGCCCAGCACGAACGCGCCCACGGTGTTCTCCGCCTTGCGCGTGCGCGCGCCGCGGTGGGCCAGGATGAGCGGGGTGCCGCGTGTGTACAGGGCGCTGGAGGGACGGCCGGGCAGGCGCGCCGCGGTCCTATGCAGGGTGCGCGCGGCCAACCGGCTGAGCTGTTCAATCATGCTTCCTCCCGTCGCCACGCGGCTTCAGTCCACCCAGTCCGCCAGGAAGATCTGGTTGGTGCCGCCCTGGCGCGCGCTGGTCCAGGCCAACGTCTTTCCGTCGGGGCTGAAGGAGGGGAGCCCGTCGTAGCCGCCCTCGTACGTCACGCGCTCCAGCGCGCGCGTCTCCAGGTCCAGGAGGTACAGGTCGAAGTTCTGTCCCGGCGTCTGCGTGTTGGGCCGCAGGTTGCTGCTGAAGATGACGCGTTTCCCGTCGGGGTGGAAGAACGGGGACCAGCTCACGCCCTTGAGGTCCGTGAGCCGCTGCTCACCCGTCCCGTCGGCGTTGATGAGGTAGAGGTCGGAGGTCTGGTCGCCGGCGCGGAAGGAGCGGAAGACCACGCGCTTGCCGTCGGGGGAGAAGAACCCGCTCCCGTCGTAGCCGGGGGTGGTGGTGAGGCGCGTGGCGGCTTCCTTGCCCACGTCCTGGATGTAGAGGTCCAGGTCGCCCTCGCGCAGGCTGGTGAAGAGGATGCGTTTTCCGTCCGGGCTGTAGCTGCCTTCCGCGTCGTAGCCGGGGTTGGTGGTGAGCCGGGTGATGTTCTTCCCGTCGAGGTCGACCTCGAACAGGTCCATGGCCGCGTTCACCTCCCAGCTGCTGATGGGCTGCCCCGTCTTGCGGGCCTCCTCCTCCTGCGCGGCCAGGTCGCGCGCGCGCGCGGCGGGCCAGGCGTCCGGGTCCAGGTGACTGGAGGCAAACAGGATGCGCGGGCGGTCCGGCGCGAACGCGGCACAGGTGGCCTGGCCCTTCCCCGTGGAGATCATGCGCGCGTTGCGCCCGTCGGGGTCCATGACGAAGAGCTGGTAGAACGGGTTGTCGCCCCGCACGGACTGGAAGACGATCTGCCGGCCATCCGGCGAGAAATACGGCTCCGCGTTCCGACGACCATCAAACGTCACCTGCCGGATGTTGCGCAGGCGGCGCGCCTCGCCATTGGGATGTTCCACCACCACGGCGCCCACGGCGGCGGGAGCAGCGGCGGGCTGGGGCGAGGGCGCGGGAGTGGCCTGGGCGGTGTCCGGACGCTTCTCCTCCCGCGACGAGCTGCATGCCCACCCGCCGAGCACGGCGAGCCACCAGAGGACGCGGGGGAGGGGAGAACGCATGGCGGCGCATCTTCCTGGCGCACGTCGCGGCGATCAACCGACGGAAGGATCGGACGACGCGCTTGGCACGCGGCCTCGTCGGTCGCGGGAGGGAACGGGCTGGACGGGGGTGCGCAGGACGGTGAGCAGCGACTCGCCAAATTGCTCCAGCTGCCACGGGAGCAGGTCCTCCACGGCGGACAGCTCGTCGCGCGTGGTGGGGCGCAGGCGGGCCAGGGTCTTGAGCAGCGCGTTGGAGCCAATGACGCCCACGTCCACGCCCCACTGCGTCGCCACGCCGGCGCGCCACGCGCGCAGCGCCTCGAACCGCGCGGCCAGCACCCGGTCCTCCTCGGTCTCGGGCGGGCGCGGCGGGAGCAGCGGCCCGGTCACCGGCGTGGCCTCGCGGATGGCGGCCAGCAACGCGTCCGCGTCCTGCCCCCCGGCCACCGACTGGGGCACGCCGCGCACCTCTCCCAGCTCACCGCGGCTCGTCGGGCGACGTCGCGCCAGCTCCACCAGCGTCTCGGGCGAGAGCAGCCGGAACGGCGCCACGTCGCGTGCGGCGGACGCCTGCTCCCGCCACAGGAACACCGCGCGCAGCACGCCCCGGCCCGTGGGGTCCAGCGTCTTGGCGCCCTGCAGGTTGCGCCATGCCTCCAGGTCCGCGGGCCTCTCCACCAGCACGCGCTGGCGGATGCGGTTGAACTCCTGCTGCGCGTACCCGTGCCGCCCCGTCGTCGACAAGCGCTGCTCCAGCACGTCGCGCAAACGCAGGAGGTAGCGCACGTCCAGCACCGCGTAGCTGACCTGTTCCGGTCGCAACGGCCTCCGTCCCCAGTCGCTGCGCTGCTCCTTCTTGTCCAGCTGCACGCCCAGGAAATCCTGCAGCATGCTCTGCAGCCCCAGGGCGCGGATGCCCAGCAGCTTGGCCGCGGCGGAGGTGTCGAACACGCGGCCCAACGTCAGCCCCACGTGCCGACGCAACAGCGCGATGTCCTGCTCCGCGTCATGCAACACGATCTCGCGCGTGCTGTCGGCCAGCAGCGCGTTGAGCGGGGCCATGTCACGGAGCGCCAGCGGGTCCACCAGCGCTTCCACGTCGTCGGAGGCGAGCTGGAGGAGGCACAGGCGGGCGCGGTAGCGGAAGAACCCGTCGCTCTCGGTGTCCAGCGCAATGCGCCGGGCGGGGGTCAGCCGGTCCACGAGCGCGGACAGCGCGGCGGGGGTGGAGATCAGCTCGGGGTGCGGGTGTTTCTTGTCGGTCACTGGAAGACGCTGGCGGGAGGCGGAGGCGGCGGGGTCTCGCTGCTGGTGTTGTCCGCGGTGTCCTTCTTGTCGGCGTTGTCGTCGCGGGGATTGTCCAGCGTGCCACGGTCGCCGAAGAACGGGTCACCACCGGCCAGCTCGGGGTCGATGTCGGTTACCACCTCGGTCTCGCCACCGTAGTAGCTCTCTGCCCCCACGCAGTTCTGGGCCTGGACGCGCAACGTAGCAATGCGCTCCTTGGCCAGCACCACCTTGGCGTAGCTGGTCCGCGCGGCGTCGGCGTCGCCGGTGGCGGCGTGTTCCTGCAGGCTGACGTTGGCGTCCTCGGCAATCTTGAGCACGCCCTTGATCTGGGTGACGCGCTCGTTGACGCAGTTGAGCAGGACGATGTCCTTCTTGAGCCGGGCCTTGGACAACATGTCCAGCGCGGTCTTCAGCGCGGTGCGCATCTCGTCCAGCGCGCGGTCGCTCTGCCCGGCCATCTCCTTGGCGCCCAGCTTGCCCACGTCGTCGCGGACCTTCAGCTCGGTGCCCTTGGACTCCTCGGCGGGTGGGGTCTGGGGCGGCGCGGCCTCGCCCGGCGGAGGCGCGGTGGCCTCGGCCTGCGGAGGCGGTGCGGCCTCGGTCTGCGGGGCAGGCGGCTCGGCGTTCACGCCGGCGGGCAGCAGCAGGGCCAGGGCGACGAGAACGGCGGGGCGGTTGGCGCGCGTGGACACGGCAAACCTCGTTTCCGCGTGCGGAAGTGGCTCCGCGGCGGGAGTGGCTTGGCTCATACTAGCAGGCCCCCGGGCTGCCAAGGAGGAGACGACACCGTCGGGGATCAGGCGGCACGGGCCGGGGACGCCACGGACGGCGTCGGCACGGGCTCGGCGGGCCGGGAGTTCAGGAAGGGGCGCTCCACGAGGCGGTGCAGCCCGTAGGCCACGAGGTACTGGAACCCCAGCGCACCGACGTCGAAGAAGACCTGGGAGACGCCATCTCCTCCGGCGGGAACCAGCAGGCGGTAGAGCTTCAGCGTGGGCTGGTGGAACAGGTACAGCGAGTAGCTCATGTGACCCGCGGAGCGCAGGAGCCGCACCACCGTCGTCGTCGACGCCACCGCATCCAGGGGCCGCAGCCGCACCAGCAGCAGGCCAAACAACAGGCACACCCCGAGCTGAGCGTGGAACTGGTAGTGCTCCTGCGTCAGCGGCCACTCGCCCTGCCACGCCGCGCGCGTGGCCACCAGCACCAGCGCGGAGAACAGGAGGACTTCCAGCTGGCGCGCGCTCTTCTCGTCGGGGGCCTTGCGCAGGCGGAGGAAGACCAGCACGCCGGTGGCGAACTGCAGCCAGTAGTCCACGAACGTCCCGGTGATGAGCCCCGCGGTGAAGAGATTGAAGATGACGACGACACCCGTGCCCAGCGCAAACAGCCGCCCCACCCCGACGAGCGGCGCCAGCAGCAAAGACACGCCGCACAGCAGGTAGAACTGCTCCTCGTAGTTGAGCGACCAGTAGACCTGCACCCACAACGTCTTGTTGGCCCATGCCACGGCAGGCGGCTCCGCTCCCCCGACGAGCGACGCGGGAATGGACACCCACTGCGTGAGCGTGAGGTTCTGGACGTACTCGAGGACCGGCCCTTCCAGGTTGGCCAGGCCTCGCGCCAGCCCGCCGCGGACCGTCCCCACCAGGAACGCCACCGCCAGCGCCACGACGCCACTTGCCACGTACGGCGGCCAGATGCGCCGGACGCGACGCGCCATGAAGGCGGGGAAGGACATGCCTCGCTGCAGCCCGTCGTCGACGGCGGCGGCGATGCAGTAGCCACTGATGACGAAGAAGAGCTGGACCCCCAGCCACATCTGGTCGGTGAGTGCGGAGCGGCCCAGGAACTGGTGATTGATGACCACCAGGAGGCTGGCCACGCCGCGCCAGGCGTCAATGAGCTCGTACCGGCGCGGGTACTGGATGCCGACCATTCCCGTCGTTCCTAGCACACGGAACCCGACGGACAGCTCGCGGTGGCGCTCCCGCCGGACTCAATGGAAGCCGCTGATGATGGGAATCTCCGGCGTCTCACTGCTGGTGTTGTCCGCGTTGTCCTTCTTGTTGGCGTTGTCGTCGCGGGGATTGTCCAGCGTGCCACGGTCGCCGAAGAACGGGTCACCACCGGCCAGCTCGGGGTCGACGTCGGTCAGCACCTCGGTCTCGCCACCGTAGTAGCTCTCTGCCCCCACGCAGTTCTGGGCCTGGACGCGCAACGTAGCAATGCGCTCCTTGGCCAGCACCACCTTGGCGTAGCTGGTCCGCGCGGCGTCGGCGTCG
>JBFMGU010000244.1:0-16152 GCA_040752415.1 Myxococcota bacterium
CCAGGAGCGGGAACTTCCCGGAGCCGGAACACGCGACCGGTCCCCGGGTCGGTCACGTGGATGGAGGCGTCCTCTTTGATGTCGCAGAGGATGTTGGCAATGGTGTTGGGGCCCTCCCCGATGTTGGCGAGACCCAGGCGCAACGCGCCGAGCCAGTTGTTGGCCTGGACGGTCAGTTGGACGTTGAAGCTGTCAGCATCCTTGGCCGGGATGAAGACCTCAAAGTGAGGCATCGGGTGGGACTCCTATGGGGATTTGTCGACGGTCACAGGCACGGGAGGGGCAAGACGCCCGCAGGAATGGGCGGCCATGCTAACGACCCGCATTTTCCAGGGTCAAGGTGGCCTCCCCACAAAAGAAAAACGGCGCCAGGTTGCCCCGGCGCCGCTGCGGAAACAGGAGGATGGGAGGCGCTCAGACCTGGGTCTGCATGGTCTGCTTGACGCCGCTGGTGGCCTTCTCCACCACCTTGCTGGTCAGCTCCAGCTCCTGGCTGAACTTGTAGACGCCCGCCTGCATGGCCAGCAGCTCCTGGTTGGAGAACTGCTTGCCACTGGAGGCCTTGGCAATGATCTTGTCCAGCGCGTTCTGGCCGTCCATGACGCCGGACATCAGGCGACGGACACCGTCAGCCTTCTTGGGGTCCTTGACGGCTTCCACCGCCTTCACGCCGGTGGAGGGGTCCACGCCTCCGGTCTTGGCGGCGTGCAGCACGTCCACGGCCTTGGTGGCCTCCTGCGTCTTCTGGACGTCCTGGACCTGCTGGGCCTGGTTGACCTGCTGGGAGAGCATCTTGTCGAACTTGTTCTCCATGCCGCCCTGCTGACCGCCCACCTTCTGGGCTTGCTGGGCCTGCTGCTGGACCTGCTGCATCATCTGCTGCGCGGCCTTGCCAAGTCCGCCACCAATGGGGTCTGCCACGGCTACCTCCTCAAGGAGAACCAACCCGCCGGGGGGCGGGCTTGCGGAGAGTGTATCGCATCCGGGGGACGGCAGTTGTGTGGGATACCGGGATCCCTCAGTTGCGCGCCCGGCCCGGTGTCGCGGTGGCCGCTTCCCGCGTGATTTCCTGCAGGATGCGACTGAGCTTCTCAATGGCCTTGGCGTGCAGGCGGCTGGTCCAGCTCTTGGACAGGCCCAGCTGGTCGCCCACCTCCTGCAGGCTCAGCTCCTTGAAGTAGTACAGCGTGAGCAGCTTCTGTTCCTGCTCCGGCATGCGCGAGAGCGCCTCACGCACGTGCTTCTTCATCTCCACGTCGGCGAGGCGGGTGTCGATGGGGACGGCTTCCTTGTCCTCCACCTGCAGGCCTTCCATGCCCTCCAGCGAGGTCACATAGATGGTGACGAGGTTGCTGACCTGCTCCGCCAGCTCGTTGATCTCGTCCTCGGTGGGCTTGTTCTCGGCGGTGGAGCCGGCCTGGCGGTCCGCCATGTTCTGCAGGAAGGCGTTGGCGCGTTCCTCAAAGCGGAGCTTGGCGTACTCGTTGCGGTTGACCCAGCCCATCTGGCGCAGGCCGTCATAGATGGCGCCGCGCACGCGGTAGTAGCTGAAGGTCATGAAGTTGGCGCCGAACTTGGGGTCGTAGCGGTCGGCTGCCTCCAGCAGGCCGATCATGCCGAACTCCATGAGGTCGTCGAACTCGATCTCCTTGGCCAGCGTCTTCTTGATCTTGCCGGCAATGGAGCGGACGAAGGGCTTGTACTGGTCAATCAGCGCGGCCTTGTCGACCTTGCCGTCCGGGGTGAGCGCGGGGCCACCCTTGTTGTTGCCCTTGGGCGGAGGGATGGCCCCCAGCGACTCTCCCAGGTTCTGCACCGCGACCTGCTTGGCGGCCGGGTTGGGCGGCGGTCTGGGGCTGGGCCCCGGGGTCCGCGGCACGGGTCGCGGCGTGGAACCGGGGATGGTGGGAAGCTTGTCTCGCATGCGCCGCCAGTGCCGTGTTTCAGGAGCGGGCCAGCTTGGCCAGCTCGGTTTGGAGCCTGCTCACGAAGGACGGGTCCGCCTCACACATCTCCGAGATGGACTCCTCCATGGCCTTGATGCCCACGCCCTTGGCGCCCTTCATCTTGTCCTTGACGACGAGGGACACGAACTTCCGCGTGGCCTCCTCCTTGGACGCCTTGCCGTCCTTGAGGTCTTTGGCCAGGCCCGTGAGCTCATCCAGCAGCCAGCTGCGGACCTGGCGGGCCTTCTCGGTGGAGTCCTCGGCGGCGCCGGTGGCGGTGACCATGCCCTTGAAGCTGGCCTTCTCCGCCTTGCCGGTCTTTCCGGTTTCCTTGGCACCGCCGGTGCCGGTGGTACCCCGCGGCCCACCTCCCCTACCCACACGCATGGTTCACTCCTGGTAGGCCACGGGCTCGTTTCCGCAGCAGGTCAGACGCGATCAAAACAACCGGCCTCATGGGCATCAAGCAGCGCCCGCGCAAAGTCCGCGGCCATGCCCTTGGGGTCCTGGCTGATGGCGCGCTCCAGCTCGGCCTTCCCCTCGTCGAACTTCTTGAGGAACAAGAGGCTCTCCCCCACGTGGGCACGGGCCAGCGCGCTCTCCGGCGCCACCGACAACGCTTCCCGGTGACACTTCAGCGCCTGCTGGAACTTGCCCTGGGCGAAGAAGAGGTTGCCGAGGGCCATGTGGGGCACGTCGGAGTGCGGGACCAGGGCGGAGACGCCGGCAAAGACCTCCTGGGCCTCCTTCCACTTGCCCAGCTCCATCATGAGGTAGCCCGCCTCCAAGAGGAGAGCGACCTCCTTCTGGGGCACGGGGACAATGCCTTGGACCATTTCCTGGTTCATTGGGATCTCCGCCTGGGTTTTCGCAGGCTAGAGGTGTTGGGCCCCACAAAGCAACAGGGCGGCCCGACGCAACGCCGGACCGCCCTGGTGTCAGATGCCCCGTCCTATCAGCGGACGTTGTTGATGCTGTTCTTGACGGTGTCGTGCTTGGTCTTCAGCACGTTGGAGATGGTGGTGTACTGGCGGTTCTCGTTCTGCATCTTCTCCTGCAGCGTCAGGTACTGCATGGAGAAGGACATCTGCATCTCCTGCATCTTCTTGGTCTGGTTCAGCATGTCCTGCTGCGGGTTGCCCGTGGAGGCCACGTCCGTGCCCGCGCTGCCAAGACCGGTGCCGTTCCCGGGGATCTGCTGGGTGCCACCCGCGTAGCCCGTCCCGCCGGCGCCCATGGCCTGGGCACCACCGTTGACGGCGGCGGTGATGACGGTCCCACCCGGCACGAATGGCGCTGCCACCGAAGCCGCTCCGGCCGCGGCTCCGGCTCCGGTCGCAACGCCCGTACGCACCATGGTCCCGAAAGAGCTGTTGGGAGTCTGCCGGGTGGAGCTCGTCTGGGTGGACATCTCCGTGGAGCCGCCCCGGGTGGTGTTGTTGGTGCTGACGATAGCCATGTTGTTCTCCTGTGTTGGGTGCCGTGGGGGAGTGCCCTCAAGGCAGCGAAGTTATCGCACCGGGCCCGTGGCAGTTGCTTCTCCCTGGGGGATCCAGGGCGGGCCCACCATCAAGGGAATCAGCGAGCCGCGCCTCCGCGCGCGCCTTTCTTCTTGGCGTCCGCGGGGTTGGCGGCCGGGGGACTGGCCAGCTTCTGCTTGGTGTTCCAGAGGTACTCCAGCAGCTCCTGGGCGTGCTGGTAGGCCTGCAGCGCCTTCTTGGCCCCGGCCTTCTCCTTGTTGTTGCCGGTCTTGGCCAGCTCCTCCAGCGCCGCCACGCGGGCTTCCAGGCCGGAGCGGTCCAGTGAGTCGGACTCAATCAGCTTCTCGATGGTGGGGAAACCCACGCCGGGGGGCGGCTCCTCCTTGCCCTTCTTCTTGCTGAGGGCGGCGGGCGCCGAGGGCGCCACGGGGCGCTTCACCGCGTCGCTGATCTTGAACGTGCCCATGCCGGGCGCGGTCTTGTCCTTGGACATGTGCTGGACCTCAGGGCGCCAGAGCCGACGCCAGACAGGGCTCGCATGGTCCGCGCCGCGGCCCCGCGCTGTCAAGGTAGGCCGCACGCGCGGTGGCTGCGTGGCCCGGCCGTGTGGGCCCTGGTAGGGTCCGCGACCCCGCTTGTTGGAGCACGCATGCCCCGCCTCACCCGCCTGTCCAGCCTGGCCTTCCTGCTTGCCCTGTCCGCCTGCCCCACCTGCGTGCAACCCGAGCCCGGTCCCGGACTGGAAGGCGACGAGTGCGGCGCGGAGCGGGAGTGCGACACGGGCCTGCGCTGCGTGGAGGCGCACTGCGTGGCGGCGGACCTGGATGGGGGCAACGGGCAGTCGTCGTCCGGCGGTGCTTCCTCCAGCAGCAGCGGCGCGCCCGACGCGTGGACGCCGGAGTGCAACATCAAGCTGGACTGCGCGGTGAACGGCAGCGTGGACGGACGGGATTGCGTGGACGGTCGTTGCGTCTGGCTCTCATGCGAGTCCGACCTGGAGTGCGGCGCACGCTTCTGCGTGGAAGGCAGGTGTGAGGACCGCACCCGCTGCGAGTCCGACGAGGAATGCGCGGGGGAAGGCGGCGTGTGCGAGGCGGGCGTGTGCGTGGCGGCCTGCGCCGACGACGCCCAGTGCAACGAGGGCGCGCCGCTGCCGGTGTACACGTGCTCGGAGGGTCGGTGCCGGCAGCGCTGCCTGGGCGACTTCACGTGCCTGCTGGAAGGCGGCATCTGCGAGGGCGGCGTGTGCATTCCGCCGCTGTGCGAGGTGGACGAGGATTGCGCCGAGCAGGGTCAGTACCTGGAATGCGCCTCCGGCCGCTGCACCCCCTACGAGCCCTGCACCGACGACGCCGCGTGCGGCAGCGCGACCTTGTATTGCGCGGAGGACGGGAAGTGTCGCGACCGGCCGGCGTGCGCGCGGGATGCGGATTGCGCGGGCGGGTTGTGCGTCTCCGGCGTGTGCCAGCCGGCCGCGGAGTGCGGGCCCAACGTGCCGGCCTGCGGCCTCTCCGAGGAGTGCGTGGGCGGGGTGTGCGTGCCGGCGCTGGAGTGTCGCGGCACCGGGGATTGCGCGGCGCCCCAGATCTGTCGCGCGGGCGTGTGCGCGGACCCGCCCACCTCGCAGGTGGCCAAGATCGTCATCTCCACGCCGTACGGCCTGTGCGACCCGCTGCTGGACGCGCGCGCGGCCTGCACGCTGACCATGCGCCCCGGCGAGAGCGCGCCGCTGGGGGCGTTGGCGCTGGATGCGGCGGGCCGGATCCTGGTGGGTGTGGCGCTGACCTGGGCCACCGACCAGCCCAGCATGGCCGACGTGCTGGCCGGTCCCTCGACGGAGACGCTGCTGACCGCGGGCCTGGACAGTGGCACCGCGCGCATCACCGCCAGCGCGCAGAACGTGACCAGCCCGGCGGTGAGCGTGGTCAACCTGGGCGCTCCGCCCGCCGGCGTGCGCGTGGCCGTCACCGACGCACGCAGCGGCAGCCCGGTCTCCGGCGCGATTGTGCGCGTGAACGACCAGGAGGAGACCACGGGTCCCGCGGGTCTCGTCGAGCTGGAGCCGGAGGCCACGAGCGCGCCCTACACCGTCAGCGTGTTCCACCAGGCCTTTGACTACGTGACCTTCTTCTCCCTGCCGGCCGAGCAAGGCGGTGGGCTGGACGTGGTCATTCCGCTGGCCTCGTTGCAGCCGCCGCAGCAGTCCGCGGGGCTGCGCGGCACGGTGAACCTGGAGTCCGCGACGAGCCAGGGTCCGGTGGAGATGGCGCTGGCCGGCGTGAGCGCGCCCAACGTGGCGGACCTCTCGTTCTCGCGCCTGCTCGGGGACACCATCTTCGTCGACATCGAGCTGCCCATCATCGGCAGTCAGCAGATTCCGCTGCCGGGTGGCATCACGCTCTCGGCGGAAATCCCGCTGGTGGGCGCGCAGACGTTCAAGGACTCGTTCTACGCGCTGGGCAGCGGTGGGCGGCGCATTGCGTGGGCGTTCGGCGGTCGCCTGCCGTTTGCGGCGGTGCAGGGCCTGTTGGGACTGGGTGACCCCGTCACCGCGATCCTGGCGCTCATCCCGTACTTCGAGGGGCTGACCCATGGGCTGGCCACCGGCTACCTGCTCACCGACCTGCCCTACGTCTACGACGGCGACACCGACTTCGACGGCGAGCCCGACGTGAACAACAACGGCGTCACCGACGAGTACGTGCCCGACTACTTCGCCTTCCCGCAGGCACCGCTCACCGTGCGGCAGGAGCAGACGCTGTACACCAGCGTGTCGTTCAGCGGGTTCCCCGACGGCGCGGCCGCTCCCCAGGCGCTGGTGGCCGCGGGCGCGCGCGTGCCCGGTCACGGCTTTGTCCCGCTGGGCCTGACCAGCCTGGCCCCCGACGAGGCCGCGGCCGGGTTCCAGCCCATCAAGCTGGCGCCGCGCTACGGCGGGCTGGAGTCCGGTGATTACGCCGTGTCCACGTTCGCGTTTGGTCCCGCGCCCGGCGGCGCGCCCACCGAGCTGAGCCTGCGCACCGCCGCGTTCGAGGTGCTGCCGTCGGAGGTGGACCTGGGCGCCATGATGCCGTTCGCCACCGGGAGCACCTACCGCGTGACCGCGAATCCGTCGCCGACGCGCACGTTGAATGTCGCGGGCGTGCCGGGCTCGGACTTCCACCGCGCCGTGATTGCCGGTGACGACGGACGCTGGGTGATCTACCTGCCCGGCGGCGCCGGCGCACAGAACATCACCGTGCCCGACAGCCCCGCGAACCTCCCCGAGCGCGGTCTCTCCGGTCTGTACGTGGAGGCCATCCAGGTGTCCGCCGCGCTGCGCACCGCCGACCCGGCCAACCAGGTCCGCGCGCTTGTGAGCGGAGAAGGTCAGGGACTCACCCGTCTGGGCAATGAGACCGAGGGCCTCAGCCGCGGCGCCTTGCAGGCTCCGTGATCAACCCGCCGCGCGCGGTGAGCGGCGCACGCGCTTCTCGCCGACGCGCAGGGTGATGCGTGCGTCGTCCAGGTGCTCCAGGAAGGGGATGACGTACTTGCGCGTCTCCCCCATCAGGTCCTTGAACTCCTGCGTGGTGATGCCGCCCTTCTCGTCGATGAAGGCGAGCGTCCTGGCCACCAGCGCGTCGTACGGCGTGCGCGCGAAGTGCAGGTCATCCTTCACCCGCACCAGCTTCTGGCTGCTGACCAGCGCCTTGGTGGCGTCGGAGACCGCACCCTCCGAGACGCCCAGCGACGTGGCGAGCTGACCGCGCGAAGGTGGCGCCAGACCCGCTTCCACGTGCGCGTGTTCCACCTTGGACAACAGCTCCGGGCTCACGCCCTTGGGGCGGTGGGAGGCCAGTCGCACCCCGTCGCCCTCGACGACGACCGCGTTGCTCTTCAGCACGCCGAGAAGCGCGGAGAAGCGCGCGCGCTCCAGCACCTGGCCGTCCACCTTCAGCGTCGTGCGCATCTCCTCCAGCGGGGCATGCGGCTCCAGCGGATGATCCTGGTGGTAGCGCGTGAGCGCGGCCTGCAGTCGCGTGGTGAATTCCGCGAGGCGGTCGGGGTGCCAGAGGACTTCGGTCTCGCCCAGGCGGGCGCGACGGAGCTGGGCGCGCCCCACCGCGTCGTCCACCGCCTTCTTCACGTCCTTCCAGGGCAGCCGTCGACGAAGCTGCGCGAGGTCCGCGCCGAGGGCGCCCGTGTCCCAGACCGCCTGCCCAAGTCGCTGCGGCAGCCCGCCGGAACGCAACGCCTCCAACGCGCTGGCGGTGTCGGGCCGGCCGCGGCGACGACGGGGAGGATGCGGATCCAGGATCTCCCCGCCCCCAAACGTCGCCCCCTGCCCGGGCAGACGACGATGTCCGCGCAGGATGAACCGCTGCCCAGGACGACACACCATCTCGCCCTCGAGAATCAGCTGCACCACCGACGTGGTTCCCGGCTCCAGCCCCGGTGATTCGCCGGCAGGCTCGTAGACCAGACGCAGACGCGCTGGCACCGCGGCGGCGCCCACGTGCACCATCACGGAAGCGTGGTCGCGCAGGCGCGGCGCTTCAGCGAGCGTGCGCAGTTGCACGTCGACACGTCGGGTGGGCACCAGCGCTCCCGTCGGGCAGAGCACCGCGCCGCGCGGCACGTCCGTCACCGCCACGCCCGGCAGGTTCACCGCGGTGCGCCATCCCGGCTGCGCCTGCGTCACCGTCTTGCCATGGCTCTGCAGCCCGCGGGCACGCACGCCCTTGGGGCCGGGATGCACGTCCACCTCGTCGTCGACCTTGAGGGATCCACCGGAGAGCGTCCCGGTGACGACGGTGCCAAACCCCTTCACGCTGAAGACGCGGTCCACCGGCAAGAAGGGCACTCCGTCGACGGGACGGGGCGGGAGGGCCTTCACCGCCTTCAGGAGCTCCGCGCGCAGCGTCGGGAGCCCCACCCCGGTCTGTGCTGACACCGGCACCACCGGCACCTCTCCCAGCCCCGCGCCCTGCAGCTGCGCGCGCACCTCCTCGGCGGCCAGCTCGACGAGCTCCGGCTCCACGCGGTCCACCTTGGAGAGCGCCACCACCATCCCGCGCACGCCCAGCAGGCTGGCAATGGCCACGTGCTCCCGCGTCTGCGGCATCACGCCTTCATCCGCGGCCACCACGAGCAGCAGGAGATCCAGGCCCCACGCGCCGGCCACCATGGTGTGCACCAGGCGCTCGTGCCCGGGCACGTCGATCACGCTGGCGGTGACGCCTGAGCCGAGATCCCAGGAGGCGAACCCCAGCTCGATGGTGATGCCGCGGCGTTTCTCCTCAGGGAGGCGGTCGGTGTTGGCGCCGGTGAGGGCCTTCACCAGCGTGCTCTTGCCGTGGTCGATGTGGCCTGCGGTTCCAATGGCGACGTGCATGGTAGGTGCGTCCTGCATACTCCCCCACCCGTGGCGCCGTCCTCCTGCCCGCGGTCCGGGTGGCGGTGGCTGGGATGGGACGGAAAGCCGACGCGCGACCGCCGGCACCCTTGGTCTATGATGCCGCCGCCCCATGTCCGTCCAGCGCTACGAATGCCCCCGCTGCCAGAGCGTCTTCGTCCCCGCGGAAGCGGTGAGCGAGGGCGCCTTTGCGCGTTGTCCCTCGTGCGGGGGCGTGGCGGTGCCCGCAAGCAAGCCGCCGGGCCCCAGCCGCGAGCGCCTGCTGCACAACGAGGGTGACGGGTCGAGCATCACGGGGGCCTCCGACCCGCCGGAGCGCAGCGCGCCCGACTTCACCGCGCCCCCGCCCGCGCCTCCGCCCGCGACGATGTGGCCGCAGGACGCCACCATGCCCACGAGCAGCGGCCTGTTCGCCGCGCTGCTCAGCGGGAGCCCCGACCTGGAGCTGAGCGGCCCGGCGCTCTCGGCTCCGCCCCCGTCGACACCGCCGCCCGCCGCGACGGAGGAGGCCCCGCCGGAATCCGCGCCGGAAGCGCCGGGCGGCGGCCTGTTCGCCTCGCTCATCTCCGGCACCCCCGACCTGGTCCCCAGCGCCGCACCGCGCGCGAAGGTGGGCGGAGGCGCCGCGGAGCTGGGGATCCACGACGAGGAACGCAGCGGCGACGACCCCGACCGCACCACGACGTACGGCACCGGCGACGAGGCCACCCACGCCGCGACTTCCGAGCTGACCCTGCCGCCAAATTCCCAGGAGTTCCTGCTGCCGCCGGTGACCGGCACCGCGGAGCTGATCAGCACGTACCACGGCGAGCCAACGATGGACGGGGAGCTGCCCCGCCCGCCCCCGTCGGCGGCGCCCACGGGCGAGGCACCCGCACCGGAGGAGTCTCCGTACCTGGACAAGGAGACCTTCAACGACGACGAGTTCGCCTCACTGCTCGGCGGCTCCTTCAACACCGCGCCGGTGCCCGAGGAGACGGTGCGCGCGCCCGTCGTCGACGGCTGGGTGGTGAACGCGCCGGGCAAGCCTCCGCCGCTCAAGAAGCCCGTCGAGGCACCCGCGCCGCCACCCGCCAAGCCCAAGACCGACAACGCGGCGAGCCTGCTGGCCGGGTTGGCGCCGATTCCGTCGGTGGCGTCGTTGGGACCGGCGCCGAAGCTGGGCAGCGGAATCACGCCGCTCCGCGTGGCCGCGGTGCTGGTGAGCGCGCTGCTGCTGGGAACACTCAGCGGCGTGGGCCTGGCGCCGCCTCCGCCCACCCCCGCCTCGACGGGACCAGAGGGCGCGCGGGTACGGCTGGCGGAAGCGCGTCGCCTGCTGGCGAGCGGGCAGGACAAGGAAGCCGTCCAGGTGCTGCACGCGGCGCTGGCGTTGGATGACAAGCTGGCCGAGGCCATGCGCGACCTGGGCGTGGCCTACGCGCGACAGGAGAAGTACGAGGAGGCGGCGCGCGCGTACGAGGCGTACCTGGAGATGTCGCCCAAGGCTCCCGACGCCATCGAGATGCGCACCAGCATCGAGCGCTACAAGAAGGGCGGCCCCCGGTGACAACGGGAGTGGCCGCGCGGACGGTGGCCACGGTGCTGCTGGCCGCCGCGCTCTGCCCGTTACCGGCATGGGCGCAGGCGGAGGAGCCACCACCACTCCCGCCGCCGCTCCCCGACGAGGAGATGGCGCCGGAGCCCACGCCGTCCTTCCCTCCCGCGCCTCCGCCCACGCACCCGCGCCCCGCGCCCACCCCCACCGACGACGAGCCGGAAGCGCGCGCGTTGGGACTGCATCCCGCGTCGCTGGTGGGTGGCGCGGCGGGGTTGTGGGTGGCCGCGTTGGGCTGCCTACCGCTGAGTGGCCTGGCCTGCGCGCTGGGGACGGGGCCGGTGCTGGGCTACAGCCAGGGTGGCGACACGAACCTGCTCTACGTGGGCTGCTTTGGCGGCGCGGGCCTGGCGGCGGCGGCGCTGCTGGGGATGGCGGTGCCGGTGGGCATCTCCGTCATCCTCACCTCCGTCAACGACATGCTGCTGGGCGGGCGCTCCAAGCTGTTCTGGGTGCTGGGCGCGGCGTACGCGGCGGTGTGGACCCTGGGCGTGGCGACGGCACTGCCGCTGATCGCCGGGATCCTGTTCAACACGCTGGTGGTGGTTCCCTGGCTGTACGAGCGGCAGCTGGCGCGCCAGAAGGCTCGACAGACCGGGGTGGACAGCGAGACGGCGGCCGCCGCCGGGGCGAGCCTGCTGGTGGCCACGCTGGGCACGGGCGTGCTGACGGTGCTGGCGCTCTCCCTGGTGATGCTGGCGCCACTGGCCCTGGACGTGATCACGCGGGCACCGGAGCCGGAGCTGGAGGCGGAGACGTACGAGGTCATTCCGCCGGAGGAAGGCCGGCCGCGGACGTGGCGGAAGAAGCGGGTCATCCGGCCCGGCGAGCCCACCACCAGCCCGCAGGACGCCGTGACGTTCTGACCGGCCGCCGCGGAAATCCCGCGCCAACCGGGCGGGCGCTCAGTGCTGCAGCGCCAGGATTGCCGCCTCCGTGGGCCGGGGCGGGGCCACGCCGGTCTTGCCCGCCACCTTCCTCCGCGCCGCCTGACGACGACGCAGCACACACAACGCGTGGATGAAACGCTCTGAGACCAGGGACTTGGGCGACGCCTCCCCCTCCTGCTCTTCCTCTCCGGGCAACGGCCCGGTTCGCTCCGTGGCCATGGCTTCCTCCCTTTCCGCTCCAGACCCAGCAACCCCTGTGCCAGGGAAATCCCGGGCCTCCGAAAGGTGGCCGGTGTCCGTGGAGGCGGACACGGCGACTGAAGCGCAATAGAATCCCGCGCCATGGCACGCCCAACCGAGCCGCTTGTGGGCTTTGGCCCGTCCGTGCACCAGCGCGTGCGCAAATTCACCGGAGACGCTCCCATCCGCGCCCCCCGACGAGAGATGCCGATGGGGGCACGTCGTGAGGCGCTGGCCGCGGCGCGCAAGATCCGTCTGAGCCCGTTGTTGTCCCGTCCCGACCTGGATGCGTTGGAGCGCGGCCTGGAGCTGCTGGACGAGCTGTGCGGTCCGCTGCCGCCGACGAAGACGCTGGATCAGCCGCTGTGGGGCCCGGCTGAGCTCAAGGAGCTCACCGAGCTGCTGCCCGAGCTGAACAAGCTGGTGGTGACGCGCGACCCGCTGTTCGTGCACCACCTGGCGGAGTGGCGCAAGGAGAAGCGCCCGCACAGCGAGATGGCGCTGCGGCTGCGCATTGGCTTTGCGTGCGGGTACCTGCCGGTGGACCCGCAGCCCAAGGACGCGAGCACGGTGCCGTGGGAGGTGCGCGACCTGCAGGTGGTGGAGCCGGTGGCCGCGGCCCTTCCGGCGCAGCTCAAGAAGCTGGGCAACCTGCGCACGCTGCGACTGGCGCCGCTGGCTCCGGAGGTGAAGGAGCTGCAGGAGGTGAAGGAGGAGTGGCGTCGGACGGCGGACCGCGACAAGGCCAACATCACCGCGCGCATGGCCAAGGTGAAGGGCATGTTGCGGGTGCGCCTGCTCGCGGAACCGCTGCCCGCGGCGCTGGGCACCGACGAGGTGCGCGGCATCCATGTGCCGGGCGAGCTGCTGGCCATCAGCAAGCTGCGCGGTCTGCGGGGCGTGGCGGCGCTGGGCATCCTTTACGCGCTGTCCGAGGAGCACTACCGCCAGGACGAGCGCGAGCGTGCACTGTTCGACCAGAAGCTGGAACGCGCGATGCGGCGGGAGCGCATGGCGGACGATCCCGCGCGGGCCTACGCGCTGGCGGTGACGGCGTTTGCGGTGGCGCCCTCGCTGGTGGAGGAGAAGTGGCCCAAGACGCACACGCACATGCTGGACCGGTTTGATACATCCCTGGCGGCTTTTGACGGTGGAGCGCTGCTCCGCCCCGCCATGGAGAGCCTCCTGGCGCTGCGCTGACGGAGATGTCCTCGTGCCCAGGAGAGGGGACGAGCCGTTTCAACAATCCCTTCGTGCGGCCGGAGGTCCGGGCGCGGCTGAAGCACCACGTCACGACGCAAGCGCCAAAGCCCGCGCCCGCGCGGCCGGCGGTGCGCCCTGCCCCCACGGAGCACGGACCCGGGGACGACGCGCGACTGTGGCTGGAAGCCGTGCGCGGTGCCACGCCGATGGCGGTGCTGCACCCGGGCAAGCGGCCCGTGCTGCCAATGCGCGTGGACCTGGAGCGCCCGGAGGTCGACCCCGACGACGAGGCGTTCGAGGAGCTGTGCCGCTTCGTGCGCGGGGAGGGCGTGTTTGACCTGGCGGACCAGGACGAGTTCGTGGAGGGAGCGCGCGCGGGATTGGACCCGCGGGTGATGGCGCGGCTGCGCGCGGGTGAGTTCAGTGTGCAGGGTTACGTGGACCTGCATGGGCGCGTGGTCGACGAGGCGTACGACGAGCTGCGTGGGTTTCTCCGTCGGGCCAGGCTGGAGGCGCGTCGCTGCGTCCTGGTGGTGCACGGGCGCGGGCGGCACAGCAAGGACCGCATTCCGGTGCTCAAGGAGAAGGTGGTCCAGTGGCTCAGCCGCGGAGCGATGAGCCGACAGGTGCTCGCGTTCTGCACCGCCAGGTCCCACGACGGGGGAGCGGGCGCCATGTACGTGTTGCTGCGGAGGAAGGGAGAGGAGCTTGCGGTGGGGAACCGGTGACGGGCACGGACGGGTGCGCAGCGTGACGACGGAGAACGCGGAACGTCAGTGCTTGTCCTTGTGCTTGCCGAGGTGGGGTCCGGCGCCGTCCCAGGTCTGCGTGGTGTAGCCCTGCGGGACGTCGAACAACGCCTCCGAAACCGGCACGCTCTCCACCCTGGTCACGCGCTCCTCCACCTTGAGTTGACCGCTGCGCTGATCCACCACCGCCATCTCCACGGGAATTCCGTCGAGGAAGGCGCGGGTGAAGCCTCCGTCGTCGCCGCTGACGCCGGCATCCGCCATGTCCTTGGCCAGTTTCTGCAGCATGTGCCGGTCGCCCTCGGAGAGCTTGACGCCGCGGTGCACGCAGCTGGTGCCCACCCACTCGTCATTGAGCGTCTCCTTGACCTCTTCACACGCAAAGCCATTCACCGTGCGCTTCTTGCCCGTGGCGGTGCGCTTGTACGCGCCCTTCTGCCGCGCCGCCTGCGCCCGACGCTGCAGCCGGATGGCGTCCTCCACCTGCGCGCGCACGTTGGGCGGCATGGAGGACAGCTCCTTCTGCGCACGCGCCACCGCCTCGTCCGCCTCCTTGCGCGCGATCTCCGTCATCTCCCCCAGCTGCTTGAACGTGATCACCCGCGCCGTCTTCTTGCGGTGATCCACCTCGATCATCAGGCCGTTGCGTGCGTCCAGGATGTGGCTCTCGCCCTCCGAATCCACGCGGATGCCGCGCGGGCTGATGTACACCTTCCGCTCCCGCTCACCCTGGCTGGCGCCGGTGCGGTCCTTCACCACCTCCGTCCCGGTGACGACGAGATCCGCCCGCGCACTGCCCACCGCGAGCAACATTCCCAAGACTCCCACGTAGCGCTTCATGACCCCGCACCATGGCAAGGCGGGCGAGCCCGTGCAAACTCCTCCGCGGCCTGGTTCCGTCGGACGCGGAGGCACGGACCGTCCGGACGTGGGCGTTGCTCGCTTGCTGCGATCCCACGCGTGCGTTGCTACACCACACCACGGAGCCCGGCCTTGGCTCCTTGCCTTCCCTGAAGCTCCTGCATGCCGCCGACGAGAAACAGCCGGCTGCGTGCAGGGGCTTCGCCTTTTCCGCCGTCGAGCGTGCGCGATCCACGCGCGTGACGACGCCCGCGCGCGAACGAGGCTGCGCTGACGGGAGGCCCCACGCCCGGCCCTGTCCGCGACGGAGCACACCCTCCCGGGTTCCGGGATGACCGGCACACCTGTGCGCGCCGTGACGTCGGGGTTTCCGCGCTCCCCGGCCTGCGCGCGGTCCCCCCGTCGGCGAGATCCCGGTGGAAGCGGTTGCGCACGTGACGCGCCGCCGACGGGAGGAACCATGCTCGCTGCCTTGGCCGACTGTTGGTCCTTGTTCGTCATCCGTGGGGTGCTGGCAATCCTGGCAGGTGCCCTCGCCATTGCCTGGCCGGGCCTCACCCTGTTGATGCTGGCTGCGTTGTTCGCCGTGATGTCGTTCGCCGACGGGATTGCATCCTTGTGGCTGGGGCTGAGCCACCACAACGCGGGCGGAAAGGCCTGGCCCTACGTGATCACCGGCATCCTCGGCCTTGCCGCGGGCATTGCGGCGGTGGCGTTCCCGGGTGTCACGTTGCTGGCGCTGCTCTACCTGGTGGCCGGCTGGTCGATTGCGCGCGGGATCCTTGACGTGGTGGGAGCCATCAAGCTGCGCAAGCTGGTCCACGACGAGTGGGCCATGGGCGTGGCCGGCGTCCTCTCGGTGGTGTTTGGCGTGCTGCTGGTGGCGTGGCCCGCGGCGGGCCTGCTGACCCTGGCGTGGATGGTGGCCGCGTTCGCCATTGCGTTTGGCGTGGTGTCACTGAACCTGGGGCTGCGTCTGCGCAGGCTGCGCCGCGAGACCGGCGTGCCGCGCGGCACCGCACGTCCCGCGATGGCCTGAACGACGGAGCCGGTTCTCGTCGCCACTCCGATGCGTCGCGGCAAAACGCGGCACGCCCCACCCCACGTGGCACGTCGCCACGACGGAGAAACGGGTGTCATCCGCGCTCCGCCGTGATACGGATGCCACACCTGTGAGTGCGAAGCGGCCTTCAAGGGTGGTGCAATGACGACGTGGGCAGCGGGGCGACACGGGGGCAGGACCATCTTCCGCGGAACGAATCTGAGCCAGCGTACCGCGCGTCGGGCGTTGGCCGGGCGCACCGCGCTGGTGGTGGATGATGATCCCGACGCGCGAGAGATGCTGCGTGAGCTGCTGGAGGCGCAGGGGATGGTGGTCATCACCGCGCACCATGGCTGGGCCGCGCTGCGCGAGCTGCGGAGCACGCGGGTGGACGTCATCGTGCTGGACCTGCTCATGCCCATCGTCGACGGGTGGGCGTTCCGTCGTGCGCAGCTCCGGGATGCCAACCTGGCGACGATCCCCGTGGTGGTGTTGAGCGCCGCCGCCGGTGCCGGCGCGCCCATCTCCGCCAGCGCGGACCTGGAGAAACCGGTGGCGTTTGAAGAGCTCCTGGATGCCCTGGAGGAAGCCCTCCTGCAGGGTGCGCCCGCTCCCACGACGTAAGGGGCTGCGTCTAAACAAGATTGCCCATTCCGTCGTGGCGGGCGAACACCTAACCCCCCACGTTCATGCCGTTGCGCCCGCTCGCCCCCCTTCCCCACACCCGCTCACCGTCGTCAACCAT